>CAZPLE010000042.1:0-2975 GCA_964587375.1 uncultured bacterium
CGGATGGCTGCATTCATTCCGGGTGCATCCCCGCCAGTAGTCAGAACGACCAGTCTCTTATTCTGTCTCATTTAAAGAAGACCCTTGCCAGGTCATACCATTTGGAGTCGACCATTTTCAGAGCAGATACGGCTTGGGCAAGTGGAACGCCGACTACTTCCTGACCTTTCAGAGCCGCCATCATTCCAAATCTACCTTCAGAGATAAGTTCTATGGCTTTAACACCTACCCGAAGACCCAGAATGCGGTCAAAGAGGGTTGGGGCACCCCCCCGCTGCATATGTCCAATGACGGAGTAGCGGCTTTCAATTCCGGTAGCCTTCTCAATATTTTTGGCTATCTTTTCACCCAGCCCTCGCTTTTGCAGAATTATGTGTCCAAACTCGTCCTTCTGTTCCTTCTCCGCTTCTTCCTCTTTGAAGTGAGCGCCTTCCGAAACAATCACCAAGGCATATTTTTTGCGCTGGTAGACATGCTTGATATGGTTATACATTACTTCCAGGTCAGTCTCAAATTCTGGCAACATCACCCAGTCTGCGCCTGAAGCCAGCGCGGTAAATAATGCCACCCATCCCGCATGTCGACCCATTACTTCCAGCACCATTACCCGACGGTGACTGGCACCGGTATCTATCAGGGCTCGGCAGGCTTCCAGTGCTCTGGTGACTGAGGTGTCAAACCCAAAGGTATAGTCGGTTGCAGAAAGGTCATTGTCCATAGTCTTGGGAACCCCCACAACCTTTACCCCGCGCTGGAAAAGTTTGTGGGCAACCCCTAAGGTATCCTCTCCGCCCATGGCTACCAGAGCATCAATAGAAAACCTTTTTAGGGTCGCCTCAACCTTCTCCGGCCCTCCTTCTTTTTTGAAGGGGTTATAACGGCTGGTTCCCAAGATTGTACCACCGCGGTCTACGATATCCTGAACCTCAGCCAGCCCTAAAGGGATCGCATTGCCTTCAGTGGCACCCTTCCATCCCTCCAGAAAGCCTACACACTGGTAACCTAAATCCAGAGCCTTGCAAACACAACCTCTGATTGCCGGATTTAAACCCGGACAATCACCACCACCGGTCAGAATCCCTATCTTCATCTTTGCCTCCCTCTTTTCCATTTAAGCAAGATTCTTTTCTTCCAAGAGGTTCAGTATCCGCAGCGCCAGAAGGGCTGCGTTCTCAGGAGCCTGTCTACCCAATCCCATCGTGGCCACCGGTATACCAGCTGGCATCTGGAGGATGGACAAAAGCGCATCAACCCCGGAAAGGACACCAGATACCACTGGAACTCCGATGACTGGCAGATGAGTATGACTGGCAATAAAACCGGGTAAGGCTGCTGACAATCCTGCGGCGGCAATAATCACCTTTATGCCCCTTCTGGCTGCTTTTCTGGCAAACTCTGCTGTCTCCTCAGGATTTCGGTGCGCAGAAAGGACTTTAAGTTCATAAGGAATCTGGTTTCTCCTCAAGACTTCCTCCGCGGGCGTTAGGTAAGTAAGGTCAGACTCACTGCCAACTACAATTGCAATCCTGGCCATCGAAAGCCTCCTTATTTTACACTTTAAATTCCGGCTGCTTTCAAACGCTCCATCGCCTCTTTTATCCGTACCTCCTCCAGAGTTACAGAAAACCTCAGATAACCCTCACCGTGGGGTCCAAAACCGACACCCGGGGTTGTTAATATCCCATACCTTTCAAGTAACCTGGTGGAAAATGCCTGGGAATCCTCGCCGGTGGGTACCCTCACCCACAGGTAGAAGGTACCGGCAGGAACTTCGGCATGAATGCCTGACTGATTTAACCCTGTGACCAAGGTCTCTATCCTGCGACGATACATCTGACGTAAGGAGTGAGTAAAATCTTCCGGAGCAGTAAGGGCGGCAACCCCTGCCACCTGAATGGCTTCAAAAACTCCAGAGTCAAGGTTCTCTTTGACTGTGGCCAGGCCGGCCAGAACCTTTTCGTTTCCGCAGGCAAAACCGATACGCCAGCCAGCCATATTAAAGGTTTTAGAAAGAGAATGAAATTCAACGCCCACCTCTTTGCCCCCGGGAAACTGGAGAAGGCTCTTTGGTCTTTCTCGGTAATAGATTTCCGTATAGGCAGCGTCTGAGATGAGAATAATATTGTTTTTAGAACAGAATTCAATCGCCTCTTGCCAGAACTGGTCCGGTGCCACTGCGCCAGTTGGATTGTTCGGATAATTGAGAAAGAGGAGTTTTGCCTTTGGAAGAAGCGGTTTTTCAATAGAAGAAAGATTGGGCAGAAAGCCTGCCTCCTCCACCAAAGGCAGAAAGACCGGTTGACCTCCGGCAAGGATAGTGGCATTAGCATAAACCGGGTAACCGGGTTCCGGCACAAGGGCTACGTCGCCAGGGTTAAGGAACGCAAAGGGTAAATGGCCAATTCCCTCTTTGGAACCGATCAGCACCACTATCTCCTTATCCGGATCAAGCGCAACTCCAAAACGGTTTAAAAACCAGGCAGCGCACGCCTGGCGGAAGGAACTGTTGCCTCTGCCTAAGGGATAGCGGTGGTACTGGGGGTTGGCTACTGCCTCCTGCATTGCGGAGATTACGAAATCCGGCGTGGGGGTATCAGGGTCACCGATGCCAAAGTCAATAATATCCATCCCGGCCTGACGGAGTTCCCTTTTTTTCCGGTCCATCTCCACAAAGAGGTAAGGTGGCAGTCTCTTTAACCTTTCATTGAACTCTGGGTCCATAAAATATAGGGAAGCCTACTAACACGAAAGAGTTTTTAGCCTTCCAGGACGTCAGCCATAGAGTAGAGACCCGGCCTTTTATCATACAAGAAGAGCGCTGCTTTCACTGCACCGTGTGCAAAGGTCTCCCGAGAAGCAGCCTTGTGGGTAAACTCTATTCGCTCTCCGGCAGAGGCAAATACCACTGTGTGCTCTCCCACCACATCTCCAATCCGAAGTGCATGGATACCTATCTCTTCGGGTCTTCTGGGGCC
>CAZPLE010000043.1:0-9240 GCA_964587375.1 uncultured bacterium
ATAATGGGGACGTTATATTTCTGTCCAAACTCTACTGCTCTTGCTTGCATTACTGCCGCTCCAGTAGAAGCCATTTCCAACGCTTCTTCATAAGAAATAATAGGGATAAGTCGGCTTTCCGGTTCAATTTTAGGGTCGGCAGTAAATATACCGGGTACATCAGTGTAAATCTCACAGGAGGCAGCTTTCAAGTCTTTTGCCAAAGCCACCGCCGAAAGGTCACTGCCGCCGCGCCCCAGTGTAGTTATTCGGTCGTTTTTGGCTACCCCTTGAAAACCCGTCACCACCGCTACCATATTCTTTCGGAGCGCCTTCTTTATCCGTTTGGTATTAAGAGCGGTGATTCTTGCTCTGGTATGAGTAGTATCAGTGATAATGCCTGCTTCTCTTCCAGTGAAAGTGGAAGCGTTAATTCCCAATTTCTGAAGCGCCATCGCCATTAGTGATGCTGAAACTATTTCTCCGGTGGAAAGGAGCAGGTCCATTTCCGGAGACCGTTCCTGATAGCCAATTTGAGAGGCAAGTGCTAACAGATTATCTGTAGTATCACCCATTGCCGAGACGACCACCGCAATCTTTTCTTTGCCAGTTTGGATACGTTTTGCAATCTTTTCCGCAATCTTTAAAATCTTTTCCGGGGTGGCCACCGATGACCCGCCATATTTTTGAACGATGATATCCATTTTATCTATTCCCTAAATTCTTTAAACCTTTTCCGGTTATTTATCTTTAGGGTAGTCAGCATTATAGCTCCAAAGATGGTAAAGAGTATTGCGTACCACTGAGTAGCATAAAGACCCAGGAAGCCCGGGAGAAGGTCTCCCCGGAAATTGTCAAGAAGAGAACGGATAAATCCATAGAGGATAAAATACCAGGCAGTCAGTTCTCCTTTCTGTATGTTTTCCTCTTGACTAAAAAGGTTTAAGACAAAGAACAGACCAAGATGAGCGGCCAAGTAATAGAGTTCCGTCGGGTGAACTCTGGCCTCCAGGAACGGAAACTTTATAGCCCAGGGCAAAGAAGACGGTCTGCCGTAACAGCATCCATTGAAGAAACAGCCTAATCGTCCAATGGCCTGGCCCACAGGAAGATAGAGAAAGAAACTGTCGAGCACCGGAAGGGGAGAGGTTTTGGTCAAATAGAGGTACCAGGTTCCAAATACCAAACCGAACAATATTCCTCCCTGAATAGCCAGCCCTCCACGACGCAGCAGGAATATTTCTGTGAGGTGATTGCGGTAGTATCCCCACTCTGCGGCAACGTGAATGGTTCTTGCTCCAATAAGGCCTGCGATTATGGCCGTAAAGGCAAGGTTGTAGATGATTTGCTCTGAGGGATACTTAAGCCTTTTTGTCCGACGCAAAGCGAGGAAAAAGACCACCGCAATCCCGACCGCCACCAACAGTCCATAGGTATAGATTGTAAAAGAACCTATTCTTAATAAGACTGGATGCATCTTTTTATTTTACCCCATCTTTGTTTTTGTTAGCAAAGCCGGAAAGGATTTTAAGTCCGACAATGAGTGTACCGAAGGTTAAAGAAAGGTCGGCAAGGTTAAAGGTGGGTATCCGCCACAGCTGAATAAAATCAAAGACCATACCGCAAAGTACCCGGTCTGTTAGGTTTCCCAGCATTCCTCCCCAAATTAATCCGGTGCCTATTGGTAGAAAAAGCCCTTCTTGCGTCTCCTTTTTCAAAAGATTTACGGTTACAAAAAAGACCAGAAAGGAGATCAAAAAGGTAAGGACCTTAATGTACTGCGTGTAAAAGAGGCCAAAGAAGAAACCGGGATTATAAAGGGGTGCCAACCTCAATAACCCCGGGATAATGGTAAGGGTAAGACCAAACTTTTCTACCCAAAACTTAGTTGCCTGGTCGCAGAGGAATATAGAAGCGGAAAGCAAAAAGGGTACTGTGGTAGTTTTCGGCAACACGGGTTACAACTCTGTCTTTGCCTGACAACTGAAGCAATAACGTGTTTGAGGAAGTGCATCCAACCGTTTAGATTCAATCTTCTTTCCACATTTTGCGCACTTTCCATAAATACCCATAGCGATTCTTTCCAGCGCTGCTTCTACTTCCTGGAGAGCGGCATTTTCTTCAGTTACCAAGCCCAGGTTCAGGTCGCGTTCAAAATTGTCCGTTCCTTGGTCCGCGGGATGGGTGGGGATGCCTGCCAGGTCAAAATTCCTTTCTGAATTAAGGAGGCCATTGCTTTTTAGGTTGGAGATACTCTTTAAGATGCGCTCCCGTTCTTTTTCCAGTGCCTTACGATATTTTTCCAGAGCCTTCTTCTCCATCGTTGCCCTCTAATTTAAACATCAAAGATTATTTTCGTTTGCCACCTTTCTCCAGAACTCTTAGAGATTTTTAAGTTGTGGTAGGTTGCACTTTTAATCTCAATTAAAGGATGAATTTTATCATTAAAGATGCTGGCTGTCAAGGACAGTCCAGATGGGCTTTCTTTAACTATGGTGACCTTTCCGAGAGGAAAGACCACCCGCTCCCTTTCGGTTAAAAAGATAACTTCATTGAGAAAGGAAACCAGCAACTCCTCCGGAGTCTCTGCTTTCAGCTCTATTTTTATCTTCTTACGTTTTTTATTCTTTGCAATAGGACCCTTTCCATACAAAAAGGAGAGGGCCTTTAAAGCTTCTTCAAAAAGTCCAGAAAGCGTTCTGGACTCAACCTCTACCATTAGGTCTGCAGTATGTCTGATTTCCCGAAAAGGCATAGACTTTAAAATCTTTTCAGAGGGCAAAGGAACCCTTACCTCTTTTAATTTTTACCCTTCAAATCTTTCCGGAGGCGGTTTATCTCTCTTAAGAGAAGTAAATTTGTGGCTAAAAAGATTAAAATAAGGGTTGCCAGCCCCACAATGGTGCCCCTATCCGGAAAGTATTTGTCCAGATAGCCATGAAAAAAGAAGATATCGGGCCAACCGGGTTTGTGTGCTTCGCTGGAATAGGCATACGGCTGGCCGAGAAGATACTTGAAGAGTCGAACCCAGTCCGGACCGAAAGCCCAAAATCCGGCCAGGACGATTGAGATTGGCATCCAGAGCAAGTGCCGAAAGGTGGTTTTGCAACGCCGAAGAAGATAGAGTAGTATATTGACCAGAAAGGCAACGCCGGCTCCACAGGCAAAGTGCCCTATTGGTAACATTTTTTCATCCTTTTACCTTTTCCCAGGTAACCTTTTGCTTCTTGGTACAGAAGTGCCAGAAGCCTACCACAGTGCACCAGTTCAGTTCCAAAAAAGTAGCCGCCAGCCGGCATATTCTGGACTCTTTCCATCTCAAGCTGGCAAGGGCTATCAGCAGAAAGACTACCTGAAGTAAAAATAGGGTTCGGTAAAAGCCTCCTTTTTCCCACAAAAAGAGGTTGGAGAAGAAAAGCAAAAGAAGAAAGAGGGGAGCAATGAGCCGCAAAAATTTATGGGAGAACGTCTGAAACCAGATAGGGTTGACAAAGGGATTTAAGAGCCATCGGTAGCGTAAAAACACCTGAAAATTGCCGGCAAGCGTTCTTATCTTCCGGACCCTTTCCTGAATAAGTGGAAAGGCAAGGTCATCAGCCACTGCCTCAACCTCCAGAAGAGAGCGGTATCCCTGTTTTACCGCTTCCATCGGCAGGACAAAATCGTCAAGAATGGTGTCCACAGGCAGGGGAGAAAAGAGTGACCGACGTATAGCGTAGATGGGTCCGTAAGCACCGGGTGTGGAAGAGAATCTGGCTTCTGAAAGGCGAATAAAGTTTTCATACTTTCGGTAATAACCTTCCTCACCTTCCTTTACCAAGCCACTGACCACACCAACTTTTGGGTCAGCAAAATTTTCTGTTATTCGCTCCAGCGCTGTTTCATTCCAGCGCTGACGGCAGTCCGCAAAGAACAAAATCTCTCCTTTCGCCTCTTTTACCAGTTCATTCAAGACTGCGGGTTTGCCCCTTCTTTCTGGAAAGTAAAATACCCGAATTGGAAATTTTAAACCTTTCTTTCCAGAAAGGCAATTAAAAGACCGAAGAATCTTGTTGGTCTGGTCAGTAGAACCATCGGAGCCAATCAGGATCTCCAATCGCTCTTCCGGATAATGAAGGGAGAGCAGATTTTCAAGTTTTTCTTTGACTCTCAACTCTTCATTATAGACAGAAAGGAGCAAGGAGACCTGAGGAAAGATTGGCTTCTTCTTGACTTTTTTGGGAAACAGATACCCAACTACCCCTACAAGGAGCGGATATCCAAAAAAGGTGTAACACAAAACCCCTAAACTTACATAGAACAAAGAGAGCATTTAACCCTGTCTTTTCATCTCGGTTTCAATTATCTGGCTTAAATATTCTACCTTGCTTTCCCAGGTTTCTTTGGCTACCATCTCTTTTCCCTTTTTTCCCCGTACTTTTCCGGAAGGCTCCAGAGCCTCCTTCACACACCTTATAAACTCCTCATCTGTTCTGGCAATCCAGCAAGCATCATGGTACTGATAGGCTTCCGTCAGGTCGGTCGTTACCACCGGAATCCCAAGAGCAAGATACTCCTTTAACTTTATAGGATTGGTGGCCGCCATCAGTTCTGGCAACATCTGATACGGGATAAGGGCTACATTAAAAAGAGAAAGATATCCTGGTAACTGCACATAGGGCTTCTGCCCCAAAAAATAGACATTGGGAAGGGTTTTCAGTTTCCAAAAATCCCCAGTCTCTTTACCTATCAGGACGAGAGAACAGTTCGGACAGGAGAGTGCCAGTTGAAAAAGCAAGTCTTTGTCCACCCGGTCGCACAGCCAGCCGCAAAACCCCAAAATAGGTCTGGGTATCATTTTCATATCTTCTGGAGCTTCCATTTTTCCCTTTTTTTGGAATATCTTTCCCACACCATGGGTAATCAGATAAACATGTTTGTTCACTCTCTCTTTCTGACTCTTCAGATAACGGGAGGTAGCAAAGACACAGTTTACTCTTTTGAGCAGTTTCCTTTCCTGGGAGGCGAGTTTTTCTCCGCCGATATGCGGGAAATTGCGCCAGTCATCGGTGCAGTAATAAACCGAAAATTCTTCACCCAGCCTGCCTACAAAATATTCGGCTGAAGGTAAGAATGTCCAGAGTTGAAAAGGCCTCATCCTCATTCGCCAGATAAAAATACGGATCTGAATTGTCAAGAGCCTGAAACTCCACCGGCGCAAAAAATGCGGTTTCTCAAAGGGCCAGACCAGTGGGGTGAGGAGATAAAGATTTTTCTTTTTCTTCCTGATGCCCTTTACCCCCTGAAATATCTTTTTTATCATTCGTTGCCAGTCTTTGGCCTGAGCAATAGCCGGAGAACGCATGCCAATAGAGTTTATCCACAACACCCTGTTTTTACGCGCCAGGACTGTAAGGATATGATGATTGCTTGTCCAGTCGGCTTCCCACTCCTTAGAAAAGGCGATAATATTCTTTCCTTCCATCATCTCTTTTAATAAAGATTATCTAAAAAAGTGTTGATTTAATAAGTGCTTCTAACTCTTTGACGTTTTTTTCCCAGGAAAACTTAAGCCCCTGAAGGCGTATCTTTTTCCTATCCCACTCTTTCTTTAATGCCTCCTTGATCGCTTCCATCAGAACCAACGTATCGCCGGCAGGAACCAGAATGCCACATTCTCTTTCCGGCAGAATCTCCGGTATTCCGCCAACCTTGGTTGCCACCACAGGAGTGCCACAGGCAAGAGCCTCCAAGATTACATTGGGAACCCCTTCCTGATAACTGGGAAGGCAAAGGAGGTCAGCGGCATTCAACCACAAAGAAATCTCCTGGTGAGGAATTCTTCCTTTAAGGATTACGGCACAACCAGTTTTTTTGTCAGCCAATCTCTTTTTCATTGGGCCATCACCGATAAAGAAGAGGGTGTCACCGGGCTTGGCCAGTTGCAAAAATCCATTTTTAAGTTCCTGGACCCCTTTACTTTTGAGCAAATTTCCGATAAAAAGGATAATTTTACCCTCTTTTTTCAATCCCAACAATTTTCGCGCTTCGGCTCTTTCTATCGGTTGGAAAAGGGTATGGTCAACCCCATCATAGATCGTTTTACACTTCACCTGGGGAAAGATATCCGTTACCTTCTTTTGCAGGTCATTGCTCACAGTCATCACCGCTGAGACATTTTTCAATACCTTCATTAATTGCCGTCGACGCCATCGAGAATTCAGGCTCATATTGACATCGCTTCCCAGCGCTGCAGCAGTAATCGGGACTTTAAATCTTCGGCCAATTGTCAAAGAAGCGGCAGCATCAGGATAAAGAGGGTTGGTGTAGATTGCATCAAAAGGAAAGTTTCTCCTTATCTTTCTCACCGTCCGGCACAGGGCTAAAGAGAGAAAGAAGGGCTGGAAGTTTCTGCCCAACACAGGCAGGTTGAAAAACTTGGGATAAAAGATCTCAATATTGCCCCTTTTCTCCCTTTCTATTAGAGGCAGAATGGGATAGTAAAGGTGCCGGCGGCAGAAAGGAAACCATGGTCGGGGAGAGATAACCTTGATCTTCATCCGGGCTGAAAGGCCCCCTATCTGTTGCCGGTTAAAGGTGGCTTGTTCCGGCTCTCTTTTTCCGGGAAACTCCCGGGAGATAAAAAGGAGGTTCATTCTTTCCCTTCTTTCTTTGGTTTTACAGCCCTGATCGCAATTAAGATTTCGTAATCAGGGTCATGGTAATCAAGCACTTTCTTTCTTAACTCCTGTGCAGCTATTCCATGGAGAAAAGCCACCGCTGCCAGCACATTGCCATAAGCCTTTACGGTCACGTTCTGGGGAGGAAAGAGCTCTTGAAAAATAAGGCGTGTAGAAAGTGAAGTAAAATGCCAGTATTCGCCCCAGCGTTCCATATCGTAGCGGCTAATTTTGGTGATGCCGTTGCCAGCCGCTAACAGGACGCCACCCGGTTTTAAGATGCGGTAAAGTGTTTTGACCGCTTCTTTTACATCATAAATAAATTGGAGGGTATGAGAGCAGATTATACAATCAAAGATTTCGGAGGTAAGACCTTCTGACTTGGTGAGATCAGCGATGATGGTGGCGTTAGGGTTTCCTTCCTGGACGTGGAGCACATCCGATCGCTCAACCTTTTTACCCCCAAATTTTTTAGTATATCTATCATCTCCAATCTCCAGGACATGACCACGGATATCCTCACGGTAATGATGCAGAAACATTTCTTCGTAATACCGGTCTATAGGCAATCCTCTCACAAAGTGTTTGGCGATGGGCTTCAGACGGCGCAGGTTCCCAAAAAAGACCAAACCAGACGGTGGAAGCCACTTCTGTCGGTATAACCACAACTTTTCAGAAACCTTACCCGGCAATATCTTTTTTATTATTCTTTTTAGCATCTTAACTTCACCATAACCTGCTGAGCAAAAGACCAAGGAGAAAGAAGAAGAGCGCTTCCAGGATGTAAAAGGCCAATTTTAGCCGCCGATTTTTTCTTATCTGGGAGGAATAGTATTGGCGGTCCTCTACATAAAGACCCTCAAAGGTTGGGTTCTGACAGGAAAGATGAAAGATCTTTCGGAAGTAATCAGCTTGAAACTGGTGGCAGCGGGAGAGGGCCCTTAGATAGGCAATCTCCCGGAAGCCCTTTCTTAAAACCTCAGGTAAAGCCATCAAGGGTAGAATCTCTAAGTCTGGAGCTCCTTTGATCTCCTGCAAGAAAGATTTTAACAACTCCTCTAAATCGGACCGATACTTCAGACTCCAAGAATGATAAAGTAGAACAATGAGAGCAAACCGCCCACCTGAGGCTACGAAGGTGCGAGCCTTTTTGATCGCTTCCAAAACGCCTGGAAGGTAAGTAGTGCACTCTACAAAAAGAGGGCCATCCTCTCTCAAGATGAAGTAGGGATAATTGTGAACCGAAAATTTCGCCGAAATTATCTGGAAGCCAATCTCCTTCAACGCCATAAATGTTCTGTCATCAAAAGAATTCCACGGCGGGATAAAAGAGACTATTTTGACATTGAGGGTTGCCTCCAGATACTCTTTTCCCTTTTTTAAAAGGCCTATCTGTTCGGCAAAAGGTATCTGGCGCCACTCGCTATACCATGCTCGTTTTGCTGGCCGAAATGGGGACCAGACCATTTCCCCGGGACCAGGATACCAAGGTCCTTTTTGGGAAGGTCTTTCCGCAGAGGGATAGAAAAGATTGGTGCGGTGGGTATAACCGTGCATAGCAACTTCTATCAGCCTGGACCCTATGCTTTGCCTCAAAAATTCCACCGCCGCCAGATTTTCGGCAAGGGGATAAGTCTTTGAATTTTTGGGGTTGTGTGGGTCTTCGGCCATAAAGGGCACCACCCCGAATGTTTGGGGCACAAGACCATCTTTAAACCCTTCCAGAATATACCTTTCCCATTTTAAATCCGAGAGAGCGGAAAAGTCATCATTCCGAATCACCACAAAGATTCTTTTCTTTGATTCGCTCATCTCTTTCTCTTAATTATTTGGTGGTAGAACTGGAGACGTTGTGCCACCAGTTTTTCTGGAGTAAAATTTACCAGAAGGCTCGTTCGGGCATAAGAAGCCAACCGGTTTCTTAAATCTTCATTACTGAGAAGGGTATTTAATGACTCGGCAATCGCCTCCGGAGTGTTATTCTCAAGAAGAAGCCCATTTTTACCGGGTAAGAGTATTTCTGGAACACCACCTCGGTTGGTGGCGATTATCGGAATTCCGCAAGCCAGAGCCTCCATCAGGGCAAGACTTAAGAACTCTTTCTCCGTGGGGCTGATGAAGAGGTAAGCGCCGGAGAGATAATAGGGTATTCTCTCCCTTTCCACTGACCCTAAGTAAATAATCCGCTCCTGCTGGTGAGAACTCAAGAAATTTTGGATTAGTGGCCCGGTATCCGCTGTCATTTTGCCAATCAAGACTAAAACCGCTTCGGGATGAAAAGGGACCACCTTTTCGGTAAAAGCCTTCAGAAGTTGTCTAATTCCTTTGCCTTTGGTAATTCGGCCCACAAATAAAAGTATCTTCTTATTTTGAAAGTGTGGTTCCAGTCCCACATGCTTTCCTTTCGCCGAGAAATCTCCAAGATTGATCAGCGGGTAGATGATAGAAATCCTTTTTTCATCAATACCCAAAAATCTGGCATAACGTCGGGCACCAAACCGGGAAACCGAAATTAGTCCAGCGGCACGGCGCATCATCACCCAGTTTAAAAAGATAACAAGCCTTTCCCTTAGACCCGGTTTTAAAATAAGGAAGAGTTCCC
>CAZPLE010000044.1:0-23107 GCA_964587375.1 uncultured bacterium
GCCAAAGATGGGCCCCATCCTGGGGCCGCCGCAAACCGCATTAACCGTCATTCCTGCGATGAAAAGACCTGGAAAGACTTCGCAGGTATTGTTTACAATCATAGTTTCACCCTTTTCTGCCCACATAGGACCTTCTCCGACAACCCTACCCCCTGGAATATTTAAGGATACTTTGCCCTTCTCTACCAGAAGTCGGCAGAGAACCGCGTCATGTCCAGTGGCATCTACCACCGCCTTTGCCCTCACAGTAAGCGGGTCAACATGTAAGTTGGCACTTTTGACCGCTGCCCAGTTTAAGACTAACCCATTTACCCGTTCATTCTGAAGAGAAAGGTCTTCCACGGAAATCAGATTGAAGATTTTGGCGCCTGCCTGAATGGCGCGGGCGGTCAAAAGAGAAACGGCTTCCAGGGAGTCGGCCACGTAGTAGCCTTTCTGATAGGACTGGTAGCGGATGCCAAACTCATCAAGGATGCGTACCGCCTCTTCTTGGATAACAATTTTGTTGAACATCATTCCACCACCTGGCATTCCGCCTCCTACTCGTAACTGACGTTCAAAGACCGCCACCTTCTTTCCCTTTCGGGCCAGAAAATAGGCGCAGGTGAGGCCGGCTGGCCCGGCACCGGCAATAGCTACTTCAGTCTCCAAGTACTCTAATAGGTCCTTCAGATAAGTTTCCACAATCGCCCGAGAAATGGTCAACTCATCCAGCATCTCTCCTCCAGTTTTATACTTTGTCAGGGTTTCTAAATTAAAGTAGAAATTTATTATACCATTTTGGGAATGTGCTAATGTAAAAGGTGAAACAGACAAGTCCACCTGCACTTCTTTTGGAGAGGTTTTTGTGGTAAAATAAATTGTTTTATGAAAGAGATCCAGGAACAGGCAAAAGCGACCCGAACCGCAAGCCGGGTACTGGCTGTCGCCCCACTAGAAAGACGCAACCACTGCCTTTCTCTTCTTGCGGAAAAGGTTTTGAACGAGAAGGAAGGAATTATCCGGGAAAACCAGAAAGAGGTTGATTTGGCCAGGAAGGCGGGCCGGAGCGGTGCTTATCTCGACCGTCTTACCCTTACAGAAGCAAGGATTAACCGGATGGCCCACTCTCTGATCGCAGTAAAAGACCTTCCTGACCCTCTCAATCGGACCTTATGGAAAACAAGGAGACCCAATGGACTCCTTATAAAACAGGTAACAGTTCCCATTGGGGTAATCGCCATCATTTATGAATCCCGACCTGATGTGACGATTGAAGCAGTAAGTCTCTGCCTGAAAAGCGGTAACGGAGTAATCCTTAAAGGCGGTTCCGATTCTCTCAACACCAACATTCTCTTGGTAGGTTTGTTACGCGATGTCTTGAAAAGTTCTGGTCTTCCAGAAAGTTGTGCAACTCTTGTGACCAGCAGGGAACATTCTGCGGTAGATTATCTTCTTTCTCTCTCGGAGGATATAGATCTGGTTATTCCTCGGGGTGGAGAATCGCTCATCAGAACCGTGGTGGAGAAGAGCAGAATTCCGGTGATAAAACACTACAAAGGTGTGTGCCATACTTATGTTGACCGGGCTGCCTACCTGAAGATGGCTTGGCAGGTCACGCTCAACGCCAAGACCCAGAGACCCGCTACCTGCAATGCTACCGAAACCCTGCTGGTTCATAGGGAAATTGCTGAAAAGTTTTTACCAGAAATGGCGCGACTCTTTAATGAATACGGTGTGGAGATGCGCGGTTGCCCTGAGACAGTGAAGATTATTCCGGAAGCGGTCTTGGCTAAAGAAGATGACTGGGGTCAAGAGTTTTTGGACCTGATCATAGCCATCAAAATTGTCTCCTCTCTGGATGAGGCCATTGCCTGGATTAATAGGTATGGGACCGGCCACTCAGAGGCGATCATCACCGAGGACAAAAAAGCTGCGGAGCGGTTTCTGAAAGAGGTGGATGCGGCTGCAGTTTACCACAATGCCTCCACCCGGTTTACGGACGGTTTTGAATTTGGTCTGGGCGCAGAGATAGGGATAAGCACCGATAAGATTCACGCCCGGGGACCGATGGGCCTGCGTGAACTGACTTCCTACAAATATCTTGTTTACGGCAGTGGTCAGTTAAGGACTTGAAAATGGTCTTAAAAATTTTAAGTGGTAACTCAATATCCCATATCTTATGACAAAGATTGGAATTTTAGGTGGAACTTTTGACCCTATCCATCTGGGTCATCTTATCTTAGCAGAAACTGCCCGGGAAGATTTGAACCTGAAAAGGGTCTATTTTATTACTGCGGGCACCCCACCTCATCGGGAACCAGCCGAAGCGCCGGCGCACTTCCGGCACCAGATGGTTTTACTGGCCACCGCAGGTAATCCTTTCTTTGTAGTCTCTGACTTTGAAGTGAAGCAACTTGGACCTTCGTATACCTATCAAACGGTTTTGCGCTTGAGAGAAATTTGCGGACCAGCAGACTTTTTTTTGATTTTGGGAGCCGATGCTTTTCAGGAGATCAGCTCCTGGTATAAAATCAAGGAACTGGCTGGTCTGGTTACTTTTGCCGTGGCAGCCAGGGAAGGTGCTACTTTTCCGAAAGGTCTTCCTTTCCGGATCAAACAAAGAGTATTGAGGATGAATCTCTTTTCTATCTCCGGACGCGAGATTAGACAAAGAATCAAGGAAGGTAAATCCATCAGGTACTTTGTTCCGGAACCGGTACGCACCTTTATCATCCAGCAGGGATTGTACCGTTGATAAGGAGAAGGGTTCAGAAGAATATGGACGACCGAATTGAAGAGATAAGGGTTGAGTTTGAAAAGGCTCTTGCCGAAATCAGTAGCGCCTCTGAACTGGAAAGGGTACGTATTAAGTTTTTAGGGAGGCAAAGCGGACTGCTCACCGAGGTTCTCCGAGGTTTAAGAGGTCTTCCCCTCGAAGAACGCCGGCGCTTGGGAGCAGCTGGGAACCGGCTTAAGGAAAAGATAGAAACAAAACTTATGGAATTGGCAAGACGATTTAAGGAGAAACCCAAAATTCCCATAGACCTTACCCTGCCGGGACCAGAGATTAAAATAGGGCACCTTCACCCCATAACCCAGGTTATTCAGGAGGCGATTTCCTTTTTTGAAAGGTTTGGTTTTCAGAAGCGGGAGGGTCCGGAGATTGAGACAGAATACTACAACTTTGATGCGCTCAATACGCCAGCAGACCACCCGGCAAGGGATACACACGATACCTTCTATCTAACTGCTGGCATTCTTTTGCGTAGCCATACCTCTCCGGTTCAGATTAGGGTGATGGAAAGAGAGAAACCCCCTATCCGCATCATTACCGCGGGCCGGTGCTACCGACGGGATGCTTCAGACGCTCGGCATACCCCGGTCTTTCACCAACTGGAAGGTCTGGTGGTGGAAAAGGGAATCCGATTTACGCACTTAAAGGGGATCCTTACCGCTTTTCTGGAAAATATCTTTCCCTTTTCTTTCCGGACCCGATTTGTACCTTCGTTCTTTCCGTTTACCGAACCCAGCGCTGAGGTAAGCATCTCCTGTCCCCTCTGCCAGGAAAAAGGGTGTTCTTCCTGTGGCCATTCCGGTTTTTTAGAGATATTGGGCTGTGGAATGGTTCATCCGAAGGTCTTTCGCAACGTAGGCTACAACCCGGATTCTATAACCGGTTTTGCCTTTGGGATGGGGATAGAACGGATAGCGATGATTAAATACGCCATACCGGATATCCGACTCTTTTACGAAAATGACATCCGTTTTCTCCATCAATTTTAAAAGGAATTAGCCTATGAACGCTAACGATTTGCGGCCCGGAATGGTCTTTACTCTGGATGGAGAACTTCAAGAAGTGGTAACTTTTCAACACGTAAAGCCAGGTAAGGGCCCGGCTTACATCAAGTGTAAACTTCGGCTGGTCAAAAGTGGCAAGATATATGAGCGTTCCTTGCGCTCTTCGGAAAGGGTAGAGGTAGTAAAGGTCACGGAAAAGAAAGGAAGGTACCTTTATCGCGATGGGGAAACTGCATATTTTCTCAATGAGGATACAATGGAGGAACTCCAGTTTCCAATCGCATCCCTGAAGGAGGTTCTGCAATTTCTGCGTGAAGGGGATGAGGCCATAGTCAAAAAAGCCGGTCAGGAAGTTATTGGGATTCAACTACCGGACTTTGTAGAGTTAAAGGTTTCCCGAACAGTTCCTGGTATAAAAGGGGATACGGTCCAGTCCACGCGTAAACCCGCCACTTTGGAAACTGGCGCAGTGGTGATGGTACCCCTTTTCGTAAATGAGGGGGACACCATCAGAATTGACACTCGGACCGGCCAGTATGTTACCAGGGTTTAAAGAGAAAGGAGATATGGAACCGGAAGAGCTAAAACCGTTTGTTGAGTTTATGGAAAAGCATCATCTACTGATCCTTTCCGTCCAAAAAGAGGGATTCAACCTTTACCTTGTAAAAGAAGGAGCCGAAAAACTTCCCTTCTTCATCTCTTCGGAGCCGGGAATACCGGAAGAAGGAAGACCTTCTTTGGTTCCTTCCCGGACTCCTCGGGAGGCAGAGTTAAAAAAGCCTGACAACGTAGTCGTGGTGACCTCCCCGCTGGTAGGTACTTTTTACCGTTCTCCAGCCCCTGGCGCTCCACCCTTTGTTGAGGTCGGGAGTGAAGTCAAACCGGGCGACACGCTGTGCATTGTGGAAGCGATGAAGGTAATGAACGAAGTCAAGAGTGAAACCAGTGGAAGAGTGCTCCAGATTAAGGCTGAAGATGGAAAACTAGTAGAGTTTGGTCAGGTCCTTTTTCTGCTTGAAAAAACGTGATTAAAAAGATTCTTATTGCTAACCGAGGAGAGATCGCCTTGCGCCTCTGGCGCGCCTGCATGGAAGCAGAAATACCCTGCGTCATTGCCTTTTCGGAAGCGGACCGGGATAGTCTCCCGGTGCGTCTGGCAAAGGAAAAGATCTGCATCGGTCCGGCTTCAAGTTTAGAGAGTTATCTCAACATTCCCGCTATTCTCTCGGCTCTGGAGGTCACCGGTTGTGACGCCATCCATCCCGGTTATGGTTTTCTCTCCGAAAACCCCTCTTTTGCGGAGATATGCGAGGATAGCGGTATCACCTTTATCGGACCTACTGCTGAGAACATCAGGCTGATGGGTGACAAGGTCTCAGCCCGACGGAACGCAGCAAAGGCCGGGGTTCCAATTCTGCCTGGAACATTAACGCCGATAAAGAACAAAGAGGAGGTCATTAGACTTGCAAAAAAGATTGGTTTTCCAGTAATTCTGAAAGCGGCTGGCGGAGGCGGGGGAAAGGGTATCCGGGTTGTGCGGGAACCCAAGGACTTAATTCCTAATTTTGAAGCCTGCCAGGGGGAGGCGCTGGCTGCTTTTGATAACCCTGAACTGTACCTGGAAAAGTTTATAGAACGGCCCCGTCACGTGGAGGTTCAGATTCTGGCTGATCTGTATGGGAATGTAGTTGCTCTGGGAGAGAGGGACTGTTCTTTGCAACGTCGGCATCAGAAGTTGATTGAGGAAGCACCCTCGTCAATCGTCTCACCCAAGATGCGTGCTCGCCTCTCTCTTTACGCCAGAAGATTAGCAAGACACATTAACTACCGAAGTGTGGGGACGATGGAGTTTTTAGTGGACGACCAGTTAAACGTCTACTTTATGGAGATGAATACCAGGGTTCAGGTGGAACATCCAGTGACGGAAGAAGTAACGGGGGTGGATATTATTAAGGAACAACTGCGTATCGCCAATGGAGAGAAACTCTCTCTTTCCCAGAAAGAGGTATGCATGAAAGGAGCGGCGATCGAGTGCCGGATAAACGCTGAGGATCCGACCCAAAACTTTAAACCATCCCCTGGCCTGATTAAAAATGTCTGTTTTCCTTCTGGCCCTGGGATACGGTTTGATACCCACATCTGTCCGGGGTATTCGGTTCCTCCTTTCTATGACTCACTCATCGGTAAGTTGATTGCCAAGGGAAAAGACCGTAAAGAGGCGTTGAGTCGGCTACGGCGAGCGCTTATGGAACTTAAAATAGATGGTATTAAGACCACAATTCCTCTTTACCGAAAACTGCTTGACCACGCAGGATTCTTAAGTGGAAAATATTACGTGGGTATGATTGAGTCCTATCTGGAGAAAGAGCCAATTCTTATGGAATAAAGGGGGGCGATTAAGGAATATAAAAGAGGCAAATGGCAAAGGATACATACGGAAAGGTAAAGATTGAACACGAGGTTATTGCTGCTATTGCAGCCACCGCTGCCGGCAGGGTTTCGGGAGTAACCAGAGTGATTCCGGGTTTGATGGGCGGAATCGCTGACTTTTTTGGGAGGTCAGCCCCGCAGCATTCGGTTCGGATAAGGGTTAAAGAAGACGGCGTTTCTATAGAACTTGCGGTTGAGGTGGCTTACGGCAGCGATATTCCCCAGCTGGCCTGGGAAGTACAGAAGGCGGTCAGGGAGGCGGTTGAGTCAATGACCGGAATGAAGGTGAACGAGGTGAATGTGGAAGTGCGGAGTCTAAAAGTATAATAAATGGAAAATATTATGAAGATGAAATTGGTAGATTTACATGTTCATTCCTTACTTTCAGATGGTATTTACCTACCGATGGAACTGGTCCGCCGGGCACAGATAAAAGGATACCAGATGATAGCGATCACTGACCACGTTGATACCTCCAACATAGAACGAGTCGTTCCCGAAATAGTAAAGGCAGCAGCAGAGATCAACCGCAAGGTGTCGGGCATAAAGGTAATTTGTGGAGCAGAGGTTACGCACCCACCGGCCGGCTCCATTAAAGAACTGGTTTTGCAGGCAAGGATGCTTGGCGCAAAGTTAATTTTAGTACACGGTGAAACTTCAGTAGAACCGGTGGTCCCAGGGACAAACCGCAAAGCCCTTGAGGCGGAGATAGATATTCTGGCACACCCAGGCTTGATTTCCGAGGAAGATTTTCTCCTGGCGAAAGAACGGAATATTCTCCTTGAGATCTCAGCGCGGAAAGGCCATTGCCTTTCCAATGGGTACCTTGTTCAGATGTGGCGCAGATTGGGTGGAAGACTGGTGATCAATACTGATGGTCATACTGAAGATGACCTTTTTACCCCAGAACGGTATTTTAAGGTTGGTAGGGGTGCTGGCCTTTCTCCACAGGAAGTTACGGACATCCTTAAAAAGACCCTTTCTTTCGCCCAATCCAAACTGCAAGATTAGTAATTTTATCTTTGGAGAAAAGAGTTAAATTGAATAGCCCACCGGATAGTTCAAAAGCAAGCAATTATAGTGATGAACAAGGTATTTGTGGCCGCCTGCCAGAGTTATTCGGCTGATGATGTCTTCCGCGCTGTCCGGGAAATCTTTGAGGCGATGGGAGCCAAAAGACTTTTCCAGTCCGGCGAGAAGGTTCTCTTAAAACCAAATTTTCTCCAGCCTTCTGAAGACGAGAAGGCAATAACCACCCATTCTCAGGTCTTACTGGTTTTATGCCAATGCTTTCTTGACTGGGGTTGTCGGGTGGCTATCGGCGATGGTCCTGGCATCGGCAGTGTTCCAGAGTGCATTGCTCGACAAAGACTGGCCGACCCCTTAAAGAGGTTGGGAGTATCGGTGGTCAATTTCACAAGAACGGTCACTGTGGCACTTCCCCAGGGTCGGGTAGTCAAGAGTGTTCCAGTGGCTGCGGAACTGAACCAGTTTGATGCTGTCATCTCAGTAGCAAAACTGAAAACCCACAGTCAGTTTTACTTTACCGGAAGTGTCAAAAACCTTTTTGGCTGTTTGCCGGGTCTCTTAAAATCAGACTACCATCTCCGTTTTGCGAATAGTGAAAGACTGGCTGATTTCTTTCTTGATATTTTAGATGCGGTCAGGCCCCGATTGGGTTTTATCGATGGGGTCGTTGGGATGGAAGGTGAAGGCCCCTCAGCCGGCCGGACAAAGTTTGCCGGTTTTCTGGCTGCTTCCACCGATTGTCCGGCGCTGGACATAGAAGTGATGAAGATGATTTCTCTTGATCCCAGTCAGACTATTTATCTTAGGGAAAGGATGAAGAAAAGAGGGTACCAGGTGATTTACCTTGGCAGGCCGAAAAGGGTTTTTTTCCAACCTCCGCGGAGGCTCACTTCAGTGGAGAGTGTGATTCCGCTTCCTCCGTTATTAAGGCAGATTTTAAAGAGCCTCACCGTTCCCATTCCGATATTTTCTCTGCCGCCAATCTGTCGCCTCTGCGGTAACTGTATAAAGGCTTGTCCGGCAAAACCCAAAGCCATTACCATCAGGAAGAAAAGGGTCTCTTTCATCAAGAGTCGTTGTATCCGATGCTACTGCTGTCAGGAGGTCTGTCCTTATAAGGCGATTCATCTCTCTCGGCCCCCTCTTATGCGGGTATGGCGCAAGCCTCTCAAGGTTCCCGACCTGAAGAGGCTACTGAAAATCTTTGGTATAAGATCAACCTTCTTTCTTTACTTTTTCCTGATTGTAATTTTAACTTTGGTCGTTTATAATTAAATAGTAAAAGGAAGGATGAAAAAGAGAATAGAGATTGGCACTCTTTCGTTAAAACCCGGTCGTCCGCTGATCGTAGGCGTGGTGGCGGATCTTCTCTGGGAGAAGTCAGCCTGGAAGTTAGCCGACCTCTTTGAAATCCGTTTTGACCATCTTTGGTCGCTCCCCGGAGAAAAAGGTATTCCTTACCGAAAAGAAGAAAGTGGTCAGTTTCTCCGCCAGGTGAAGGCAAGGTCAAAAAGGCCGGTGATCCTCACCATCCGAAGACCAGAAGAGAACGATAGCAATTCCTTTCCGGAGAGCCTGTCGGATGAAAAAAGATTACCCTTTTTTGAATGCTTAACTCCAACGGCAGATGCTGTTGACATAGAGGTAGATTCTTCCATTGCCCATAAGGTAATAACTATTGCGGCAAGGTCAAAAAAACCGGTGATTGCGTCCTACCATAACTTTCGGCGGCTTCCGCCGGAGAGCACCCTGTATGAAAAACTCCAGAAAGCAAATAATTTAGGGGCTGATATCTTCAAAGTGGCTGTTCCTGTGGAAACCACTGAGGATGCGGTGCGTCTCCTTTCCTTCTGCCACACCTTTTCCCGGCGGCACATAATTAGCACTGTTGGGATGGGAAAGAATAGCCTTATTTTCCGGGTCGTTTCCCCTTTATTCGGTTCTGTTTTTACTTATGGTTTCCTGGTTACTACCACCGCTCCTGGACAACCAGATGTGAAAACCCTATCCGACCTATACCGACGTTTTTATTAGAAGATGTTGTGGCTCTGTAGTATAGTTTTGGGTTATCTTTTAGGCTCCATCTCTCCAGCTTACCTGCTAACCTGGCTTGTCAAGAAAAAGGATATAAGGACTCTGGGTACCGGCAATCCTGGAGCCGCTAATGTCTACCGTGAGGTAGGGAAAGCGTTCGGAATTCTGGTCTGGTTGATTGATACCGCAAAGGGTTGCTTGGCGATGATGATTGCCAAGGCTTGGTCTTTTCATACCAATCTTTTCCCTCCGCAAAACTTACAGTTACTTTTTCTCACTCTGGTAGGTTCTGCTGCGGTGTTGGGTCACTCCTATTCCATCTTCCTTCGTTTCCGGGGGGGGAAGGGCATTGCGACTGCTGGAGGGGTGGTTCTTTATCTTTTGCCAAAAGTCTTTCTGGTGGTAATAGTCCTCTATTTTCTTGCCCAAAGGCTTGGTCCGCGTAGTGGAAGGGTTGTCTCCATCTGTGTGGCTACCTTCTTCCTTTACCTTTACGGCCTCTATGGTGGCTCCGCTACCGGTTATATCTGTTTTTCTACCCTTCCTTTACTCTTTACCCTTTCTCTAATCAATCGTCAGGCAATTGCCAGTCTCTTTTCAAGGAGAGAACGTCGTCTCACTTAAGACCTTCCCTATTCTTATCCTCTTTTTCTCGCAGGGATTGGGATTTTTTTCGGTAATACGCCTCCTTTTTAGCATCGCCTAAACACCGGTAAAGTTCTGAAAGGTGTTGGAATATTTCCGGGTCTTTCTCATACCGCGCTGCTTTCAGAAGATAGTATCGGGCAAAACGGAGGTTTCCTACTTTAAAATAGAGCCACCCCAAACTGTCAAGATAGGCGCCGTTTTCCGGTTCCATTTGGACCGCCCTCTCAATCAATCTTTTCGCTTCGCTTAGGTCTTCGTTTCGTTCTACCAGGGTATAGCCAAGATAGTTGAGAGCGACGTGATTATCCGGTTCTTGAGCCACTACTTTTCGTAACTCTTCTATCGCTTCCGTATCCCGTTTTAGGCTATCCAAGGTTATTGCCAGGTAAAACCTGGTGGTGGCTTCGTCCTTCAAGATGAGACTTTTCCGAAAAGACGCCAGCGCTTTTTCGTAATCCCTGTTTTTGTGATAGGCAAATCCAAGCAGACGCAACAGTTCCGGATTCTTTGACTCAGAAATCTTCTCCAGGGTTTCGGCTGCCTCCTGCCACCGTTCCTTCTCAAAATAGATTCTCGCCAGAGAGGTTCGGGCCACTGGGTCATCAGGAGAAAGGGCTAACACCTCTTGAAAAGCAGCCTCGGCGGCGGTAAGGTCTCCGGTCTCCTGATAAACCCTTCCCAAAAGATTTCTGGCAGGAAGGAAATTAGGTGAGAGGGTTATTGACCGGTCAATAACCCTTTTTGCCGACCGATACTCTTTTTTCTGAACAAAGAGGACACCAAGGTTATAGAAGACCACCGCATTATCCGGAAAGAGGCGGGTTAATTTCTCATAGGTTTTAAGGGCTTGACGGGTAAGTCCGGCTCCAGTATATAAGTCAGCCAAAACCAAATAGGCTTCTTTCTCTTCCGGATAAAGCTTTATCAGTTTTTCGTATTGGAAGCGGGCAAGTGGGTATCTTTTCAGGCGTAGATAAGCTATTCCCAGTCCGTAATAAGGTTCTTTATTTTGCGGATCAAGCACTGCTGCCTTTCGGTAGGCTGCCACCGCTTCTTTTAAACGTTCTTTCTGAAGATAAACCTTACCCAGACCGCACCACACCTGGCTGCTTTTGGGGTCAATCTTTGCCGCTTCCTTTAGATACTGCTCAGCCGCTGGAAGGTTCTTCTCTTCAATTGCCGCCAGCCCTTTCAGAAAAAGACTATAAGAATTCTCCTCTGCCTGGATAAGGCTTTGGTTCCAGACCAAAAGAAGGCTGGCTAAACTACAGACCAGGTAAACCCTGCCACGGCAAGGGGCCATCTCTCTCTCTTCCTTAAGAAAAAACTATTTTAACGCTTTCTCTTTTTATGTCTGTCTCGGCGCAGCCGTTTTTTTCTTTTGTGTTTGGCCATCTTTGCGCGTTTCCGTTTTCTTCCGCACGGCATTGAACCTCCTTTACTTTTTCAAGAGCAACGAATGGTCTTCTTGCTTTAATATATGACGCGGTTCAATGGGTATTCCACAATCCCTTGCGCACCCGCTTTTTTAAGTTTTGGAATGAGTAAGGTCACCTCGTCTCGCTTGCAGATAACTTCCAGAGCTGACCATCCTCTCTGAGAAAGTCTGGAGATCGTAGGCCTTTTAAGGGCTGGTAGCACCGCTAAAATATTCTTTAAATCAGCATTCCTGGCATTCAATTTTAAACCTACTAATTCCTCGGCGTTTAGGGCTGCCTGGAGGAGTAAACTTACATATTCTATCTTTTTCCGCTTCCAAGGGTCAGCAAAAGACTGGTAATTGGCAATGAGCTGGGTAGTAGAGACCAAGATAGTATCTATAATTTTAAGGTTGTGTGCTCTTAAGGTAGCGCCGGACTCGGTCAGTTCTGCGATGGCATCACAGAGTTTGCCGGCTTTAATCTCGGTGGCACCCCAGGAAAATTCAACTTCTGCTTTTACGCCGTTCTTTTTTAGATACTCCCGAGTTATCCTGACTAGTTCTGTGGCGATCCGCTTGCCTTGCAGGTCTTTTACGTTCTTTATAGATGAATTTTCTGGAACTGCCAGAACCAGTTTGACCGGTCCCAGACCGCTTTTAGCATAAGCCAGTTCTGCTACCTCTTTTACTTTAACACCAGTCTCCAGAATCCAGTCTTTTCCAGTTAGCCCCAGGTCAATATCTCCGTTTTCCACATAAAGGGGAATTTCCTGAGCACGAATGAGCATTACCTCCAATTCTTTATCTTCGCTGACCAGATAATAAGCACGTGGCTTTCCGTAAAGATTTATACCCGCTTTTTGGAAAAGTTTTTTGGTCGTTTCTTCCAGACTACCCTTGGGTAAGCCGATTACCAACCTTTTTCCTTTTAATTCTTCCTTTTCCATTGAGGTTAAACTCATTCCAGAAAGAGACCGATCCGGCAGTACTTTTCGTACCGGCGGTTCAAAAGTTGTTCTATGGGGATCTTCCGTAACTGTTCCAGATTTATCTGCAGTGCCTCTTTCACCTTTTCTATCGTGGTCTTTGGATCCAAGTGAGCCCCTCCTGAAGGTTCGGGAATTACTTCATCGATAATCTTAAACTCCAGAAGGTCTGACGCAGTCAATTTGAGGGCCTGGGCTGCTTCTTCCTTGGCCTCCTGTCTTTTCCAAAGAATGGCAGCACACCCTTCGGGTGAAATCACAGAATAGATACTATTCTCAAGCATAAGTATCCGGTCGGCAAGGGCGATGCCCAGAGCACCGCCACTGCCTCCTTCGCCAATGACCACCGTAATTATGGGGGTCCTTAGTGTTGACATCACTAGAAGATTCTGAGCGATGGCTGCTGCTTGGTTGCGCTCTTCGGCTTCTACCCCCGGGTGGGCACCAGGGGTATCTACCAGAGTGATTACCGGAAACCGGAACTTCTCGCCCAAGCGCATCAACCGCCGGGCCTTTTGGTATCCCTCCGGATGTGCCATTCCAAAATTTAGTTTGATGTTTTCCTTTGTGTCTCGTCCCTTCTGATGGCCCAAAATTACCACCGGAAACCCATTAAACTTGCCCAATCCTCCGATAATAGCAGGGTCGTCTCCAAAAGACCGATCCCCATGCAATTCAATGAAGTCGGTGATGAGACTCTCTATATAGTCCTTAGTGTGAGGTCGATTTGGCTCCCGCGCCAGGAGAACCTTATGCCAGGGACTTAAACTTTCTGCCACCTTATAATCCTTATTTTAAATTTTAAAGAAGCGCCTTTTTTGAAAGTTTCTTTGTTATTCATTGAATTCGTGGTTTTCGCTGATCACACGCGGCACACGAAAGAAATTCTTCTCCTTTTCCGGCGCGTTTTCTAAAGCCTTCTCCACGGAAAGAGAGGACATAATTTTATCTTCGCGAAAGCGGTTGTAAGCGTTAAGGATGCTGCTGGTTGGTTCAATCTCTTGGGTAGGAAGGGTCTTTAACTGGCCTACATATTCCAGCAGTTTTTCTAAGTCTGCTTTCAGGTTTTCTATCTCTTCTTTATCCAGCTTGATATGTGCTAGCCGAGCCAAGTAGCGTATCTCTTTTTCCTCCATTACTAAAATTATACGCCACCAGTGCTTTTGAGGTCAACCGCAAAAGGAAGATTTTTGTTACCGCCGATTATTTTTCTTCTTTGAATTCCGCATCAATTACCGGACCTTCACCCCCTTTCTTTTTCTTAGCCTCGTCTTCCTCACTGGATTTTTGGCCGGTTTCCGTTGCCTCCCCTTCGGTACCAGTGGCCCTCGGTCCCTGTTGCTGAGATTGCTTATAGAGAATCTCCGCCAACCGGTAAGCGGCTTGATTCAGTTCCTCCATCGCGTTTTTCAGGGAAGTTACGGTCTTATTTGGAGATTCCACTTCCTTTTTTAAGGCAGCGATTTTTTCTTCAATCTTTTTACGTTCCTCCTCTGGAAGTTTTGCTCCGTGTTCTTTGAGTGTCTTTTCGGTGGTGTAAATGAGGTTATCGGCTTGATTGGTGGTCTCCACCAATTCCTTTTTTTTCCGGTCAGCCTCCGCAAACTGTTCGGCTTGCTTTACCATGCGTTCAATCTCTTCTTTGGAGAGTTTGGTGGAAGCGGTGATCTTGATAGATTGTTCTTTTCCGGTTCCCTTATCTTTCGCAGAGACATTAAGGATTCCGTTGGCATCAATGTCAAAAGTGACTTCTATTTGCGGAACCCCTCGGGGAGCAGGTGGGATGCCGCTTAACTGGAAACTGCCCAGAGAGGTGTTGTCAGCGGCCATCGGCCGTTCACCCTGCAGGACGTGAATATCTACTGCGGTCTGGCCATCAGCCGCCGTGGTGAATATCTGGGTTTTGCGAGTAGGAATGGTTGTGTTGCGCGGAATCAAGACGGTGGTAACACCACCCAAGGTCTCTATTCCTAACGAGAGTGGTGTAACGTCCAGAAGAAGGAGCTCCTTATCTTTCAAATCACCAGCCAGAATGGCCCCCTGAATGGCAGCGCCCAGGGCAACGCATTCCATTGGGTCAACACCTCTTTCGGCTTTCCGACCCACGTAATCCTCAAGAAATGCTTGAACCATCGGCATTCTGGTGGGCCCGCCGACCATAATTATTTTGTCCACATCCTTGGGTTCCATCTTTGCATCCGCGAGTGCCTGGGCCAGCGGTCCTTTACATCTCTCCAGGAGCGGTTGCAGGAGTTCTTCCAGTTTGGAACGACGGATGGACATAGTAAGATGTTTTGGTCCGGTGCTATCTGCAGTAATATAAGGAAGGTTAATATCGGTAACCAGGGTATTGGAAAGTTCTATCTTTGCCTTTTCCGCTGCCTCCCGGATGCGCTGCATTGCCATCCTATCCGCCTTCAGGTCAAGACCGGTTTCCTTCTTAAATTCCGAAACAATATAATCAATCAGAATGTTATCCATATCCAGTCCGCCTAATTGAGTATCGCCACTGGTGGAGATAACTTTACCTACACCTTTATGAAGGTCCATAATGGTCACATCAAGGGTACCCGCGCCAATATCAAAGACCAATACCTTCAGAGCCTGTTCAATCTTCTCCAGCCCGTAGGCGAAAGCCGCCGCAGTCGGTTCGTTAATTAGACGCAGCACCTCCAACCCAGCAATTGTTCCGGCGTCTTTTGTTGCCTGGCGCTGGTTGTCATTAAAATAAGCGGGAACCGTAATGACCGCTTTCTTAACTTCAGTGCCCAGAAAAGCCTCACTGTCCCTTTTGATCTTAGAAAGGATAAAGGCGGAAATCTGCTGAGGCGTATACTCTTTTCCGAAGATGCTGTACTTAAAGTCAGTACCCATCTTCCGCTTGGCACCAACAATCGTTCCCTCCGGGTTGGCAATTGCCTGGCGCCTTGCCGGTTCACCCACCAGCACCTGTCCATCTTTGGTAAAGGCAACATAGGATGGGAATGCCTTACCAGAAAGAGTCGGACCTTCTGCGCTGGGAATGATGGTAGCACGTCCAGCTTCGTAGATCGCTGCTGCGGAATTACTTGTTCCCAAGTCAATACCTATTATCTTCTCTTTTGTCATTTTTGTTTTTCCTCCACAAAAAAGAAAAGATTAAAACTTTTCTCTCAAAAGTTAGATGCTTTATCTCCAGGTTCAGTTACAACCCGCATGCCTGGGCCACATCACTGAGGTGTGGAGGGACTGGTTCCGACAGAGAAGACTGGCTGATGGCAAACTGTGGATCCTTCAGTCCGTGTCCGGTCAGCACCACAACTACAAGTGCATCCTTTGGAAAGTAACCTTGTTTGCTCAGTTTCCAAAGACCGGCCACTGATGCGGCTGAAGCAGGTTCGGCGAAGATTCCTTCTTCGCCGGCAAGTCTTTTTGAGGCTTCAATAATCTCCTGGTCGGTAATAGTTTCAATAAGACCTCCAGACTCATCTCTGGCCGCCACAGCACCCTGCCAGGAGGCAGGGTTCCCGATACGGATGGCGGTAGCTATCGTTTCTGGATTTTCTATCGGGTGACCCTGAACAATCGGTGCCGCCCCTTCTGCTTGAAAACCCAGCATGCGGGGTAACCAAGTACATTTTTTTTTCTGATAATATTCTTTGTAACCCTTCCAGTAAGCAGTGATATTGCCTGCATTGCCAACGGGTAAAATATGGTATTGAGGAGCAGTGCCCAGAGCATCTACGATTTCAAAGGCAGCTGTCTTCTGACCCTCAATTCGATAAGGATTTAGAGAGTTGACCAGCGCCACCGGATAGTGCCGGCAGATCTCTTTGACAATCTTGAGGGCAGTATCAAAATTGCCCCTAATCTGGACCACTTTTGCATTGTAAATAAGCGCCTGAGCAAGTTTGCCAAGAGCAATTTTGCCCTCCGGAATGATTACCAGTGCCTTCATACCTGCCCGCGCAGCATAGGCAGCCGCAGAGGCGGAGGTATTTCCAGTTGAGGCACAGATAACAGAGATCTTACCTTCTTCTAGTGCTTTTGATACCGCGCAAGTCATGCCGCGGTCTTTGAAAGACCCGGTTGGATTGACACCTTCAAACTTGAAATAAAGCGTGAGGCGCAATCTTTTACCTAAAGAAAGAGAAGGGATTAAAGGCGTGTTTCCTTCCAGAAGAGTGATGACCGGCGTCTTTTCTGTAACTGGAAGATATTCCCGGTACCGTTCAATTACACCCCAGTATTTGCTTATCTCCATAAATTTTGCCTCATCGGTTTGCCAACGTGGCAAAGTCAACCTTCTAAAGCCAGACGAAAAAGAACTGTCTTCGCCTTCACAACCGGCAACTGGTCTATTCTGGCAATTGCCTCCCTTACCGAAAATTCCTTTGCCCGATGAGTAAGCATCACCACCGGCACAGCCCTTTTTGGTCTCTCTTCCTTCTGAATACAGGAGGCGATACTGATCCCGGCGTTTCCTAAAATTTCGGCTATTTTAGCCAGTACCCCTGGCTGGTCCAGAACGGTGAAGCGAAAATAGTACCGCGATTCCAAATTATGCTCTATCGCTTCCGCCTTCGCCACTGGCTCATTGACTGTTGGCGGGACGCCATAAAGGATATACCTTCCGATGCTAACTATATCACTGATGACACTGCTGGCAGTAGGGTTCATCCCTGCGCCCTGTCCAAAGAGCAGACTTTCCCCGGCGAGGTCGCCGGTCATAAAGATGGCATTGGCAACCCCACCCACTGAACTTAAGATATGTTTCTTCGGAATCAAGGCAGGGTAAGTAGCCAGATTTATCACCCGGGAAGGCTTGGCTTTAAAGAGAGAGAGCAATTTTACCTGATACCCAAGTTCTGCAGCATACCGGAGGTCTTCTGGAGAGATCTTTTCAATCCCTTCTGTCAGTATCGATTTTGCTGGAAAAAACCTTCCGGTTATTAGGGTGGCCAGTACCGACAATTTATGGCTGGAATCCTTCCCGGAAAGGTCAAGATAGGGTTCTCTTTCTGCAAAGCCTCTTTGTTGGGCCTCTTTCAGGGCAGTAGAAAGGGTGACCTTTTCCTCGGACATTTTGGTGAGAATAAAATTGGTTGTGCCGTTCAAAATTCCATAGAGCCTTAAGATATGGTTGGCGACAAAACTTTCCTTAATCGTTCTGATTATGGGTATCGCGCCACCAACCGAACCCTCAAAACCAAAGTGGCAGCCGTATTTTGCCGCTGCGGAAAGGAGAAGTTCGCCTTTTTCGGCAAGGAGAGCTTTATTGGCAGTGACCACTGATTTTCCCTTTTGGAACGCCTCCAGAATAAAAGAACCTGCCTCTTCTGTTCCCCCGATCAGTTCCGCAACGATATCAACCTCTGGATTCTCAAGGACAGAGCGGGGGTTATCGCTAAGGAGGCCACTGGGTAAACGGATCTTCCGTCTTCGGGTCAAATCGCGGTCACAGACTACCTTCAGTTCCGGAATGAAACCACCTCTTTTAGCAAGAAGTTTTTTTCTCTTTAAGAGGGCGCTGACTACACCAGTTCCCACCGTGCCAAACCCAATAATCCCAACCCCGATTCTGCGCATCGGTTTTATTATATCACGCTTCTATGAAAATTTCTTTAAAATCTTGACGTCCCCTCTCCTTTTCTGTTAAGATTTTACTTGTGGCTATGAAGGAGTTTATCGCTAAATTGGCCAAGAGGGAAGACCTCTCAGAGGAAGAGGCAATAAGTGCTATGACTCAGATTATGGAAGGTAAAGCCACAGACGCCCAGATCGCCGCCTTTTTGATGGGTTTACGCATGAAAGGCGAGACCATTTCTGAGATTACCGGTTGCGCTAAGGTTATGCGCGCTAAATCTCTGAAGATAGTAATAGATAGTAACGTGATCAGCGTTGATCGCGATGATATAAATGTTGACCGGGAGACCATCATTGATACCTGTGGAACCGGTGGTGACGGAACCAATACCTTTAACATTTCTACCGCGACTGCGTTTGTTGTTGCTGGTGCAGGTTTCCTGGTGGCAAAACACGGCAATCGTTCGGTATCAAGCCAGTGTGGTAGTGCGGATGTGGTTCGCAATCTGGGGGTTAATATAGATCTCCCACCAGAGAAAGTAAAAGCCTGCGTGGAGACCGTCGGCATTGGGTTCTTTTTTGCGCCACTTTACCACAGTGCAATGAGGTTTGCCCTCCCGGTGCGCACTCAGATGGGCATCCGGACCATTTTCAACCTTTTGGGTCCCCTTACTAATCCTGCCGGCGCAAATGTTCAGGTGCTGGGTGTTTATGGTCCCGACCTTACCGAAAAGATAGCCCGGGTTCTCCTCAATTTAGGCACCCGAAGTGCAATGGTTGTCCACGGTGAAGGCTGTCTGGATGAAATAAGTATTGTGGGTAAAACATTCATTTCTCAGGTGAAAGAGGGTAAGATTGAGAATTATCAGATTCATCCCAAAGATTTTGGGTTGCCGGTGGCCACTCTGGAAGAGATAAGAGGCGGGAGTGTCGAAAAGAATGCGGAAATTATTCTTTCTGTCCTTAAAGGAGAGGAGGGTGCTGCCCGGAACATAGTTCTTTTGAATGCCGCCGCGGCTTTTATTGCCGCCGGCCGGGTTAAAGGATGGGAGGAGGGTATCGCTTTTGCCCGAGATGTAATCGATTCTGGAAAAGCCTTGGCTAAACTTCAGGCGCTTGTTGAATTTACTGCCCGTGCTGGTTCATAAATAACTTAAGGATAATCATTATGAAATTATGAAGAAAAATATCTGGTTCTTTCTTCTCCTTTTACTTCTTTCCGCCATTATTGGTAGCGCCATCGGTGAAATTGTTGGTCTCTTTTTACCTCCCGGCTCTTTTGCCTTTCAGTTTTTCACTACCGCTGCTGCCCCTTCGTTCGGCCCGGCTGAGTTTGATTTACTGCTGGTTAAACTCCATCTGGGGATAGCCTTCCATTTGAACCTGACTGCGCTTTTGGCAATGATTCTGGCCACCATTTACTATCTGAAGACGTTATGAGGCTGGCACTTCTCTTTCCCGGCCAGGGAAGCCAAAGGGTGGGGATGGGCAAAGAATTTTATCGTTCCTCTTTCCGAGTGCACCGACTTTTTGAAGAAGCAGACGAAATTCTGGGTAGACCGATTTCGCGGATGATCCTGGACGGCCCTGAAGACCTCTTAATCCGAACCGAGAATAGTCAGCCAGCAATCTTTCTGGTCAGTTTTGCCTGTTTTGCTGTTTGGCAGGAGGGAGGTGGTAATTTGCCGGTTGTTGGTGCTGGGCACAGCTTGGGCGAGTATACCGCCTTAGCCGCTGCTGGCGTATTCTCCTTTTCTGACGGTTTACAATTAGTCAACAACCGCGCCACTCTGATGGCTCAAGCAGAAAGAGAAAACCCTGGTGGGATGGCTGCCGTATTGGGCGTTCCAGAAGAGAAGATAGCGCAGGTTTGTCAGGAGGTGGGTGAGGTCTGGCCCGCAAACTACAACGCACCCGGACAGATAGTAATCTCCGGCAAAACCCGGGCACTCCATAAGGCTAAGCAGCTACTCTGCGAGCAGTTTGGGGGCAAGGTGGTTCCCCTCAAGGTTTCTGGAGCATTTCATTCTCCACTGATGGAGTCGGCACGCGCTGGTTTAGAGAAGATAATTCACCACTTTTCCTTTCGCACACCGAATTTTCCCGTCTTTTCCAACGTAACTGCGCAAAGGTTATCCCATCCAGAAGAGATAAAACAGCGCCTTGTGGAGCAGATTACTTCACCAGTGAGATGGGCTGACCTGATTACCCATATCTGGACCGAAGAGAAGCCGGACTCTTTTCTGGAAGTTGGACCTGGCAAGATTTTATCGGGACTGATTAAGCGTATCATTCCAGAAGCGAGCGTTGGGGAGATAGATATATCTGATAAACAACAGAATGAAACTGGAGGTTAAAATGCTCCTTAAAGGTAAGGTCAGTTTAATAACCGGTGCTGCCGGTGGAATTGGAACGGCTTTAGCCCATTTTTTCGCTGCTGAAGGGTCAGATCTGATACTCTGGGATGTGGTACCGGTGGAGAATCTGGCAAAAACCATCATTTCCACTGGCCGGAGAGTCAAAGGTGCAGTGGTTGACATCAGCGATCTGACAGCAGTGGAAAAGTACGCCAGAGAAGCGGAGGAAGAGATTGGTCCGGTTGACATTCTGGTAAACAACGCAGGCATCACACGCGACAACCTTATTTTTAGAATGAAACCGGAAGAATGGGAGTTGGTGATTAAGGTGAACCTTACCGGTGCTTTCCATTGCACCAAGGTGATCGGACGGATGATGGCAAAAAAGGGTTCTGGCAGTATTATCAATATCTCCTCGGTTATCGGATTGCGCGGGAATACTGGCCAAGCCAATTACGGAGCCTCTAAAGCAGCCTTAATTGGCTTAACAAAGTCTTCTGCCAGAGAACTGGCCAGGTTTGGTATCAGGGTGAACGCTCTGGCACCTGGTTATATTCAGACACCTATGACTGAGAGCCTTACGGAAACCCAGAAAGAAGAGGTTTTGAGGATGATACCGCTGGCAACTTTCGGGAAGCCGGAGGACGTAGCCAAAGCCGCCCTTTTTTTAGCCTCCTCCCTTTCCCAGTATATCACCGGAGAGGTCTTGCGGGTTGACGGCGGCTTTTCAATGTAATATAATATCAACCCTAAAATATTCAGTAAAGATTCGCCAAGGAGGGTTTAATGGAGAAAAGTGAAATTGAAAAGATAGTCAAAGAGGTAGTAGTGGAACAATTAGGGGTTGAGGCGGGAGAGGTTACTGAGAATGCTTCTTTTGTTGATGACCTGGGCGCCGATAGTCTTGATACGGTAGAATTGGTTATGGCTCTTGAGGAAAAATTTGGCTTGGAGATTCCAGACGAAGATGCCGAGAAGATTCGGACTGTTGGTGACGCAATCAATTACATTTCTTCTAAGAAAGAATAGCCAATATTTTACTTTCAATATCTTAAAACAAAAATTTTAATTTCTCACCTTTTGAATTTCAATCCCAAAATTTTTGTCTTGTTCCTTTCAAAAAACTTTTAGCGTATCGATGAGAAAACGGAGGGTAGTCATCACGGGGATGGGGTTGGTAACCCCAGTTGGCTGTGGAGTGGAAAAGGCATGGGAAGCCCTTAAATCCGGCAAGAGTGGTATTGCTACCATTACCGGTTTTGACCCTACCCCTTTTGATTCCCGAATAGCAGGAGAAATAAAGGACTTTACTCCCCCTGATTTCCTTGACAGGAAAGAGTTGCGCCGCCTGGACAAATTCGTTCAGTATGCTTTGGTTGCTGCCCGAGAAGCAGCGACCGATGCCGGCCTGGACGGTGTCTCTTTTCAAGCCGGTCGTTGTGGAGTAATCATTGGTTCCGGAATAGGGGGTTTAAGGATTATGGAGGCCGAACACAAAAACTTACTCGCTTTTGGACCGGGAAGAATTTCTCCTTTTCTCATCCCGATGCTTATTCCCGATATCGCTGCGGGCCGAGTAGCGATGCTTTTCCATTTTCAAGGTCCAAACTTCGCCACTGTTTCTGCCTGTGCTTCTGGAGCTCACGCTCTTGGTATAGCAACGAGGGCAATACAATATGGGGAGATTGACCTTGCCATCTGCGGAGGAAGCGAATCTTGCATTACACCCTTAGGGTTGGGTGGGTTTTGCAGCATGAAAGCCCTCTCCATCCGCAACGAGGAGCCGGAGAAAGCAAGCCGTCCTTTTGACCGTCAGCGCGACGGTTTTGTGATGGCTGAAGGCGCGGGGATCTTTGTTTTGGAAGAACTGGAACACGCTATAAAACGGAGAACAAAAAAGATATACGGAGAGATTATCGGTTATGGGGCCAGTGCTGATGCTTACCACATAACCGCACCTGACCCGGAAGGGATTGGTATGGCCCTGGCAATGGAAGCCGCCATTGCTGATGCCGGCATCCTTCCCCAAGAGATAGAATACATAAATGCCCATGGAACATCCACCGCTCTAAATGATGTTGTGGAGACCAGAGCCATTAAAAAGATTTTTGGAGAAAAAGCATGGAAGATACCTGTCAGTTCAACCAAATCAATGACCGGCCATATGTTAGGTGCGGCAGGGGCGGTGGAACTTGCTGTTTGTTGTTTGGCTATCAGAGACCAAATTCTCCCGCCAACCATCAATTACGAAGAACCCGATTCCGAGTGCGACTTGGATTATGTACCCAATAAAGCAAGACCGGCAAGGGTTCGGACAGCGCTTTCTAATTCCTTTGGGTTTGGCGGCCATAACGCTACCCTGATAGTAAAGAAGATGGAGTAATTATGGACTATCTTTTAACCGAAGAGCAAAAGATGATCAAGGAACTTTGCCGGAAGATCGGTGAAGAAAAGATTAAGCCGGTGCGGAACTATTACGATGAAACGCAGGAGTTTCCCTGGGAGATTGTAAAGGTCTTTGCCGAGAGTGATCTGATGGGCATCATTATCCCTCAAGAATATGGAGGTCTGGGTTATGGAACGCTGGAACTGGCTATCGCCATTGAAGAACTTTCTCGTTACTGTGGTGGCATTACCTTGGCTCTGGCTGGCACAGCCTTGGGCACCTTTCCCATTCTCCTTTTTGGAACAGAAGAGCAGAAAAGAGAGTTTCTTCCCTTGATAGCCAAGGGCAAGGCATTGGCTGCCTTCGCATTGACAGAAGCAAATGCTGGTAGTGACGCTGCCGGAATTGAGACCACTGCCGTAAAAGACGGAAACCACTACGTTCTTAACGGTACAAAACAATGGATTACTAA
>CAZPLE010000045.1:0-3068 GCA_964587375.1 uncultured bacterium
TTCCAAATTGCCTCTTCTCTATCGGAAGGAAGGTCCATTCTTTCCCGATGGGGCGAGAAGAAACCTGCCGTCATAAAAGCCGATGGTCTGGCTGCTGGAAAAGGGGTTTTCATCTGCCATCATCAACGGGAAAAAGAAGAAACCCTTTTTCAAATACTGGAAAAGAAGAGATTTGGCAGAGCCGGAAATCGGGTAATAATTGAAGAAAAACTGGAAGGAGAGGAGGCTTCATTCCTGATAATAACCGATGGAAAAAGATTTCATTCTCTACCGCCCGCTCAGGACCATAAGAAGATAGGGAATGGTGACACCGGACCTAATACTGGCGGAATGGGTGCGGTAGTTCCCAACCCTTTTCTTACCCCTCCTTTTCAGAAAGAGATAAGAGAAAAGATTATAGAGCCTACTCTTTCCGGATTGGAAGAAGAAGGGGTGTTATACCGGGGGATTCTCTATGTGGGGCTTATGCTCACTAAAGATGGGCCAATTGTTCTGGAGTTTAACGCCAGATTTGGAGATCCGGAAACGCAAGCAATCCTTCCCCTTCTTCAAGACAATCTCTTTGAACTATTGTTTTCAGTGGCAGAAGGAACCCTGCCTTATATTCCACCCACTTTTGAAGAGAGTGCCACCTGTTGCGTGGTCATTGCCTCCGCTGGTTATCCTGGCAGTTATCAAAAAGGTAAAGTAATAGAAGGATTAGAAAACCTTGCCGGTCGAGAAGAGATTATTGTTTTTCACGCCGGAACCAAGAGAGAAAACGATAAAGTCTTAACCAATGGAGGTAGGGTTCTGGGCGTGACTGGCCTGGGTAAAGACCTTGCTTCTGCCATAGAAAGAGCCTATGCAGGAGTTAGTCAAATCACCTTTGAAGGAGCCTATTTTCGTAAGGATATTGGGAAGAAGGCTCTTTCCAAAATTGCCGAGTGATTTGACTTTCAGAAAAGTTATCTGTTAAAATTTGCCCATTATGGAAAAAAGTGTGGCGCTGAGGATTAAGGAATTAACCAAGATATTCCACATCGGTAAAAACAAAGATGTTACTGCACTTGACAACCTCTCTCTAGAAATTGAAGAAGGAGAGATCTTTGGGCTCTTAGGACCAAACGGAAGCGGAAAGACCACTGCCTTAAAACTGATTTTAGGACTTCTCTTTCCTACCAAAGGAGAGGTTGAAATCTTTGGGAGAAACAATCAAGATATCTCTACTAAGAACGATATTGGTTATCTTCCTGAAAATCCATACTATTACCGTTATCTTACCGGACCGGAACTTCTCAGGTTCTATGGTGAAATATTTGGTATGGAGAGAGACCTTTTGATGGAAAGAAGAGAAAAACTACTAAAACTGGTTGGACTTCATAACAGTAAACACCTTTCTCTGAAGCACTATTCTAAAGGAATGCTGGAAAGAATTGGTTTGGCAGTTGCTCTGCTTAATGACCCTAAGTTCTTAATCTTGGACGAGCCTACCACCGGTCTTGACCCTATCGGCAGCCGAGAGACCAGAGACCTCTTGCTGGAGTTGCAATCTTCAGGGAAGACAATCCTTTTGTCCAGCCATTATCTTTCGGAAATTGAAAAGGTGAGTAATCGAGTTGGAATCCTTCACCAAGGAAAATTGCTTGCTCTGGGGTCGTTGCCGGAATTAATGGCAAAATGGCAGACTAACGATATTGAAGACCTCTTCGTAAAGGTAATAGAATGGTCAACAAAATAAGGGTTATTGGAAGGAATACCTTTCAAGAAGCATTCCGCTTGCGCAGTTATCAGATAATTTTGGTCTTTGCTTTACTTCTCTTAGGGAGCAGCCAGTTATTTTCTTTCCTGACACCTGCTGAGCAGCTGAAGATGATTAAGGATGTATCACTCTCTGGTATGGAATTCTTCTGTGCGCTAATGGCGATATTTGCGGCAATGATCTCCCTGCGTGGTGAATTTGAAACCAATACCATCTCTACTCTTCTTTCCAAACCTCTTCGTCGGGAAGAATTTATTCTGGGTAAGTTTGTGGGCATAGTGCTTATTATCACTTTAAGCATCATCCTGATGTCCGCTGTCTTTATCGGTCTTATTCTCTTCAAACAACATTCTCTGGAAATTGGTTTATTTTCAGCCATCTTTCTCATCTGGGTAGAGATGCTGGTAATTATCGCCATAACCCTGGCGGTGGCCGCCTTTGCTTCCACTACCTTTACCCTTATCTTTGTTCTCTTTCTCTTCCTGGTTGGCCACCTTACCGGATACGGTCTGGAACTATCCCAGCGGATTAAAAATCCGTTGATGCAAGTTTTTACCCGTTTCTTTTACAAAGTTATTCCCAATTTTGAAAACTTCGCGATCAGGGACCAGATAGTGGTGGGTACAGTAGTACCAGCCAGTTATCTTCTAAAAACGCTGGGCTACGGTCTCATCTATACTGCGGTTGCCTTGGTTATCTGTCTCTACTTCTTCCGCTATCGGGAAGTCTAAAAAGATAATGTTAAAATGACCAGAAAATTCTATCGCCTGGTCTCCATTACTACACTCATCATTCTTTTCCTCATCCTTTCTCCGCTTCAGGACGCTATAGACCAGCAACGGAAAATAATGGGTTTTGAAGAAAGACTTCTTCTGATGCCGGGTGAAATTGCCGGAAGCCTCATTTTAGGTGGATTTAGAGGACTGGCTGCTGATTTACTCTGGTTGCAGATTGAAACCCTTTTCCATTCCGGGCAACACTACAAGATGCTTCCCATTATGCGTAGCGTTACTTTCTTGCAGCCTAAGTTTATTACACCGTGGGCAGTTGGCGGATGGCATCTGGCTTACAACATCTCTATCCAAGCAAAGACGGAGGAAGAAAAGAATCGCTGGATTCAAGCTGGCATCGACTTTTTAAAAGAAGGGCTCTCTTACAATCCAGAGAGATACGACCTTTACTTTGAATTAGGGTGGACATACTATCATAAGGTCAAAGATTATTCCGAAGCGGTAAAGTATTTGGAATTGGCGATTAAATTTCCTCATCCGGATTATGTAGACGATGTGCTGGCACATGCTTATGAAAAAAATGGTCAGATTGATAA
>CAZPLE010000046.1:0-5829 GCA_964587375.1 uncultured bacterium
AAGTGCGAAGCCGACCCCAAGATGAGATCTCCCTCTTCTGACCGAAAGGTTAGAAGACTAAAGGCTCCAGGCAGATTACCTGGTTGATAGGCCGGAGGTGTAAGGTCCGTAAGGACTTGAGCTGACCGGTACTAATCAGCCGTGCGGCTTGGCTACAAGTTCAAGTTGGCAAAGGTTTGGGAAAAAGCCCCTTTGGAAAAAGATTTGGTCCAAAGGGGCTTTTTTATTGCCACCCCTTTTAGGAGAGACGGTTCCGGTAGTCCTGGAAATCAAAGGTCCGGATTACCTGAACCTTTTTTGTCTCCGGTTCATAGATGGCAATGGAGGGCAGCCGGATGCCATTAAAAGTGTTATTCTTCACCATCGTGTAATGTGCCATATCAAGGAAGACCAACCTTTGACCAGGATGGAGAGGGGTGGGAAAGGAGTAATCTCCAATGATGTCGCCTGCCAGGCAGGAGAGGCCGGTTAAACGGTAGGTGTAAGGATACTCTCCCGGTTTTCCACCTCCTAAGACTTCGGGTCGGTAGGGCATCTCCAGAACATCTGGCATATGGGCCGCGGCTGAGGTGTCAAGGATGGCTATCTCCATTTCGTTGCGAATAATGTCCAGTACAGAGGCGATAAGGTAACCGGCATTGAGTACCACCGCTTCTCCTGGTTCTAAATATACCTGAACGCCGTAGCGGCTGGCAAATTCTGTAATTAGTCGGCACAGAAGGTCAAGGTCATAATCGTTCCGGGTAATATGGTGCCCACCACCAAAATTGACCCATTCCATACCTTTAATATATTCCCCGAACTTCTCCTCAACTACTTTCAGGGTTCGTTCCAGAGCATCCGCGTTCAGTTCGCACAGGGTATGGAAATGGAGCCCGGTGATCCCGGAGAGGTCTTTCTCTTTAAAGTGGTCTGCGGTTATCCCCAGACGGGAATACTGAGCACAGGGGTCGTAAAGGGGAACCTTGACTTCCGAGTGCTGGGGGTTGATGCGCAACCCACACAATAATCTTTGGCCACAACCTTCCACCAGCGGTTTGAAACGGAACCACTGGGAAAAGGAGTTAAAGACGATATGGTCAGCGTAAGTGCAGATGAGTGGAAAATCCTCTTCTTTATAAGCGGGAGCACAAATGTGCGCTTCGCCTCCAAATTCCTCATAACCCAGACGCAGTTCGTCAAGAGAACTGGCTGCAGTTCCGTCCAGGTAGCGCCGCATCAGGGGAAAGAGGCGGAAAGCCGCAAACGCTTTCAGCGCCAGAAGTATTTTAGCGCCGGTCCGTTCCCTCACCCTCCCCAGGATGGAAAGGTTATCTTCCAGAGCCTGCCGGTCAATAAGGTAACATGGGGTGGGAATTTCCTGTACAGGCAGTCTGGTCAGCATTATCTTATGCTATCTCTTTCACTACCCATGGCAGACCATAGATGGTCAACTTCTCCATAAAGGGGTCCGGGTCAAACTCCTCAGTATTAAAGACGCCTTTCTCCCGCCAGACACCGGTAAGCATGAGCATAGCACCAATCATCGCCGGAACACCAGTAGTGTAAGAGACGGCTTGTGCTTTTACCTCTCGGTAAGCTTCCGCGTGGTCGCAGACATTATAAATATAGACCTTCTTTCTCTTTCCGTTCTTTATCCCTTCCATCATACATCCGATATTGGTCTTACCCTTATAATTAGCACCTAAGGAAGCCGGGTCTGGAAGGAGTGCTTTCAAAAACTTCAGAGGCACGATGCTTTGGCCCTCAAAGTTGATGGGTTTAATACTGGTCAACCCCACATCCTCCAATACCTTTAAATAAGTCAGGTACTTTTCGCTGAAGGTCATCCAGAACCTTATCCTCTTTAAACCCTTGATATTCTTCACCAGAGACTCAAGCTCCTCGTGGTAGAGAAGATACATCTCTCGCGGCCCAATTTCGGGAAAGTCAAAGCTCTTATGGACGGAAAGGGGGGCTACTTCCAGCCATTTGCCCTCTTTCCAGTACATCCCCCGCTGGGTAATCTCCCGGATATTTATCTCCGGGTTAAAGTTGGTAGCAAAAGGATGTCCGTGTTCGCCAGCATTGCAATCCATGATGTCTATATAATGAATTTCGTCAAAATAATGTTTCTGCGCATAGGCACAGAAGATATTGGTTACCCCAGGGTCAAACCCACAACCCAAAAGTGCCATAATGCCTTTTTTACGGAAGCGGTCGTGGTAATCCCATTGCCACCGGTAGCAGAATTTGGCTTCCTCTGGCGGTTCGTAATTGGCAGTGTCAAGATAGTCTACGCCAGTCGCCAGGCAGGCTTCCATGACAGAGAGGTCTTGATAAGGTAGGGCAACGTTAATAACCACATTCGGCTTAAAAGAACGGATAAGGCTCACCACTTCTTCCGTTCTGTCCGCGTCAACCTTTGCAATCTGGATGGGCCGGCTAACTTCTGCCTTTATCCTTTCGCACTTTGCGAGCGTCCGGCTGGCAAGCATTATCTCCGAAAAGACCTCCGGCACCTGACAGCACTTATGGGTTACCACACTCCCGACCCCTCCTGCTCCGATGATCATAACCTTTCCCATATTAACCTCCTCCTTTTTTATCTTTGAAAAGGAGAAAATTTATTTTATATTTTTCACTTAAAACTTTCAAGGGCGGCAAGCTTCTCTTCCTTATATGTTATAATTTAGAAGATGGCCACACTCTTTCTGATTGACGGTAATGCGGTAGCCTACCGTGCCTTTTTTGCTATCAAAGACCTTTCCACCTCTTACGGCCAACCCACCAATGCCATCTTTGGTTTTGTAAATATGCTCAACCGCCTCATTAAAGAACACAACCCTGACTTTTTGGCTTGCGCCTTTGATTCTCCTGGTAAGACCTTCCGGCACAGGGTATTTGAGGAATACAAGGTAAACCGACCGGGAACTCCGGAGAGGCTTGCCTCCCAGTTTCCATTAATAAAAGAAGTCCTCTCTGCTTACCGCATTCCAGTTCTGGAAGAGGAGGGGTTAGAAGCCGATGATATCTTAAATAGGGTCGCAAGGGTAGCCTCCGAAAAGGGGTTCTTTGTCTTCATCGTCACCGCAGACAAAGACCTTCTCCAGCTGGTAAACGAACGCATTAAGGTAATCCATCCCCAGACCTACCAGATATTTGACCACCAGAAAGTGATAGAAAAGTTTGGGCTCCCTCCCGAAAGGATTCCAGACTTAATGGCTCTCACCGGAGACCCCATAGACAACATCCCTGGTGTTAAAGGTATCGGCGAAAAGACCGCCATCCCTCTTATCAAAGAGTTTGGTTCCATAGAGAACCTTTATCAAAACCTGGACCGGGTTAAAAGTGATTGGTTACGCCAGAAACTGGAGGAAGGCAGGGAGTCTGCTTCCCTAAGCAAGCGCCTGGCCACCCTTCCGGTATGCTTGACTGAGGCTGGAGAAACGAGGAGAGAAAGAGAGGGTTTTGACCCGGAATCCTTTCGGCTCAAAGAACCGGACAAAGATAGCCTTGCCCGTCTCTTTCGACGTCTGGAATTCAAGAAACTCCTTTCCGAAATCGCTGCCGCAGAAGATACCGACTATCTCCTTTTTGTATCCGGAAAGACTTTTTCGGGCAAGGTAATTGACCTCTCTCAGATTCTTAGCGACCCCAAACCGTATCTTGGCTCCCTCACCTCGCCAGAGGTTGTCAAAGCAGGTTTCAACCTGAAAGAGAAACTCCATCAGTTGAGGAAGGTTTTAAGACCCCAAAAGGTTGATATTGGGCCACTCTTTGACTTTGCCGTTGCTGCTGCTTTATGCGAAAAACAGCCTCTCCAGTCGGACCATGAGGCTATCTACCACTTCTTCTCCAGGGAACTGAAAGCGCTGGGGTTGGAACACCTCTTTTACCAGGTAGAGATGCCCCTCTTGCCTATCCTGGCGGATATGGAGGAGACCGGCGTCTTTATCGACATCCTGTATCTTAAAGAGCTGGGCAGACACTTTGAAACCCTTTTAGCAGACCTTTCTGACCAGATCTTTCGTCTTGCCGGCCAGCCCTTTAACCTCAACTCACCCAGTCAACTGGCAAAGATTCTCTTTGAAGACCTTAAACTGCCGGTGGGCAAAAAGACCAAGACCGGCTTTTCTACCGATAGCTCCGTCTTAGAAAGTCTTTCTGCCTTTCACCCCATCGTTCCCCTGATCTTAAAGTACCGGCAGATCTCCAAACTGAACTCAACCTACGTCCAGACCCTGCCAAACCTTGTCAGTCCGGAGGACGGCAGGCTCCATACCACCTTCAACCCCATCGGTACCATTACCGGCAGACTCTCCAGCGAAAAGCCAAACCTTCAGAATATCCCCCTTGCCACACCAGAAGGCAGTTCCATTCGGCGCGCCTTCTGCCGGCAGAAAGAGGGTTATCTTCTCTGTTCCTTTGACTACTCCCAGATAGAACTGCGCATTTTAGCCCATCTTTCCGGAGACAGGCTGTTAAGGCAGGCTTTCTTAGAAGACCGCGATATCCATTCCGAGACCGCCAGAGTTCTCTTTCATAAAGCGGCCGACCCCAAGGAAGAGGCATCCCTTTTGGAAATTACCCCGCAAGAGCGCCGTATCGCTAAAACGGTTAATTTCGGAGTTTTCTATGGAATGAGCGCCTTTGGCCTTTCCCAGCAACTGAACATCTCTCCCGAAGAAGCCCAACGCTTCATCAACGCCTATTTTGACCGCTATTCCGGTGTCAAAGAGTTTCTGGAAAGGACCATCCAGTTTGCCCGGGAAGATGGCTATGTCACCACTATCCTGGGCAGACGCCGCTCCCTTCCTGGCATCAAAAGTCAAAGGGCCAATGAGCGGCTCCTCTCTGAGCGTTTTGCGGTAAATACCCCGGTTCAGGGCAGTGCCGCTGATATTATCAAACTGGCAATGGTCAAGATTACCCCCCTCTTGACAAGAGAAAATTTTCAGGGTAAGATAGTATTACAAATACATGATGAACTGCTCTTTGAAATTCCAGAAGGTGAATTGAAGCCTCTGGCAACTGTGGTTAAAGAAGTGATGGAAAACGTTCTTTCCCTCTCTGTTCCGCTTAAAGTATCTGTAAAGGCAGGGCTAAATTGGCAGGAGATGAAAGAAGTTAAAGAGTTCTTGAAATAAGAAGGGAATAGGGGCGTGAGGAAGGCGCCAGGAGGATGCCGCATCATCATCCATTATCATCAAAATCCCCTTAAAGAAGTAATCATTAAGGGGTGGCAACCCCCGGACTACTCTCTCGCTCCCATTCGCTATCACCTTTAAGAAAGGGGGTGAAGAAGAATGAGGACCAAAAAAGGCTTTACGCTCATCGAGCTTCTGGTCGTCATTGCCATTATCGCCATCTTAGCGGCGATGCTTTTACCGGCATTGGCCAGAGCGAGAGAGCAGGCAAGACGCGCCAACTGCATGAGCAACCTGAAGCAGCTGGGCCTTTCTATTCATATGTATGCCCAGGACTACAATGAGTACTTCCCGATTGGAGTTTCTACCCGAGAGGCATACAATGACATTGAAAGGTTGATGCCCACCTACGTTGCTTCCGGGAAACTCTTTGTCTGTCCCAGTTCCACCGATAGCGCTACTACCGGCACGGAACTCCTAGCGTCTAACCTCTCCTACACCTACTCCTTAAACTGCACCGAGCAAACAGCACCTGATACCGCTGTGATGATTGACCAGTGCGGTGCTACTAAGGATGGCGCTTGGGATGAGACGCTGACCCAGACCGCCTACCGCAACCACAGCAACGATGGAGTCAACGCCCTCTTTGTTGATGGTCACTGCGAGTGGGTGCCTAAGGACAGAATCAAAGAGCGCATTC
>CAZPLE010000047.1:0-4941 GCA_964587375.1 uncultured bacterium
ATATTATGCCAACCTTTTTGGAAGATTGGGTAGAGGAACAGGCACGGCTGACAAAGCCGGCACGGATTCATTGGTGTGATGGGTCCGAAGAGGAGGCCCGATGGCTAATGGAGGTCGGAATGACCCAGGAGGGCATCGGCAACCATATGGTCTTTCACCAATTAAACCAGAAAACATTTCCCAACGCTTTTTTACACCGCAGCCACCCTACGGATGTTGCCCGCACCGAGCATCTAACTTATGTCTGCCATCCGAACCGGGAAACTGCCGGTCCCAACAATAATTGGATGGACCCTGAGGAAGCCAAGGAGAAGTTGCGACGGTTATCTGACGGATGTATGAAGGGTAGAACAATGTATGTTTTACCCTATATGATGGGACACCCCGACTCACCTTACGCCAAAGCCTGTGTGCAGTTGACCGACATCTCTTATGTGGCGATAAGTATGAGGATAATGACCAGGTTAGGCAAAGAGGTAGTTGAAAAGATAGGCAACTCCCATGACTTTGTCAAGGGAATACATTCCGTTGGAGACTTCCATCCGGAGCGACGTTTCATCATGCACTTCCCGGAGGAGAATTTGGTCTGGAGTATCGGTTCTGGCTACGGAGGGAATGCCCTTTTGGGCAAAAAGTGTTTTTCTTTAAGAATTGCCTCGTGGCTGGGGTTGAAAGAAGGATGGTTGGCAGAACATATGGTTATTATGGGCATCCAGAACCCGAATAAGGAAGTAACCTATGTGGCAGCTGCCTTTCCCTCCGCCTGCGGAAAGACCAACTTGGCAATGCTGGAATCTGCTCTTCCGGGCTACAAAGTCTGGACGTTGGGTGATGATATTGCCTGGATGCACATCGGGTCTGACGGCCGGCTTTACGCCCTCAATCCGGAAACCGGATTTTTCGGTGTGGCTCCAGGGACGTCCTATCAGACCAACCCCAATATGATGAAGACCCTGAGAGCCGGCACCTACTATCCAACTCTCTTCACCAATACCGCACTTAATGTAGAGACCAACGAACCTTGGTGGGAAGGTATTGATGACACTTTACCCGAAAACCTTGAGGACTGGCAGGGCAGACCCTGGAGCCGCCTTTCCGGAGAACCAGCAGCCCATCCCAACGCCCGATTTACAGTGGCGATACGTCAGTGCCCTACACTTTCACCGGAGTTTGATAATCCGATGGGAGTGCCTATTTCAGCTTTGGTCTTTGGGGGCCGGAGAAGTAATACCAAACCGTTGGTTCTCCAAAGTTTCAATTGGGAGCATGGGGTCTTCTTAGCTGCGACGATGGGGTCGGAGACTACTGCTGCGGCCATCCACCGGGTTGGCGTTTTACGACGAGACCCAATGGCTATGCTTCCTTTCTGTGGTTATAATATGGCAGACTATTTTAGACACTGGCTCCAGATGGGTAAAAGGATGACCCATCCGCCCAAGATCTTTATGGTTAACTGGTTTAGAAAGGATGATTCTGGAGATTTTTTGTGGCCAGGGTTTGGAGAAAATATAAGGGTTTTGAAATGGATTGTGGAACAATCCCAAAAGAGCCCTGAAAGGGGCAATTGTCAGGAAACCCCAGTGGGCTTTGTGCCTGCGGAGAATGCACTTGACCTTTCCGGTTTAGATATTCCGGTAAGTAATATCAAAAAAGTCTTGGAGATAAAGAAAGAAGAATGGGTCAAGGAACTGGAAGAGGCAAAGAAATTCCTCACTAAATTTGGCAAAAGACTCCCTTCAGAGATGTGGGAGGAGTTTAAAAAGATGCGTGCTTCTTTATGAAGAAAATAGTGGGTTATCTGGTGCTGGTATTACTTCTGGTGGGAGTTGCCTTTTTGGTGTATAAAGCATTTCTTCCCACTCCGCCTGATTTCTTTTCCAGGATAAGGTTATTTTCCCGAACCGAAGAGGTGAACCTTTATTTTTTCAAAGGTGAGGTGGTGATTCCGGTTGTCCGCCAAGTGGAAAGGGTTAGAGATTTAGAAGAGAAGTTAAAAAAGGTAATCGCTCTTCTCCTCAATGGCCCCAGCGAACAGGAAAAAGAAGCCGGTTTTGAAACCGCCTTACCAGAAGGCGTTGAGTGTTTAAGTGTCTTTGTTCAAGACGGAATCGCTTTTCTGAATTTTTCACCTCAGATTGAGTCCGGCGGTGGAACTCAGACTATGAAAGCCAGGCTTCAGCAGATTGTCTATACTGCAACTCAGTTTAAGGACGTGGAAAAGGTGAGATTCTTGATTGACGGCCAGCCCATAAAGTACTTTAGTAGCGAGGGTTTGACCGAGGTAGAAGAACCTATTGGCCGCTCTGATCTGGAACTGGAGGAAAGATGAAAAAAGATATCCACCCACCTTATTATCAGGCAAGAATTGTCTGTGCTTGCGGAAATGTGGTGGAAACCGGTTCTACAAAGAAAGAGATGCACGTAGAGATATGCGCCGTTTGCCACCCATTCTTTACTGGAAAGTCCAAGTTTGTTGATTCTGCAGGTCGGGTAGAAAGATTTCAGCAGCGGTATGGTGATAAAAGAACAAAAAAGGAATCTTGATCTCAGCCTTTCTGAGCTGGAGGAGAGGCAAAGAATCCTGACTATGCGCTTAAGCAATGCTGGACAGTTAAGCACCGCTGAGCGTGAAGAGGTAACGGCAGAACTGAAGAAAGTAGGGAAGATGCTGCCGGTGGTGGAAAGGATGGAAAAGGTTCTTCAGGAATTGGAGGAAGCTGCGGAGATGGCTAATAATCAGAGAGAACCTCAATTAGCACTTCTGGCAAAAGAAGAGATAAAGAGGCTCACCCAGGAGAAGGAACACTTGGAAAAGGCATTGAGAGATATTATTTCTGGGAAGGATTTGGAAGACCAACGAAATGCAATTATTGAGATTCGGGCCGGCACTGGTGGGGAGGAAGCAGCCCTCTTTGCTCGAGATTTGTTCCGGATGTACAGCCGGTTTGCGGAAAAGGAAAGTTTGGAAATTGAGGTCTTTGACAGCCATTTCAGTGAGAAGAATGGTATTAAATCGATCATTTTTCTGGTGAAAGGAAAGGGCGCCTACGGCCTTTTTAAGTTTGAAAGTGGAGTGCACCGAGTCCAGCGCATTCCGGAAACAGAAGCCAGTGGTCGAATCCATACCTCAGCGGCTACAGTGGCAGTCTTTCCGGAGGCTGAGCCCAGGGAGTTAAAGATTGACCCTAAAGATATAAGGATTGATACCTTCTGTTCTTCTGGCCATGGTGGGCAGTCAGTCAACACTACATACTCTGCTGTCCGAATTACCCATCTTCCCACCGGAATCGTTGTCTCCTGTCAGGATGAGAGAAGTCAGATTCAAAACAAAGAACGGGCTCTTAAGATTCTTTTAGCGCGTCTGGCTGAGCGGGAACGAAGGATAGCGGAAGAGGCTCTCAGCGCGGAGCGTCGCGCCAAGATAAAGAGCGGCGACCGTAGTGAGAAGATTCGCACCTATAATTTTTCTCAAAACAGGTTGACAGACCACCGTATTAACTTTACCAGCCGCAACCTAAAAGAGATTCTGAATGGAGAACTAAAAGAGGTTGTGGAGGCACTAAAAATCGCAAACAGTTGGCAGTGGTGAGCCATTTGTCGTTTTGCTTTAATATTGTTTCGGGAGGACAAAATGGGAGAGACAAGCAGCGGTTTGAAAGAAAATCTTGCCGGTCTGCTTTGTTATACCTTAGGACCAATCACTGGCTTTCTCTTCTTCCTAACAGAAAGGAGAAGTAAGTTTGTTCGGTTCCACAGTTTACAAGCCATATTTTTTTCTGCTGCCTGGACAATCTCTTTGGTGGTGATTGGAGGTATCTTCTTTTTCCTTCCAGTTTTGCTTAAAATTTTTATTGCCTTTGTCAATTTGGGAGGAGTGGTTTTCTGGATTGCTTTGATGGTAAAATCGTATCAGGGTGAATATTTTCTGCTACCCCTGCTGGGCAAGATTGCCCTGGAGAATGCAGAGATAAAGTAGAAGCGAAAGGGGTGAAAAGATGGGGGAGTATAAATACCCGGGACTGAAAAAGGTTTCGGAGGCACTGCGCATCCTTGCCTGGGCAGTGGTCGTTCTCTGTAGCCTCGCCTTTTTGGTGGGGCTGGGTCTTTCGGTGCGCAAACCGGAAGCAAGCGGAATTCTTTGTTTGGTTTCACTGGTTTACGGCATCTTTGGTTTTCTCTACCTGTATATGGTGAGCCAGTTAATCTTGGTCATTATGGACATTGAAGCGAATACCCGGGCTAAAAGCGGCAGTAATGAAACCATTACCCAGAGCGGAAAAGGTGGGAACGACCGTTTTTCACCTGAGAGCCACTAAAAACTATCGCAAAAGAGACCAATTTCAAACGGTAGCTGGGGCTTTGAAATACGCAACCGAAGCATTAAAGGAAAAAGGGATTAAGGAACCACGCGGGAACGCTGAACTTCTCCTGGTTCATACCTTACGAACAGAGCGTATCAACCTTTACCTTTACTCCGAAAGAAGACTCACTCACCAAGAATGGTCTTTTTTTAAGCGTCTTGTGAAGCGCCGGGGAGAGGGAGAGCCACTGCAGTATCTTACCGGAGCAGTTTCCTTTTTTGGTTCCCGTTTCGTGGTTAAAAAAGGGGTTTTCATCCCCAGACCTGAGACCGAATTTTTAGTGGAGACTGCTCTGGAAAAGGTTGAAAAGATGAGACCTTCAGCCCGGATTTTAGACGTAGGGGCTGGATGTGGCGCGATTGGCTTAAGTCTTGCTAAATATTCTGGAGCCAGCGTCGTTTTAGTAGACAGTAGCCGGCGGGCAATAGAAAACTGTCGGGAAAACCGCTGTCTCCTCCAGATAGATGCCAAACGAGTAGTAATAAAGCGCCTGGATTTTAAAAGATTTGTGAGTCGCACAAAGTGGAAATTTGACTTGGTCGTTTCCAATCCTCCTTATCTCTCTTTAAGTGAGAGGCAA
>CAZPLE010000048.1:0-6491 GCA_964587375.1 uncultured bacterium
CCCCTTATGTCCTGGGCGACACACGTGCTACAATGGCCGGCACAATGGGAAGCCAAACCGCAAGGTGGAGCAAATCCCAAAAAACCGGTCTCAGTTCGGATCGGGGTCTGCAATTCGACCCCGTGAAGCTGGAATCGCTAGTAATCGCGGATCAGCATTGCCGCGGTGAATACGTTCTCGGGCCTTGTACACACCGCCCGTCACGTCAACTGAGTTGGAGATACCCGAAGTCGTTTGTCTAACCGGGAGGGAAACCTTCTGGAGGACGACGCCCAAGGTATGTCCAGCAAGGAGGACGAAGTCGTAACAAGGCAGCCGTACGGGAACGTGCGGCTGGATCACCTCCTTTCAAAGAGTAAAATTGATCCCTGTAAGCAGTTGCGCAGGGTACAAGAGGTGAAGGCAGTAACATCGGTGTGTTTTAAAGAACAAAAAAGCGGTTACCACCCATATCTGTCTGTAAGTAAAGGGCGACGGGGAAAGAGTTTCCGTCGCCCTTTACTATGGGCTCATAGCTCAGTTGGCAGAGCACTGTGCTGATAACGCAGGGGTGGAAGGTTCGAATCCTTCTGAGCCCACCTTCAGATTTCTTTATTCAAAGAGATAGGAGAGACGTGGGGGTAGGCCTTCTTTTTTGAAAAAATTATTTGCCAAGATCTCTATTTCGTCCACTGCTTCTTTCGGTCCGGTGGCGATAATCTCTACAAATCTTGTTCCTGCTCTTTCTCTCATTTCGGCACGAAACTCCTCCAGAGCCTTAACCAATGTCTGGGTGGAATAAGACCTGCCGCCCACCGTAATTGGCTTCTTTCTCTTTTCCAGTTCGTTGATTACTGTTCCGGTGGCTACGACAAGTTGACTTTCCCTGTCCGCTAGCCCAATTACCCGGTCAATCGCTTCGGTCATGGTCAACATGGAGAGCATACTGTCGGCTTTAAACCTTTCACCACCCACCTCAAAGACCACCAGACCATAACGCTGGCAGACTTTATAAATCCAGGTCATCGGCCGGGCATGAATGCCATCTACACCCACTGGAATTTTAATCAAGCGTCGCACCTTTCCAGTAGACTTGGTGAAAAGTTCTAGGGCCAATCCTTTACCTTCCCGGGTATAGTGGACAAGGTTGTCAAGGCCAAAGTCGGTTATTACCTGAATAAGCCTCTTTTCGTTTATTAATTCGGAAAACCTCTCTCTGATAGTTTTATCCTTAGTAGTTAAAAGATGGCGTTCATAAAAATGGGTTAGGTCTTTTATAATTTCGCAGAAGCGCAAAGAGATGGCAATGTAGCCGCGCAGGCTCCAGAAGTCCGGTTGGCCCTTTTCCAGAATTGTGCCGTGGAGGTGGCTATCGTAGAAACTTTCCAGGGTGTGCAAGCCACTCAATATCTGGTTTATCTCCCTTTCGTTGAGAGCCGTTTCTTTCTGAAGAATCTTTTTCTGGAAATTCTCCAGAGATTCGGCTACATTTATGAACTCGGTAGTTAAAAGTTCTACTGAGGTTACCTCAGTATTTACAAAGGAGATTGAACGGTTCTTTTCCAGCCGGGGCTGCCCCTGCAGTTTTATATAGGGTTCTACACTCGCTTTTTCCGGTGGCGTAACACCATAGTTCTTGGCCACCTTCAGCGCCTCGGCACACAGCCGGCGGATTACCTGGTAGAAATAAGAAAGGACTTCTTCCGAAGAGGAGAAGAGTTTTTCTTTCCTCTCCGGGCCTTCTTTCAGCCTTCTGGTTTCATACCGGCTTATCACCCCTTCCTCTAAGGTGAAGGCTGCCCGGCAGAACCAGCGGATGCCAGCCATCAGTTCCCGGAAGAAGAATAGTTCGTTGGTGAAGGCTTCGGCATCGTCAAGGATGGTTTCCAGTTCGTGGGCTTCCCAGCGCAGGTAATTTAAAAAATACCGGCCAGTCTTTTCCTTGGTATATAAAAAGTAGTTTGCCAGAAAGAAGATTTCCGGATGGTGGGTAGACAGGTTACGGATAAATAATTTTGCCGGGACCCGGTTTTGAAGGATATAATCTTTTGCCATCGCCCAATCTCATTCGCCACCTAACTCAAGGCGGACAAAACGGCGGATAACTATCTTTTCTCCTATCCGGGCAGCAACCTCTTGGAGGTATTCCTGAACGGTCTTTTGTGGTTCGCGAATGAAGGGCTGTTGGAAAAGGACATTTTCCCGATAAAAATTGTCAAGCCTTTCTGCCAGGAACTTTTCCCGCTCAGATGGTGATTTATCCTTTACCTCTTCCTCCCACCACTTTCTTTGTTCAGCCAGGATAGGTTCCGGGACATCTTCCACCTTAAGATACGTCGGGTTGGTGGCTGCAACCTGGAGGCAGATATTTTTGGCAAAGTTTTGAAAGGTTTCGTTTCGGGCAACAAAATCGGTCTCGCAGTTTACCTCTACCAGCACCCCTATCTTTCCACCGGTGTGGACATAACTGGCAATAAGCCCCTCTTTCGCGGTTCGGAGGTTCTTTTTAGCCACTATTTCGGCACCACGTTGTTTCAAAAAAGCCTTTGCCTTTTCTCTGTCACCGCCAGCCTCTTCAAGGGCTTTTTTGCAATCCATTACTCCCATTCCCGTTTCTTCCCTCAATTCTTTAATGGTGGCGATGTCAATCTTCATTCTTCAACCTCCTTTTGATCTATTTTTGGTCGTTTTTTCTGGGTGAGCGGTCTTTTTCGCAGGTGTGCGTCTGACTTTAGCCCTAATTCTGGGTCTGGGTTTTGGTTTGGTGGGAACAACCCTTTTCTTTTCTATTGTCTCTTCTTCTTTTACAGCGGTAACTACCGGTTCTTCTTGCTCTTCTTCAGCCACCTTCTTCTCCGGAGAAGTTTCTGCCACTTCTTCCACCACGGAAGGTTTCACTTCCTCCTTTACCTCAACTTTCTCTTCAACCCTTTCCTCCTTTGCTTCCTTTTCCTCTGCCCTTTTTATCTCTTCCACTCTTTCTTGAGCGCGTTCTGTCTGTCCGGCCCGAATTGCCTGGGCAAATTCCCGCAATAAAAGCCTTAATCCTTTTATTCCGTCGTCGTTTGCAGGAACAGGGTAATCAATCAGTTCCGGGTTGGAATTGGTATCAACCACACCCACAATGGTTAAACCCATCTTTTTTGCTTCCCGGACAGCAATCTCTTCCTTGTGGGTATCCACAACAAGCAAAACATCTGGAAGGCGTTCCATCTTTCTTATCCCTTCAAGATTCTTCAGAAGGCGCTCCTTTTCTTTTCTGAGGGTAGCCACCTCTTTTTTACTCAGTTTTTCAAAGAGACCAGCGGTTTCCTTAGCCTCCAGTTCGTTGAGACGGTCAATCCGTAACTTTAAGGTTTGAAAATTGGTAAGCGTCCCCCCCAGCCAGCGGTTTGCCATATAGAGCAAACCAAGTTCTTTAGCCATATCTTTAACCATATCTCTGGCTTGTCTCTTTGTTCCTACAATCAAAATACTCTTTCCTTCCTTACTTTGTTCTTTAAGAAACTCACAGGCCCTTTCCAGACAGGTCTTTGTTTTTTCCAGATTAATGATGTAAATGCCCTGTCGCTTGCCAAAGATATAGGGCTTCATCCGCGGGTCAAACTGTTTGCTGGGATGTCCGAAATAGAGACCGCTTTCCAGTAATTCCTGTAAAGTTAGATTGACCAAAATGTACCTCCTTATCGACTACTTTTAAAAACTTGACAGAAAAATCTTTAAAAATAAAAATTATAACCTATTCTTGAAAGAGTCGCAAGTCAGAGAGCACCTTTTGGAAGGCGGCGATATGGTCTGGGGTTGTTCCGCAACAGCCGCCGATAATACTCGCTCCGGCGTCCACCAACGGCTTAATTTGGCTCGCCATTACCTGGGGATTTTCGGGAAATACCGTTTTCCCCTTGACCAATTTGGGGTTACCCGCATTCGGTTTTACCCATAAAGGGAGGTTTGTCCATCTTCGCAGGTCAGCAATCACTTTTTCTGCCTCTTTACTTCCGCTGCCACAATTTGTTCCTATCCCGAATACCATCTTTTCAAAGGTTTTGACCACATCTTTTGGTTCCTCACCTAAAAGTGTTTTTGGTCCTTTCTTTCCCGGAGAAAACGTAAAAGAGATGATGATTGGGAGTTCCTCTTTCTCTGCTATCGTCTCTGCGATTATCCTGCCTTCTTCAATTGAGGAAAGCGTCTCCACCAGAAAAAAGTCAATACCGCTTCCGGAGAAAGACAAGACAACCTTCCGGTAGCCATCAGCAAGTTCCTTGGGAGTAATTCTGCCCAGGGGCGAGAGAAGTTCGCCGCTGGGACCAATATCTGCAGCGATCAGGAGGTCTTTCCCTCTTTTTGCTTGGTTGGCAATGGCGCACCCCTGGCCAATTATCCGGTCAAGTTTTCTCGCCAGACCCAGCCGGGCTAATTTAAAAGGGTTGGCTCCAAAAGTATTGGTGAGGATTATTTTACTCCCAACTTCAAGATAATCCTTGTGGACTCTTTCCACAGCCTCTGGGTCGGAGAGGTTTAAGAGTTCTGGCGGTTCGCCCGGTTGCAACTTCCCCCTTTCTGCCAGGAGCGTGCCCATTGCGCCGTCAGCAAGTAATACTTTGTGCTTCTGTAATGTCTCCCTCAATTTCATAAAAAGGGCTAAAGCCTAAAAACCGCTCCTAATCCCTCTCTGGGTGTGTTCCCACAGGAGTTTTCCGGCTCTCCGAAAGTCATCAAGATAGGGTTTTAATTCTGGAGCGTTGAAATTGTCCACCAGGGGCTGGCCGTATCTATTCATTTCGGTGCCAGCAATAACCGGAACGCCGTATTTTCTGGCGGTCGCCATCAACATCTGGAAATTTGAGACCTTAACCATTTTTTCCTCCGGGTCTTTTATGTTCCAGTTTCGGTCCGGTATTACATTGAGTAACGGCAACCCCTTTTTCTGATAAAAATTTAAGAATTCCTCCGGGTTCTTTTCTCCCTCATTGGTTCCGTCCAGCCAGGTAGCGGTCGGGATGCCACCGAGCAGTTTTACCATTTCCACTACCTCCTCCAGAGCCGGGAAGGTTTCCGGTTGCGGTTTTATATACCCTACCCCTCCACCTTTCATCAGCTTGCTACGCAGCAGTTCTTGAAAGTCATGAGCCTTTTTCATCTTTTCCGCTACTGTGTCCGGCGGCAATCCTCCCAGTGCCTCAGCCCAGAACGAGATTCGTTCCTTGCAGTTCGGAAAGACCTCTCTGGATTTCCGGTCATAGGCAATCAAGATATGCCTTTCGGTGGCATTCCCTTTTGGGGTAAGAGAAAGGACATCTTTCTCATAGTCAATAGTCACTGGACTAAGGTAGCGGTTGACCCTTTCTATAATAAGGAGATTACGACTAGTTACCCGTTTCCGGAGGGAAGAGAGAATCTTGGCGGCTCTACTTCCTTTTTTCGGGTGGCGGTAAAAGCCTGTACCCATTATATATGCAATACCCGGTTCTCCAGGTGAGTTTATTACTTTATCCGCATATTCCTTAACAAAGACCCTGGTTTCCAAGCCAACCATAGCCTTCGTTCCTAAAATTGCTGCGGCAGTAAGTGTTTCTTCCAAACCATCCAGAACGTCAAAGTCAACGATACCTGCCATTTCCAGACCGAGTCGGTAAGCCTCCCAGAGGAACCGGGAGGGTGAAAACCCATACGCATTGAAGGAGAAGAAGGTATGGGCATGCAGGTTCACCCAACCGCGATTGGGGAGGATATCAATTAAACCCTTATCCGCAAGCCGTTTTAACTCCCAGAGGCTCTCTTCTCGCCTCTTTTCATTAAAATCAGCCAGCTGGGAAATCAACTTTTGTTCCTTTTCCATTTTTCAAGGATTTTCAGGATATTTTGTTGATCGGCTTCTCCGTCGTATATTATAGTAGCACCGTTGACTAAAACGCAAGTTTGGGAGTAAAATCTTAGGGTTAATGGTTAAAGTGATTGTCGCCGGAGCAGCCGGAAGGATGGGCAGAGCAGTTATTGACGTTTTATCCTCTTACCCGAATCTTTTACTGGTCGGCGCCCTTGAAAGGTGTGGCCATCCAATGGTTGGCAAGGAAGTGGGGCCAGGGGTTTCCATCTCTGACCGACCGGAGCAACTCCTAAGTAATTCAGATGTCCTGATAGACTTTACTGCTCCGGTGGCTACACTCACCAATTTGAAAGCCTGCCTTTCCTTCAAAAAGAGCATGGTCATCGGGACCACTGGTTTCTCCGAACCCGAGATGGAAGAGATAAGGAAGGCATCTGACCAAATTCCGATTCTGATTTCACCCAATATGAGTTTGGGGATAAACCTTCTTTTCCGGATGGTTTGCCAGGCAGCCAAAAGGCTGGTCGGTTATCAGGTTGAGATACTGGAAGTGCACCATAGCCAGAAAGTGGATGCACCCAGTGGCACAGCAAGGAGACTGGCTGAGATTGTGGCTGAGGCTCGGGGCCAAAACCTTCAGGAGGTCGTAGTTTATGGCCGACAGGGCAGGGCCGGCCCCAGA
>CAZPLE010000049.1:0-11460 GCA_964587375.1 uncultured bacterium
AAAGAAGATGAAGTGCATAATGGTCCGGGAAATCCGGATAGATTCCATAACCAGCAAAACCCGCTCCCAAGCCGTTTGCGCGTTCACGCATCACCTCTATGCCCTCTACCACGGCGGTGCCAGAAAATCTTCTCTTTCTCAGGTTTAAGATTCCCAAAACACTACAGCCGCTAATCTCCTTTTCTACTCTTCTTTTTCTTTCTATCATGTGGACCCACATAAAAAAGCCTCCAGCAGCGACTCTGCTTCGCTTCTGGAGGCTACTCTGCCCCAATTATATTTTCGTTAGAAATATTATAAACTGACTTTTAGATTTCTGTCAAGTAGCATTATTTTTTCTCTGGAGAGTAGCGGTAATATTCCTCCGGAACGCTCTTGACGATTTCGTTGACAGCGTTTTCCAGCATTACCATAACCGCCTTTTCCATCGGAGTGTTCTTATATTTTTCAAAACCGCCAGCCAGAACAACGCCCCCAAGCAAACCACCACCTGCCACCCCCAGTTTGAAATCAGAGGCTTTACCCTCCACCCGTGTAGCGTTAATCACTCTTCCGGTCCGAACGTCAACCAGCCGCAGGTTGGCGGCAATATAGGCTTTGTTGCTCTTTATTCTCAATCCCCCACCGACCTTTAACGGCAAGGGAATGACCAAGCCACCGCCGCCGGTTCCTTCTGATTCCGGTTCAAAAGCGGTGATAGCACCGGTCAGCAAGATATCCGCACCTTCCAGGGTTCCTTTCTCTGCTGCCTTCCCTTTTTCCGTATAACCGGATTCGCTCAGTTCCAGTTCTTCTTTGATGTCCTGAAGACCTTCTCCCCTTTCCAGAACGATGAAACGATTGGTGTGGAAAAGAGCATCCACCAGCATATCGGAAAGCCCACTTCCAATCTCACCGTAGCCTTTGGCTGCCTTCATCTCAAACCTTGACACCGCAATCCTTGCTTTTGGTCCCTGATACTTGGTTACCTCTTCTACTGTTGGTCCGCCAGTGGTCACTGTGGTGCTTACCTCTTGGGTAGTGGCGCAGGAGGCAACAAAGACAAGTGCCAATACCAAACCCGAAACTCCCATTACTCTTTTCATCATCTTTCCTCCAAAGATATGTTGTTTCAAGTCTCTGATGTTTTTCTTTCCATTAAGCAGTGGAGATAGCGGGAGTTGGCGCCCTCGCCTCTCAAAACGGCTTCGGGTCGCCACCCGCTGGCAAGGCTTACCAGCCTTGCCTTAACTTCGCTCCCTTCAACTCCCTTTCTTTCCATTAAGCAGTGGAGATAGCGGGAGTTGAACCCGCAACCTCCTGCGTGCAAAGCAGGCGCTCTCCCATTGAGCTATATCCCCGATTTCCCATTCAATTTTAACAAAAACTCCTTTCGTTGTCAAAACAAGCAAACCCTATTTGAAGAGAAAAGATTCTTTTAAGGTATAATATACTTTAACTATGGCTTTCAGAGAGAGGTGGCGCCTGGTGGATACCGGAGAGAGAGATGGCCGTTTCAATATGGACTTTGACCTTGCCCTGCTTTCCGCAGCTGAAAAGGGTAAAATACCTCCGACGCTCCGTTTTTACCGTTGGAAACCGCCCACGGTTTCTCTGGGGTGCAATCAAAAAGCAGAGGAGGAAGTAAACACAGAATTTTGTAAAAAGGTTGGTATCGGTCTTGTCCACAGGCCCAGTGGTGGCGGCGCCATTTTCCACGAAGACGAAATTACTTATTCTTTTACTGCTTCGATAAGTGCTCATCCTGCTTTTGCGGACCTTCTGGGTTCGTATTATGTTATCATTGAGGGTTTGATCAAAGGCTTACAGAAATTAGGTATTAATGCCAAGGTGCGGGGAGAGAGAAGTGCCGGTCCGGAAAGGTATATACCCTGCTTTGCTCTTTCCAGTCGGCATGACCTGGTGGTTAACAGAAAAAAGATTGTCGGTAGTGCCCAGCGCCGGAAAAAAAATGCGTTTCTGCAACATGGTTCTATACCCATCTCATTCAATCCGGATCTTATCCACCGCATCTTCTTGAAACCAGAAGGCTTCTTTGAAAAAGCAACTTCCCTTTCCGAAATTCTGGGATACCGTCCGGACGAGCGAGAAGTTAAGAAACTTCTAACCAAGGGTTTGGAAGAAGCATTCCAGGTCAAATTTGAAAAAGATCTTTCTCTTTAGTCAAGGTTAAGATAAGGCCGTAAATACCTACCGGTGTAGGAGTGGGGATTTTGGGCGACCTCCTCTGGAGTCCCTTCAGCCACCAAATACCCACCCCGCTCCCCTCCTTCCGGACCCAAATCGATGATGTAGTCTGCAGTCTTTATTACGTCAAGGTTGTGTTCGATCACCACCACCGTGCTCCCTCTGTCTACCAATTTATTCAAGAGATTTAGGAGTTTCTGGATGTCGGCAAAGTGAAGTCCGGTGGTTGGTTCATCCAAAAGATAAAGAGTTCGTGCACTCCCTTTCCGGGCAAGTTCCGCTGCCAATTTTATTCGCTGCGCTTCTCCACCGGAGAGGGTCGTTGCTGGCTGACCTAATTCCAGATAGCCAAGCCCTATTTCATTGAGAATCTCTATCTTACTGCTCACACCCGGAATGTTCTTAAAAAATTCAACTGCCTCTTGAATTTGCATCTTCAAAACATCGGCAATATTTTTCCCTTTATAAAGTATCTCCAGTGTTTCCCGGTTATAACGAGTGCCGTGGCAGACTTCACAGGGTACAAAGATGTCGGGCAAAAAGTGCATCTCAATCTTGGTTATCCCCTCACCCTGACAGGCTTCGCAACGTCCACCCTTGAGATTAAAACTGAAACGACCCGGTCCATAACCGCGCACCCTGGATTCTGGCAACTGACTGAAGAGTTCCCTAATTCCGGCAAAGAGACCGGTATAAGTGGCTGGATTGCTCCGTGGGGTGCGGCCAATGGGAGACTGGTCAACCTCAATAACCTTATCAATCAGCCCGGCATTAACGATCTCCTTGTGCTTGCCAGGCATCTCTTTCGTTCCGTAAAGAATCTTCCTCAACCCCTTGTGCAAAATCTCATCCACCAGCGTGCTCTTTCCTGATCCGGATACACCGGTTATGCAGGCAAAGAGGCCTAACGGAATCTTTACATCAATATTTTTGAGATTGAACTCTGCGGCTCCCCGAACTTCAATATACCTTTGTCGGTCAAAAGGCCGCCGTTTCTTCGGCACCGGAATAGTCAACTCTCTCTTAAGATATTTCCCGGTAATGGAATCAGGTGCAGAGATGATGTCGTTTAAAGAACCGGCAGCAACCACCTTACCCCCATACAATCCGGCGCCTGGTCCCAGGTCAACAAGGTAATCGGCATTGCGTATCGTCTCTTCGTCATGCTCAATTACCACCACCGTATTACCCAGGTCCCTTAATTCTTTCAGCGTAGCGAGTAGTTTTCGGTTATCACGTTGATGCAAGCCAATGCTGGGTTCATCCAGAATATAAAGCACACCTACCAAGCCACTGCCTACCTGGGTGGCTAAACGAATCCGTTCACTCTCCCCACCGGAAAGGGTATGTCCGACCCGGTCAAGGGTAAGGTATTCCAACCCAACCGAAACCAAGAATTGGAGTCGGTTGCGAATCTCCTTGACAATCTGAGCGCTTATCAGAGTGCGGCGGGAATCTAATTTAAGATTGGAAAAGAAATCTATCGCTTCTTCCACTGACATACGGCAAACCTCACTGATATTCTTCCCTGCAACGGTCACTGCCAGAGACTCCGGTTTCAGCCTTGCTCCGCCGCATGCCGGACAAGGTAATTCCCTCATATAACGGGCCAATTCTTCCCGTCGGTATTCACTTTCCGTCTCAAGATAACGCCTTTCCAAATTGGGTATTACGCCTTCAAAACCATATTCTTCGCTTCCGTAAAGGAGTATTTTCTTCTGTTCCCGTGTGAGGTCAATAAACCGGTGGTCAAGAGAAAAATTCACTGACCGGGCAATGTCTCGCAAAAGATAACGGTAATGGAAGAAAAGGTTGCGCCCACCCGGTTCATGCCAGGGCTTGATGGCGCCTTCCCGAAAGGTCTTTCTCTTATCCGGTATTACCAGGTCCGGGTCAAAGACTATCTTGGTACCCAGTCCTTTGCAAGTAGGGCAGGCGCCATAAGGGCTATTAAACGAAAACATCCGGGGTGTAAACTCCGCAAAACTTGTGCCGCATTTCGGGCAGGCATAATACTCAGAAAAAAGGATATCCTTCTCCCTGGTTGCCACAGTAAGAACTCCTTTGCCCAGTTTTAAACCGGTCTCTACCGATTCGGTAATTCTCTCTTTTTCACCCTTAGAAACGATGATGGTGTCAATCAAAACTTCAATGGTATGGATTTGGTAACGGCTTAACTTTATCTCTTCTGAAACCGAGCAAATTTTTCCGTCAACACGAACCTTGAGAAAACCGGCTTTGGCAATCTGAGAAAAGAGTTCCTGGTACTCCCCTTTGCGACCGCGCACCAGTGGCGCCAAAATCTGAACCTGAGAACCTTCCGGAAGGGCAAGAATTTTATCGGTAATCTCCTGGACGGTTTGCCGGGTAATTTCCCTCTTACAGTTTGGACAGTGGGGGATACCTATACGGCTGAAAAGAAGCCTTAAGTAGTCGTAAATCTCGGTAATGGTAGCCACCGTAGAACGTGGGTTGGCACTAGAACGGCGCTGTTCGATAGCAATCGCCGGAGGGAGACCCCAGATGTAGTCTATATCCGGTTTTTGAAGTTGTTCCAAAAATTGCCTTGCGTAAGCAGAAAGGCTCTCTATGTAGCGACGCTGCCCTTCCGCGTAGAGTGTATCAAAAGCCAAAGAGGACTTTCCACTTCCTGAAATCCCGGTGATGACAATGAGTTTATTTCTCGGAAGTTCCAGGTCTATATTCTTAAGGTTATGTTCCCGGGCACCCCGGATGATTATCTTCTCTTCCAAGGCAGGACTATTCCTCTGCAGGTTCTTCTTCACTAAAAGGTTGGCGGCCGGTTACATTGCCCTGCTGGTCCTTGGTAAGCAGTTCTACCTTTTGCTGGGCTTCGGCCAGTTGTTGGTTACAGAAACGGACCAGACTAACCCCTTCTTCAAAAAGTTTAAGAGACTCTTCCAGAGAAAGGTTACCAGATTCCAGTCTTCCCACTATTTCTTCCAGCCGCTTCAATCCTTCTTCAAACTTAAGTTTTTTATTCTTTCCGATCCCCTCAGTTATGTTTGAAGCCATAGAATATTATTCTAAATCTTTATTTCCAAAACAGTCAAATACTCCTTAAATTCTAAATTCTTTTGACAGGGTTCGTTAAAAAGAGATAAACTATTTTCGTTATGAAGATTGAGGTTTATGACACCACCCTTCGGGACGGCAGCCAGGGAGAAAGGGTCTCTTTCTCCCTGGAGGATAAAATTAAACTGGTTCACAAACTGGATGAGTTTGGATTTGACTATTTAGAAGGCGGTTGGCCTGGGAGCAACCCGAAGGATGAGGAATTCTTTCAGAAGATCAAAAAGATAAGACTGCAGAAAGCTAAGATTGCTGCTTTCGGTAGCACCAGACGGGCAAAGATTTCTGCTGGGAGTGATGCAAACTTAAAAAAACTCCTTAATGCGGAAACAGAGGTGGTTACTATCTTTGGCAAATCCTGGGATTTGCATGTGAAAAAAGTCCTTAAGACCTCTTTATCCGAAAATCTTGACCTTATTTCTGATTCCATCCATTACTTAAAAGAAAGGGGCAGGCGTGTCTTCTTTGACGCAGAACATTTCTTTGACGGCCTTCGGGAAAATCGTGTGTATGCTCTGGAAACTATTAGGAGGGCCGAAGAAGCTGGTGCAGAAAGGATTATTCTGGCGGATACCAACGGCGGTTCGCTTCCAAACCAGATCGTGGAATCTTTCGCAGAAGTAAAGAAACTTATTAAGAAAACCATACTGGGTATCCATGCCCATAACGATGGGGGATTGGGTGTCGCCAATACTATCGCTGCGGTTACTTCCGGAGCAAAACAGATTCAAGGAACGATTAACGGATTGGGCGAACGGTGCGGAAATGCGGACCTTCTGGTGGTAATCCCCAACCTCCAGTTGAAGATGGGCTATCTCTGTCTTGACCCAGAGAAATTGAAACATATCACTGGCCTTTCACGCTATGTTTACGAACTGGCAAACCTTGTTCCCGTCAACAATCAGCCTTTTGTAGGTTCATCGGCTTTTGCTCACAAAGGCGGAATACATGTTGATGCGATTAGAAAAGAGGTGCGCAGTTACGAACACATAGACCCGAAAACGGTAGGCAACGAACGCCGAATTCTCGTTTCGGAACTGGCTGGGGGGGGCACCATCCTTTTTAAGATTGAACGTTACGGAATTAAGGAAAAAGGTCCGGAGACAAAGAAGATTCTGGAAGAATTAACCAGACTGGAAAAGGAAGGCTACGAATTTGAAGCCGCAGAAGGATCTTTTCAACTTCTGGTTGCCTCCGCCCTGGGTAAGAGGCCGGTATATTTCCAGCTTACAGAATTTCGGGTAACTGTGGAACGGAGAAACGGAAAGGTTGTCTCGGAAGCCACAGTGAAGGTTAAAGTAAAAGACCGTTTGGAACACACAATTGCGGAGGGAGACGGTCCGGTCAATGCTCTTGATGCTGCCCTGCGCAAGGCTTTGGTCAGATTTTATCCTACATTAAACCAGATGCGGCTCACTGACTATCGGGTTCGGGTACTCAATCCGGAGGCTGCTACCGCAGCCAGGGTGAGGGTTCTCATAGAATCGTCGGACCAATCTGATACCTGGGGAACGGTGGGTCTCTCTGAAAATATAATTGAAGCAAGCCTTCAGGCGCTCTCTGATAGTATTGATTATAAGTTAATGAAGGATGGTATAAAAGAACCTTAAAAAAACGCTATCCAGCAAAAATATCTTGGTAAAGAGCCTATGTTGCTCCCCTCTGCTGGATGGTAAAGAGGTAATGATAACGACCTTGTCGCATCATCAGGTCCTGATGGCTTCCTTCTTCAATAATCCTACCCCCTTCCATAACAAGGATCCAGTCGCAATTCTGGAGGGTGGACAGCTGGTGGGCAATAATCAAACAGGCGCGGCCAGCCATAGCCTTCTCTAAACCCTCCTGGACTAACCGCTCCGACTCCGAATCAAGGTTGCTGGTCGCTTCATCCAAAATGAGAATTTCCGGATTGATTAAGATCGCTCGGGCGAGCGCCAAACGCTGTTTTTCCCCACCAGAAAGAAGGGTTCCTCGTTCTCCAATAAGAGTTTGATAACCTTCTGGAAGGCTTTCAATAAAGGAGTGGATATTGGCAATTTGGGCAGCAGTGATTATCTCCTCCATCGTAGTGTCCGGCTTTCCGTAAGCAATATTATTGGCTATCGTATCATTAAAGAGAAGTGGCTCCTGAGTTACCAGGCCAAAAATTTTTCGGTAACTGGTAAGGGTAAATTCTGAAATAGGAAGGCCATCTATGGTGATGCTGCCCTTTGTAGGTGTATAAAATCGGAGTAAAAGGTTGATAATCGTCGTTTTGCCCACACCGCTCTCCCCGACAATTCCCAACCGTTTTCCTTTAGCCAGACGAAAGGTCAGGCCTTTCAGGATGGGCTTTCTTCCGTAATGGAAAAAGACATTATTGAACCTGATCTCTTCTCTCAGTCCCTTCAAAATTTTTTTGCCGGTTTCTCTCTCTGTCTCCTCGTCCAGGACATTGAATACTCGTGGAAAGACAGCAGCTGCCAGTTGAAGTTGCGCCAGACTATTTACCACCGACTTTAAGGGAGCCAGGAGCGCAAAAAGCCCGGCAATAAAAGTCAAAAAGTAGCCACTGGAAAGAACTCCTCCGATAACCTCTCGAGCACCAACATAGATAAAGAGTGCTCCCCCAGCAGTGGCTACAATTTCGGTAATCTGAGCCAGTGCTGCCTGACGTCGGGCGCTTTTCAACGAAAGACGCAAGAAGTTTTCGGCTTCCCTGTCAAAACGAACTTTTTCTCGGTCTTCAGCTACGAATGCTTTTACGATTGGGAGATTAACGAGAACCTCCTGAATAAAACTGTTCAGTCTTCCAATGGACACCTGACCTTGAACCGCCAATTTTCTTATGGAACGTCCCAGACGTGCCAGGGGCCAGGCAAAAGCGGGCAAAATCAGGAGAGCCAAAAGGCTCAGCCGCCAGTTAATAGAAAGAAGAATGGCAAAGATTACCAGAACCTGAAAGATGTTGAGTATCAGCTTGGAAAGGACGGTATTAAGGACATTACCCAGAATGGTCACATCATAAGTGAAATGCGACAGCCGCTCGCCTACCTTCTTCTTCTGACTGTCGCCCAGAGGAATTAAGAGGTACTTATTGAAAATTTTGGTTCTCAGCCGGGTAACCACCTGTAAAGAAAACTTGTTGTTAAAATAATACTGGTAGTAAGCCACTATGGCTTTCACCAGGAAAGCACAAAGTAGTAGGAGAAGGATGTTTCTTAAAAGGATTAGCGGAGGTAGATTGTTTATAGATTCCACTAGCCGGCGAAATCCGGAAGCTAAAAAAGAAGGAAAGGTATCGGGAAGTGTGAAGGGTGCACGGTTAAAGACCCGGTCAAGAATGGGGGCAATAGCGGTCAAGGAGACACCGTTCAAAAGAGAATCAAGCATCATCAGGGTTGTGGCAGTACAAATCAGCCCCCAGGGAATTTTTATATAACTACTTAAATGTTTCAAATTATTCCAGAAATTTTTCATCGCTTTTAACCGGAAAGAATCTCCTTTGCAGCCCGCGCTGCCGCTCCGGGCTGACCCAGAAGTTCTCTCACCTTGGCAAATTCTCTCTTCATTCTCTCCCGAGCAGAAACGTTCTTTAATAACTCCACTGCTGCTGGCAGGAGATACTTCGCCTTGCACCGGGACTGGATAAATTCAGGCACAACCTCTCTTTGCAGTAAGAGGTTGGTTATGCCCGCATAAGAGACTTTGATCACCGGTTTAAGAATAAAGTAGGTAAATGAAGATACTCTATACAAAAGTAAAAAGGGCACAGAGAGAAGGCTCAGTTCTAAGGTTACACTCCCGGAAGCAGCCAGTGCCATGGTAGCGATGGAAAAGAGGCTATAACGGTCACCTTCTTCAAAAACCCTTATTTCCTTTCGGCCAGAAATCTTTGCGGCGATCTCAGGGCTGGCAGCAAAAGAGACCAGTTGAACCGCTTTACGCTGAACCAACCACTGCCCCACTTTCTCCATCACCGGAAAAATCTGCTTTACCTCTGAAAGGCGGCTTCCGGGAAGAAATAAAACGACCGGAATCTCCGGGGAAAGTCCAAAGTATTGAAAGGCTTCTTTTGGTGCCAAGTTGGGCTTTACAGTGTCCAGAAAAGGATGCCCAACAAAGACCACATTACCACCCAGACGCTCGTAAATCTTTACCTCAAAAGGAAAGATAACGATTATTTTCTCACAGGAAGAGGCAATCTCTTCTGCCCTTTTTCTGCCCCACGCCCAGACCTGCGGGCTGATATAATAGAAAAAACGAAAGGGACGGACCTTCTTTATCAAACGGAGCAACCGGAGGTTAAAACTTGGAGAGTCCACAAAGATAATTCGTTCCGGTTCCTCTGCTATCGTCCCCTGGAGAGCACGGTTTAAAAAACCCTTCCATTGAGAAAGCGCGCGAGCAGTCTCAAAAAACCCTACTGTTGCGTGGGAGACTGGGTTAAAAAGGATTCGGACACCCTCCTGTGCCATTAATTCCCCCCCAATTCCGCAAAGTTCCACCTCCGGGTCTTCTCTTCTCAGAGCCGCTGCCAGAAGAGCACCGTGGAAGTCTCCGGAGTGGTCTGTTGTGGAAATAAATATCTTTCTTTTTTTACCAAAACTCATAATTTTTCAAAGGTAAGAAAGCGCAGACGCGCAGAAAGGCTCATTCCGTCTTTGCTCTTTTCCAAGGCGAGCCGGTCAAGAAAAACCCCTTTTTCCTCCTCCACCGCCTCCGTAAAGAGAACAACTTCTTTCAGATTAACGCCTTCCAGGTTGATATCAAAACCTTCCAGACGGAACCGGGAGGTTAAGTCCCTCCTAAACGGGGTAACTGCCTTCAGTTTCGCAGAAAGGTTGAGATTGTCTGCTTTCTTCTCAATTACGGAAAGAAGATTAGAAGGGCTGTCTTTGTGGAACGTAGCCTCTAACTCATTTTGCCACCACCGGTATCGGGAGTTGAAAGCGACAAGGTTATCAAGTTCTTTCTTTAAGGCAGCGGTTTCGTTTCTAATCTTTACCACTGTCTCCCAATTGGGTACAATGGCAAATTGGAATACTAGAAGGTAGAAAAATATTACCAGTGCCGCTAAAACCTTTTTCTCTATCTTCATTTCGTTCTGTTTTGTACTCTCTTTGCGGTGAGTGGAAACCTCACAAAACCTGGTTCCACTTTTAACTCTCCAAGACTAATTTCCTCAAAGAAACCGGAACTAGCGAGACTCTTAACCAATTGGTCTACCTGCCCAGGAGAATTGAGAGTACCGGTCAGGGTGATTTTCTCCCGGTCTATCTGAAGTGTATCCAGGACCAGCGGTAAGTCTTTGGGTATTGCTCCACTGAAACGGCTGAAGGTTTCCAGTGGAGATAATTCCTTCTGAAATAGCAGCGCGGTGCTGGGGTCTGAAAAAAGAACTTCTTCCGAAATACCACCTATCTGTGCCAGCGCCTTTTGTTCCTGCAACTGCCGGCTGATTTTATCTCGGGTAGCGACCGCGCCTGCCTTTATCCTCACAGAAACAAGTAAGAGAACCCATAGAATAACCAGTGCCAATACAGATAAAGAGACTAAAAATGGGTTTTTTTGTTGTAAAACCGATTCTTCCGCAGTTCCAAGGCGAAAGGACTGCCTACAGGCGAAAAGGGCAAAGATTAGGTTTTTGTCTGGGCAGATTTCTATCGGTTCCATATCCTCAAACCGGCCGGTACGAAGCAGAATCTGTCTTTCCTCTAAGAAACGCCGGGAATAGTTCTCGTTGGTATAATAGAATGTTCGGCCTAAAGCGAACCTTCTCTTTTGAAAAACTACCAAGCGTGCCTGGTTTCCTGTTTTAGTTAAAACCAGAGCATTTTCTCGGCTTGCCAACGAAGGGTGAAAACCTAAAATTATGTCCAGCGGAATAATCTGGAAAGAGGGTATCTGGAGGGCGAAAACGAGTGATTGATAGGTATCTTTAGGTAAAAGGAAGACTGTAACTGGAAGATGTGGTTCCTCCGGGACGACAAAATCATAAAGATACTCCGAGACTGGAGCGGTTAATAAGGATTGAAGTTCTCCCGGTAAGACCATTGCAATGGCCTTACGCCGCCGAAAAGGAAGACTGACCGTGCGTTCCAGAAAAAATGAGGAATTCAGAATTACAGTCAATCTCATCCTTCGCATCCCTGTGAGGAAGCGCTTGATCTGCTCCAAAATATCTTCCCAGCGCTCAGC
>CAZPLE010000050.1:0-2649 GCA_964587375.1 uncultured bacterium
ATATATATCTATCGGAGCCATATAAGTTGAATAATCGCGTCACAAGTCCAAAAAATACCTGTAAAAAGGTGTTTATGACATTACCAAGTACTTACGGGAGAAGATATTGTCCAGCCCCAGGATACCGGCGGGATCCAGAGCCTTCTTCACGGTTACCATCTGGATAATTCCCTCTTCTCCATACATCATCTTGAGATACTTGTGCTTCAGTTTACCAATCCCATGTTCGGCAGCAATCGTGCCTCCCAGCGAAAGAACTTTCCGTGCGGCTTCCTCACAGAGATTATCTACTCGTTCCTTTTCCTCCTCGTTCTTCGGAAAGAAATTGAAGTGGAGATGGCTTTCGCCGATGTGACCGAAGAGCACCGTTTCTAAATCTCTATTGACCGACCGAATGTGCTCATAATAGGAGTAAAGTTCTGGAAATCGTTCTTCCGGAACCGCAAAGTCAAGAGAGACCTTTTGCGAGCCTATCTTCTTGAAATAGTCGTTAATCTTCTCTGGCAGGTGGTGTCGGAAATTGACCAGCCTTTGGTAAGAAGAGGGGTTTTCGCCTACCCAGGTATCAATAATGGGATAGCCTTCGGAAAGGAACAACCAGTCTTCTGTCGTGTCTGCTGGTGCTTCAATATAAAGGGCAAACCGGCACTCCGGAATCCCGGGAAAATCCTGACGGAGAAAATTGAGGGAATGGGGGTCAAAGTATTCTAAGGTGAGGGTTTGGGAAAAACGTTCTTCTTCTTTCACTCTCTTCAAAAATTCAAAAAGTTTTTCGCCTTCAGAAAAGAAGAAGACCATAATCATTGCCGAAGGTAATGCCGGAATAAGAGAGACCTCCACTTCGGTAAAGAGACCCAGGGTTCCTTCCGACCCGATGAAAAGGTCTATGGCATCCATCCTGGGCCTTGAGAAATACCCGGCGGAACATTTGATATCCGGGGTTACGTAGGAAGGAATCTTTACCTTTTTGGAGCCTATCTGCAAAAAACCGGAAGGGTCCGCAAAGATTTCTCCCCGTCTCAAATCTATCGTTTCACCGTCGGAAAGAATCACCTTTATCCTTCTTATGTATTTCCGCGTAGGTCCAAAGCGATAGCTGTACTCTCCAGAAGCATTGGTGGAGACATTTCCGGAAATGAACGCGGACCTTTCGGTGGGAAAAGGCGGATAAAAAAGATGCTCTTTCTCCAGAAGGTCCAAAAATCTATCCACGATAACCCCTGCCTGGAGAATTGCTCTTCTCTTCGGTACATCAATCCTGATAATAGTATCCAGCTTCTCTACGGAAAGGACTCTTCCGCCCACCGGAATGCGACTCCCCACGTTACCAGTGCCTCCGCCGCTGATCGTTAACGGAATCTTCTCCCGACTACACTCTACCAAAACCTTCCTTGCCTCATCCTCATTTTCCGGTATGTACAAGGCTTCTGCACACCCTGACCGGAAGTTGGAACTGTCTTCCAGATAATTTAAAATTTCTTCCTGATTCTCTTTGATAATCACTAACCCTCCTCCTTTTGTCCGAAAAGGGTCTCTATGTCCGGGACAGAGCCATCGGAAAGGCGGTAAAGTACTTCACCAGCGTTTTCCACCATTAAAATTCCCTGCGCTTCTTTGCCTTCGTAATCTTCAACTTTGATGGTACGCCAGTCCCTATACCCAAGGTTAATCTGGCGACAAATCTCCTCCGGAATGCCAGTAGCCAGCACCACGTTTATCCTTTCGCTTTCCCTTCCGTTGTGGTATGTGCCAATGCCTTTCACATGGGTGGAGTGCGCCAGAATGGCTCCAGGAAAATCCTTGAACCTGTCCCATTGCTTCCAAAAATAATCCCGCGTATGATAGCCAACTTTTTTGATCATCTCCCCGTGCGTATATGAAACCTCTTTGATGTGGGGCGCATAAATTATTAAGGTGCCGCCATCAGCCACCACCGGTTCCAGTTTATACATACACTTCCCGGCTGTCCAGAGGTCCTCATACATTACTGGGGCCATAGAAAGAACCGTATGGAAGGGTTTATCCAGGTATCTGATATTGAGTTTTGCGGAAAGGTCAGCGGCAGCAGACCAGGCATCTTCCCCTCCAAAATAAAGGCCATAGACTTTATTTTCCTTGACCACATAACAGAGGTTGTTAATAGGGATGGAAAGGAAAGAGGCTGCTCTATTAAGCGCCCGACGGACTGGGGTATCTTTTGTCCCGTTTATCTTTGGGTTGGTAATCAGAGCCCCCAACCAGTGAAATTGGTGCAAAAAAGAGGGCCCGGCAACTCCTGGAAAAAGGTACTTATAACCACCAGAAAACCCGACTACCTCATGGGGAAAGACAGGCCCTGCTAAGATGAGCTCCTGATAATCAAGAACCCGTCGGTTGAGCGTTACCGGGATATCTTGGTGTAAAAGACCACCGGAGATCTCCTCTATCTCTTGCGCAGAGATTACTCCAATCTTCACCAGTTCTTCAGGGCAATCCCAGTGATGCTGAAATATCCCCACACTGAGATGCGCCCTCTTTCCAGCGCTCAAACCCAGGTATTGGTTTATCTTCTCTTCCGACATGGGCGGGTGGGTGCCCAGGGCAATGAGGAAGTCCAGTTTCTTTACGCGCAAGGTTCGCAGGGCCTCAGAGATTGCCTTAAATATGAGG
>CAZPLE010000051.1:0-3986 GCA_964587375.1 uncultured bacterium
ATTATGAACCGGACCGGACCGCCCGGGAAAAAGACCGATATGGTCTCGAGGCGATCCTGGCTTTGGACCCGGATACCCTCTTAAACCGGGTTTCGGAAAGGGATATCTCTATGTGCGGGGTAGGACCGGCTGTGATTATGCTTTATGCGGCAAAGGAATTGGGTGCCAAAAAGGCGGAATTGGTAAGTTATGCTACCAGTGGGGAGACCTCTGGAGATTACCACCAAGTTGTAGGTTATGCGGGTGTCATCGTTACCTAAAATTATGTTGAAGGAAAAGATTGGCAAACAAAATGGATGAACGTTCCCTTAAAAGATTACTCACCAAGTACAAAAATGGAGCCATAACCTTATCAGAAATATTGGTGGAGTTGAAGGCGCTCCCCTACCGGAATTTAGGTTTTGCCAAGTTGGATACACACCGGACCTTACGCAGCGGTTTCCCGGAAGTGGTCTATGCGCCGGGCAAAACGGAAGAGCAACTTTTAAAGATAATAGCGGAAAACCTAAAACTGTGTCCCGGAAGGCTTTTGGTCACCAAACTTATTCCGGAAAAGGCTGCTCTTGTGAAGAAAAGGTTTCCCAAACTTCACTACTTTCCAGAAGCCCAAATTTTAACCGAAAGGCTTCCGAAACCAAAGAGTAAGGGCTACGTGATGGTCATCAGTGCCGGCACTGCGGATTTGCCAGTCGCTCGGGAAGCAGAGATTACTGCGCTGGTCTTAGGCAGTCGAGTAAAGACCCTCTTTGACACAGGTGTGGCTGGCCTCCACCGCCTCCTCCAATTTACCACAGAGATCCAGAGGGCTTCAGTTTCAGTGGTGGTCGCCGGCATGGAAGGTGCTCTTCCTTCGGTAGTTGCCGGCCTTTCCGGAAAGCCGGTAATCGGTGTTCCTACTTCGGTAGGTTATGGCGCCTCCTTTCTCGGCCTAACTCCTCTTCTGGCGATGCTCAATGCCTGCAGTCCTAACGTGGCTGTGGTCAACATTAACAATGGCTTTGGTGCCGGGTTTTTAGCCCATTTGATAAATACTGGTGGGAAAAATAAAACTTAATGGAAGAGACTCTGCGCAAGATTGAAAAAGAGGTCAAGAGATACCTGGACCGCAAGGATAAGATTCGGGAAGAGTCCTTGAAGACCTGCCGTGAGATTGTGCGCCTCGCCTCGGAAGTGATAAAGGATGTCCACCGTTACCGGTGGCAGGAAGCAAACCGGAGGTTGCAAGGGGTGACCAGGTTATTAAAGAAAACCCAGCAGGCCCTTGAGACTGAACCTGACCTGCGGTATGCAGGATTTGTAACGATGGCGGAGAAGGAGTACGCAGAGGCAGCCATTACCCTTGCGGTCCTTGGCGAAAAACGGCTGCCACCACCTGAGGAGTTAGGTGTTCCGGCACCAGAGTATCTTAACGGTATGGCAGAAGCCATTGGCGAACTGCGGCGCCACCTCCTGGACCGCCTTAGAAAAGAGGAACTTGCCGAAGCGGAAAGGATACTTTCGGTAATGGACAATTTCTACTATTTTCTCTTTTCCCTGGACTATCCTGACGCTATCCTGCGGGGTTTAAGACGGATGGTGGATAATGACCGGGCAATCCTGGAACGGACCAGGGCCGATTTGACTAACGCCCTTCTGCAGGAAAACCTTCGGCAACAGATGCTTAGGGTCGAAAAGAGGATGAAAAAAAGATGACCATGGCTAAGAAGAAAAATCTTCCAGGGCGTTCGGAGGAGTATCCTACCGAAAAGATAGTGGAGGCGCTAAGAAAGGTGAGCGCAGCGATAACCTCAGACCTTTACTTAGAAGATATCTTAAGGCTGATCGTCACCGTCACTGCCGGCGTAATGAATTCCAAAATTTGCTCCCTGATGCTTCTCAACGAAAAGAATGAACTGGAAATTAAGGCAACCCAATCGATCAATCCCGAATATATCCGCAAACCAAATTTGAAGATAGGAGAGGGCATAGCCGGTAAGGTAGCGCTGGAAAAAAAGCCAATGGTAGTCTACGACGTTCAGTCGGAGAGAGAGTATAAGCACAAAGACCTTGCCAAAAAAGAAGGCCTGGCCTCTTTGCTCTCAGTTCCTCTGATGGTCAAAGGGAAGGTGATTGGAGTGCTCAATACCTATACCTCCTCCCCTCATAAGTTTACCCAGGAGGAGATTGAAATTCTTGAGACCGTAGCCAATCAGGCAGCGGTGGCGATTGAAAATACGCACCTGATGGTGGAGAAACGGGTCATTGAAGAAGAGTTGGAAAGCCGCAAACTGGTGGAAAGGGCAAAGGGGATTCTGATGAAGAAAAGGGAACTTTCCGAAGAAGATGCCTTCCGCTTTATTCAGAAAGAGAGCATGAACCGCCGAACATCAATGCGCCGGGTGGCAGAAGCCATTATCCTGGGGGAGCAGTTGCAGAAATAGTTCCGCTAAAGGAATTACGCCATGACAAAGGAAAGATACATCTGGGTGGTGGACTATGGTCTGGGAAACTTGCGCAGTGTCACCAAGGCTCTGGAGAAGGTTGGGGCAAAGGTTGAGGTTGGTTCTCGCCCGGGCTTTTGGAAAGGGTGCTCGGCAGTTGTTCTGCCCGGGGTGGGTGCGTTTGACGCTGCGGTGCGCAACCTTAAGAGTGCTGGACTCTTCCAGCCGCTCCTGAAATACCTTAACGAAAATAGACCCTTTTTAGGGATATGCCTCGGTTTTCAACTTTTATTTGAAGGAAGTGCGGAGGGAAAAGAGGCGGGGTTTGGAGTGGTGAAAGGCGAAAACCAGCGCTTCCCGGAATGGGTGAAGGTTCCCCAGATTGGCTGGAACAGGGTCACTTACACCCGACGAAGCCCTTTATTTGACGGTATCCCAGATGGTTCCTTTTTTTACTTTGTCCATTCTTATTATGGAAAGAGTGATCTGGAAATCGGTAGAGCAGAATACGGGGTGGCGTTCACTGCTGCTCTTCAGAAAGGGAATATCTTTGCCACCCAGTTCCATCCGGAAAAGAGTGGCCAACTGGGTCTGAAACTGCTGAAGAACTTTGTTTTACTGGTGAAAGAAGATGGTTGTCATCCTTGATTTTGGCTCACAGTATACGCAGTTGATCGCCCGCCGGGTGCGGGAGGCAAAGGTCTATTGCGAAATTCTGCCTTACAACACCAGTCTTTCGGAGATAAGGTCCAAGGAGCCTGAGGCGCTCATCCTTTCCGGAAGCCCAGCAAGTATTTTGGAAAAGGACCACCCAACCTGTGAGAAGGACATCTTTTCTTTAGGCGTTCCTATGCTGGGCATCTGCTATGGTATGCATCTGATCGCGCAAGTTGTTGGGGGGGAGGTTAAGTCAGCTGGAAAAAGAGAATACGGCCGAACCTGCTTTTTCGCTCGGAGCAAGAAGGACCTTTTTGGAAACCTGCCGAACCGTTTTATCGTCTGGATGAGCCACGGAGACTATGTGACCAAATTACCCCCGGATTTCCAGACGATCGGTTCTTCAGATAACTGCCCGGTGGCTGCCTTCCGACACAAAAGAAAGAAGATCTTCGGAGTCCAGTTCCATCCTGAGGTGAGCCACACGGCCAAAGGGAGGGAAGTCTTCCATAACTTCTTATTCCGGATTGCTGGCCTTAAACCTTGCTGGACAATGGCTTCCTTTATTAAAAAGGCAAAGGAAGAGATAAGAGAGAAGGTGGGTGATAGCCATGTGGTCAGCGCCCTCTCCGGGGGGGTAGACTCTTCTGTCCTGGCAGTTCTCCTGCACCAAGCAATCGGTCAGAAACTTCACTGTATCTTTGTGGATAATGGTCTTTTGCGGAACGGCGAAAGAGCATCGGTAGAAGAGACCTTCCGAAAGCATTTCCACATTAACCTTTCGGTGGTGGATGCTAAAGATAGGTTCTTGCAAAAACTTGTCGGGGTTGTGGACCCGGAAAAGAAGCGGAAAATTATCGGTCAGGAATTTATCCGGGTATTTGAAGAGAAAGCGCGCCAGATTGGAGG
>CAZPLE010000052.1:0-26684 GCA_964587375.1 uncultured bacterium
GTGATGGACCTTTCTACTGGCGGTAACCTCAAAGAGATTAGAAAAATGGTTCTCAACGAAACTGGCCTTCCGGTGGGAAGCGTACCCATTTACAGTGCGGCAGTGGAGGCGGTTCGCAAATATGGTGATGTGCGGAAAATGAGTGAAAGTTCTATCTGGGAAAAGATAGAAGAAGAGGTTTCCGGTGGGGTATCATTTATCACGGTCCATACTGGGGTAAGCGAAAAGATTGTCCACGCGCTCCGCTCAGGAAAAAGGCTGATCAATATCGTCAGCCGTGGTGGTTCCATTCTGGCTTGCTGGATACTGGCTAACCGAAAGGAAAATCCACTTCTCTCCGACTTTGGTCGCTTGCTTAAATTGGCAAAAAAATACGACGTGGTCTTAAGTCTGGGAGACGGACTGCGGCCAGGTTCCATAGCAGACAGCACTGACTATTTTCAATTAGAAGAGTTGTTTACTTTAGGAAAGCAGGCAGAGGAAGCAAAAGCGTCAGGGGTCCGGATATTTATTGAAGGTCCAGGCCATATTCCTCTCCATGAAGTAGAAATCAATGTTAAACTTGCCAAAGCAGTCTGCGGAAAAGTACCGCTTTACTTGCTTGGGCCTTTAGTTACTGATGTGGCGGCAGGCTACGACCATATCGTGGCGGCAATTGGAGGTGCTCTGGCGGGAATGGCTGGTGCAGATTTTCTCTGTTATGTGACACCTTCAGAACATCTCAAGTTGCCCACTCCGAAAGAGGTAAAAGAAGGTGTCTATGCCTCGCGGATCGCAGCCCATGTAATTGACCTGGCGCGCGGGAAGAGGAGAGCCTGGGATCAGGACTTAAACCTCTCCCGGGCGCGGAGAGATAGAGATTGGCAGACCCAGAAAAAGATTTCATTAAATCCGGAGAAATTTAGGGGAAGACGTTACCAAGGACATGATGTTTGCTCAATGTGTGGGAAATTTTGTGCCCTTAAGTTTTCAGAGATAATAGGGGCTAAAAGAGATGGAAAAGAGTAGATTTAATGGGAAGAGAAAACCACCAGAACAACTCAAGCCTCCGGAGGTACCAAACCTCTGGAAAGGAGTTCTTTTCTGGATAGTTCTGGGAGTATTCATCTTCTATCTGGCAAGGTCTGTTTCCGTGCTCCCAGAAAAGAGAGTAAAGAAGATTCCTTACAGCCTCTTTCTTACCTATCTTAGTGAGGGTAAAATCGAAGGCAAAATCACCGTCCAGGAAGGCCTGATTACGGGTAAAGAAAAAGGGGGGGATGATTTTAAAACCTTTACCCAGGATCCAAGCATTTATGACATCTTGAAGGAAAAAGGGGTAGAATTTGAAGTCTTGCCTGAAGCCAGCCGTTCTGTTTGGGTCCAGGTAATGGCAGGCATCTTGCCTGTATTGCTCCTTATCTTCTTCTTCTGGTTTATGATTTATCGCCGCGCTACTACAGGTGGAGGGGACCAAATCCTCTCCTTCGGCCGGATTAGGCCTCAACCCCTTTCAGAACTGAAGCCGAAAACGACCTTTAATGACGTTGCCGGCTACCAGGAAGCGAAAGAAGAACTTCAGGAAATAATAGATTTCCTAAGAGACCCTGGTAAATTTCAGAGATTGGGTGGACGGATTCCTAAGGGTGTTTTGCTTATCGGTCCACCGGGAACAGGCAAAACACTTCTGGCAAAAGCGGTTGCTGGTGAAGCTAATGTCTCTTTCCTTTCTATTAGCGGTTCGGAGTTTGTGGAAATGTTTGTCGGAGTTGGTGCTTCCAGAGTAAGGGACCTCTTTCGCCAAGCAAAAAGAATGGCGCCATCCATTATCTTCATTGACGAGATAGACGCCGTGGGTAGACAGCGTTTTGCTGGGCTGGGTGGTGGACATGACGAAAGGGAACAAACACTTAATCAGTTACTGGTGGAGATGGATGGGTTCAATACGGAAGAAGGGATTATTTTGATGGCCGCCACCAACCGGCCTGATGTTCTTGACCCAGCGCTGGTGCGGCCGGGACGCTTTGACCGACAGGTGGTCTTGAGCCTCCCGGATATTCGGGAAAGAGAAGCTATTTTAAAGGTACATACACGGCATACGAAATTGGCAAAAGAGGTTGACCTTTCCATTATTGCCAAAAGCACTCCTGGTATGTCCGGTGCGGACCTGGCAAACCTGTGTAACGAAGCAGCTTTGCTCGCTTCCCGGAAGAACCACCAGGTGGTAGAAATGTCTGACCTGGAAGAAGCAATGGATAAGGTAATGATGGGTGCCCAACGCAAAAGTATGGTCTTAAGTGCAGAGGAAAAAAGGGTTATTGCCTATCATGAGAGCGGCCACGCCCTGGTTCAATGGAGTCTGCCTGAATCACAACCCATCCATAAAGTAACCATTATCCCCAGAGGCCGGTCATTGGGTGCTACCCATATTCTGCCGGAGAAAGATGTCCATATTGAAAGTGATAACTATTTCTATAACTCCCTCATTACTTTGCTGGGTGGAAGGGCCGCAGAGAAGATAGTCTTCAATAGGGTTTACACTGGAGCAGAGAATGATCTGCAAAATGCCACCGAACTTGCCCGACGGATGGTCTGTGAATGGGGGATGAGTCGGCGGCTGGGTCCGGTCAGTTATCACAACCGCACCTTAGGGGAGATATTCTTAGGGAGGGACCTGGCGCAGGCCCGGGAATACAGCGAAACGACTGCCCGGGAGATTGACGAAGAGGTGAAAAAAATCCTGGAGACTTCGGAAAATGCGGCCCTCAAAATCCTGAAAGAGAAGAGAGACTTGCTGGAAAAACTGGCTTCTTCTTTGCTGGAAAAAGAGACCCTTACTCAAAAAGAGATTGACCAGATTCTTAAAACCGAAAATGGACAAGAAAAAGATTCAAAAAGCGATTAGACTCTATCTGGAAGGAATCGGTGAAGATCCAGACCGTCCAGAACTGAAAGATACCCCTTACCGGGTTGCAGAGATGTCAGAAGAACTGTACCGAGGCATCGCCCAGAACCCGGAAAAAGAGCTGGAAGTCGTCTTTACTGAGGATTATAACGAGCTTGTCCTGGTGCGCGATATCCCTCTCTATTCCATGTGTGAACACCATCTTCTACCTTTTTTGGGAAAGGCTCACATCGCCTATATCCCGAATAGACACCGTGTTACCGGACTCTCCAAATTAGCAAGGCTGGTGGAAACGCTTAGCCGCCGACTCCAACTTCAGGAGCGGCTGACCACCCAGATTGCTGATACGATAATGAAAAAACTGAAACCGCGTGGAGTGATGGTTGTAGTAGAGGCAGAGCACCTCTGTATGACGATGAGGGGTGTTAAAAAACCGGGTAGCCGGGCAGTTACTTCTGTGATGCGCGGAATCTTTCTGGAAAATGCTAAGACGCGCAACGAGGCCTTAAACCTGATTCACAAAGCCCCAGAACTTTAAATCTCTTCATTTTCTTGCGTATCTGTTATATAATGTATTTATGAAAGTTGCTGTGACTGGTAAAGGAGGCGCTGGCAAAACAACGTTGGTAGCCATTCTGGTAAAACTACTCTCGGAAAAAGGTAAGAAGGTCTTTGCGATAGATGCTGACCCGGATACCAATCTGGGTCTCATTCTGGGTTTTCCAGAACCTGACAGAATTACTCCTTTAATCTCCCTTAAAGAACTGATAGCCGAACGAACCGGTACTGAAGTTGGCAAATCCACGCCTTACTTTCGTTTAAATCCTAAGGTAGACGATATTCCCGACAAATATTTTGTTCAAAAGGAGGGGATAAAACTGGCAGTAATGGGGACGGTGCGGGGTGGTGGTTTGGGCTGCACCTGCCCGGAAAACGCTTTTCTAAAAGCACTCCTCCGACACCTGATGACGGAAAGGGAAGAGGTGGTAATCCTGGACATGGAAGCCGGCATTGAACACTTAGGGAGAGGGACGGTGGAGGCGGTGGATTCCTTGATAATCGTCGTAGAACCTAACCAACTTAGTGTTGAAACTGCTAAACGCATCAAAAACCTTGCTCGGGAGATTGGCCTCTCCAGAATTCAGGTGGTTGGAAATAAGGTCAGAGAAGAAAGCGATTGGAAGTTCATCACCGATAACCTTTCTGGTTTTGAATTTCTTGGTTTCCTTTCCTTTCAGGAAGGGATGCGGGAGGCGGATTTACAAAAAAAGTCTCTCTTTGAATGTTGTCCACAGATAATGAAAGAGGGAGAAAAGGTTCTTAGTGGTTTAATCTACTCTTAAATTTCAGGAGAGGAAAATGGCTTTTGAGATTCCGAAAATTTCTTATTCCGGTGCGATCAGGGAAATCAGTATAGGAACTCCGGAAAGACGGTTAACCGTAGGTGGAGAAACCAGTTATCCTTTTTATCTCTTTGAGGGAAAGATGCCCCACGAGCCTGTGGTTGCCTTTGAGGTTTACGACTCTCCCCCAGAGGAATGGCCACCGGCTGTTTCCCAATACTTTCAGGATGTCTTTTCGGACCCTATTCTCTGGGTAAAGCGATGCATTGACCAGTATCAAGCCCAGTTAATCTGTCTCCGCCTGGTTAGCGCCGACCCCAATGGGGCTAACAGACCAGCGGATGAAGTCGCCTCTCTGGTAAAAGAGGTAGCCAGTGCGACTCCGGTGCCCCTTATCGTCTGGGGGTGTGAAAATGCAGAGAAGGATGCAGAAGTTTTGCCAAAAGTGGCTGAAGTTTGTCAGGGATATTTCCTGATAATTGGCCCGGCAACCGATAAGAACTACAAAAAGATAGGTGCGGCGGCTATTGCTTACCAACACACCCTGGTGGCTTCCACGCCGATTGACATCAACCTCGCTAAACAACTCAATATTCTTCTTGGGGACCTAGGCGTTCCAGACCATCAGATATTGATGGATCCCAATATCGGCGGTTGCAGTTTGGGTTATGGTATAGAATATACCTACACCGTTATGGAGCGTGCCCGCCAAGCGGCTCTGACCCAAGATGATAAAAAACTTCAATTTCCAATGGTGGCTAATTTCGCTACGGACGTCTGGAAAAAGAAAGAGGCCAAAATCACCATGGAGGAAGAGCCAAAACTTGGTGACCCAGAAAAGAGAGGAATCCTCCTGGAAGCCTTAACCGGGGTAACCCTCCTTCTGGCGGGTGCTGATATCGTGGTAATGAGACATCCGGTAGCGATAAAACTGGTTCAGAAAACGATTAAAAAATTGATGGAAACCCAAAAAGAATAGAGTGGATGGCAAAAACAAAAATAAAAAAATAACTTAAAATGAAAAGATTGTTCGTAGATGCGGAAAGGTGCCTTGCCTGCCGCAGTTGCGAAATTGCCTGTGCTTTAGAACATTCCCAAACCAGGAACCTATTTAGCGCACCTTTGGAAAAACCACGACCTGTTTCCAGAACCAAAGTGGAATCTAACCTTTCCTCTCAAAACTTACCTTTACAATGCCGACATTGTCTGGACCCATACTGTCTTGACGCCTGTATCTCTGGTGCCCTTTCCCGCAATCCAAAGGAAGGTATCATTACCCTTAATGAAGAACGGTGCGTTGGCTGCTGGATGTGCGTAATGGTCTGTCCTTTTGGCGTCATCAAACCAGGAAAGGAGCAAAAGATTGCTCTACGCTGTGACCTATGCCAAGACAAAGAAGAACCCGCTTGTGTGGCTGCTTGTCCTACGAAAGCCTTGTTCTTCGGAGAAATCAGCGAATTTAAGAAAAAGGTCCGTTCCCGAAGGTTGACAAGGAAAAAAGAAAAGGAAAAGATATGCACTATTTAATAATCGGTAACTGTATCGCCGGAATAAATGCGGCCGAAAGCATCAGAAATGTAGACGATAAGGGAGAGATTACCATCGTCTGTGACGAGAAATATCCGGCTTATTGTCGGTGTCTCATCTCTTATTTTTTGGCCGGGTCCTGTACTGAAGAGAAGTTGTGGCTCAAAGAAAAAGATTTTTATAAAAAGAATAAGATTGAATTGCTCTTGAATAACCGAGTGACGGCAGTAGAACCAGGTGCCCGAAAAGTGGTTCTGGCTAACGGCGAAAGAGTGCGTTATGACCGATTACTGATTGCGACCGGTTCTTCAGCAACTCCTTTGGGAATTGAAGGCGAAAAGAAAACAGGGGTATTTGGTTTTCGGACGCTCGATGACGCAAAAGAGATCTTAAAACTCATTCCGGAATCTCAAAAAGCCCTGGTCTTTGGAGGAGGATTGATCGGTATAAAAACCGCTTGCGCTTTGAAAAACCAGGGGCTTGACGTGGAAGTAATCGTTAAATCTCCGGTCGTTTTATCTCAGGTGGTGGAAGAAGAATCAGCCCACCTTATCGGCCGGTGGCTTTCGGAAAACGGAATCAAGATTAGAACTGGGCTGGCACCAACCAAGATTCTGGGAGATGAAAGAGCTGCTGGTGCCATTCTGGATAACGGCGAAAGGAAAGATTGCCAGATTATAATTGTCGGTAAGGGGGTTAACTCCAATATCAATCTGGTAAAAAAGACCAAAATTAAGACACGCTGGGGAATTTTGACTGACTCCTACTTAAAAACTACTGCGGACTACGTCTATTCAGCGGGTGACGTCGCTGAAACCCATGACCTGCTCACCGGTGAGCTGGTAACCAGCGCCCGGTGGACCTCAGCCGCGGAACAGGGAAGAGTCGCTGGATTAAATATGGCAGGCGAAAGGACCAGATATCCTGGTTCTCTCCCGGCCAATGCGGTGGAATTTTTTGGTCTACCCATCGTCTCTCTGGGGCAGGTAAGACGGAAGGATTGTGAAACCTGCGTCCGTTGTGAGCCAGAGAGATATCGGTTTAAAAAACTCTTTTTTCAGGCTAATCGCCTCATTGGGGCTGTACTGATAGGAAATATTGACAATGCCGGCGTTTATCTGGCATTGATTAGAAGAAAGGCTGACGTCTCTTCGGTGCGTAATCTCCTCCTGGAAGAAAGTTTTGATTATCTGAAAGTCAGTCATCTTCTGGAAAAGAAAGAAGGCTTCCGGGAAAGCATCACGGTGAACGGACAATTAATTAAAATCTCCTAAAAAGAAAGGAGAAAAGATGGCGCAAAGAAGCATTGATCGGGCGGTCCAGGACTTAATGGAGAGTGCCCGACGGGCGGAAACAGAAACTGCCTGGGAGAGGTTGGAAAAACAACTTCCTCAGTGTGGTTTTGGACGGTTGGGTCTCTGTTGCAAGAACTGTGCGATGGGTCCGTGTCGCATTGACCCATTTGGCGAAGGTCCGCAAAAAGGGGTATGTGGTGCAACCGCCGAAACGATTACTGCTCGGAATTTCTTAAGAATGATCGCCGCTGGTGCAGCTGCCCATTCCGACCATGGCCGTGCGGTAGCAGAGTTATTCCTATCGGTGGCAAAAGGCGAAGCATCAGGCTATCAGATTAAAGATGAGAAGAAACTCTATGAGGTTGCCCGGGATTTGGGCATAAAGACAGAAGGAAAAGAAAAGTCCGAAATCGCCAGAGAAATTGGTACCATTGCTCTTGCTCAGTTTGGACAGCAAGAAGGGGAACTCATTTTTATTCAAATGGCACCTCCTAAACGCCAGGAGGTCTGGAGGCGGTTGGGTGTAGTACCTCGGGGGATAGACCGCGAGATAACAGAAGCACTCCATAGAACCCACATAGGGGTTGACCAGGATTATCAGAATATTCTGCTCCAGGGGACACGGTGTGCCCTTGGAGACGGCTGGGGGGGCTCCATGATTGCCACCCAACTCCAGGATATCCTCTTTGGCACACCCACTTCGGTATGCGGCGAGGTAAATCTGGGTGTTCTCAGGGAAGATGAAGTAAACATAATCGTCCATGGCCATGAACCCATCCTTTCGGAAATGGTGGTAATAGCCGCCTCTGACAAAGAGATGGTAGAACTGGCAAAAAGGAAAGGTGCTCGAGGAATAAATATCGCCGGCATTTGTTGCACTGCCAATGAAATTTTGATGCGGCATGGAATTCCAATCGCCGGTAATGTTCTTCATCAGGAGGTGGCATTACTTACCGGCTTGGTAGAGGTAATGGTGGTGGATGTTCAGTGTATTATGCAGTCTCTACCGGAAATTGCTCGGTGTTATCACACCCAGATAATCACCACCTCTCCCAAGGCAAAAATTTCCGGAGCGATTCATATTCCGTTAGAGGAAGATAACCCTTTACGCTCAGCCAAAGAGATAGTTCGGAGAGCCATTGATAATTTTCCAGCCAGATCAAAAAATGTTTGTATTTCCAAAGAGAAAGTTGACCTTATCGCCGGATTTTCCAAAGAGACGATTAATTACCTTTTAGGAGGAACCTTTCGTGGCTCTTACCGACCTCTGAATGACAATATTATCAATGGAAGAATCCGGGGTGTGGCCGGAGTGGTTGGCTGCAACAACCCAAAGGTCACCCAGGATGAAAGCCATCTGGCAATGGTAAAAGAATTGATAAAGAACGATGTCATCGTGTTACAGACCGGGTGTTCCGCAATCGCCAGCGCTAAAGCGGGGCTGATGGTTCCAGAAGCAGCGGCTCAGCATGCTGGCTCGGGTCTTGCAGAAGTCTGTGAAGCCGTTGGTATCCCGCCAGTTCTCCATATGGGTTCCTGTGTGGACAACTCTCGGATTTTACTGGCTGCTACGGAGATGGTAAAAGAGGGCGGATTGGGAGAAGACCTCTCTGACCTTCCGGCGGCAGGGGCAGCGCCGGAATGGATGAGCGAAAAGGCGGTTTCCATTGGCCAGTATTTTGTCGCCTCCGGAGTCTTTACGGTCTTTGGAGTGGCCTGGCCCACTTTAGGAAGTCCCAAACTTACTCAACTATTGTTTGCTGAGTTGGAGGAAACACTAAAAGGAAAATGGGCTTTTGAACCTGATCCTATTAAAGCGGCAAGGTTAATGATTCAACATATAGATAAGAAACGGAAGGCATTGGGAATCGATAAAGCACGGGAAAGGATTCTTTTTGACATGGCAAAGCGCCGCGAATTGGGAGGGGTATAAAGATGTCTAAAATTATCTGTTCTGCTGGAATTAGGGGTGCCCACAAAATCGTCAACCATGCCAGAGAGAAGTGGAAAGAAGCGGTGGAAAGATGGGGGAAGGAGAAAGAAGTCGGTTTTCCAAATACCGGTTATTATCTTCCGGTGATTTACGGAATTCTGGGAATCCCGGTGAAGACGCTGGGTGATATGGAACTGGTTCTGGAAAGGTGTGTTCAACTCCTACCCCCTCTGGTAGCGGAAAGACATCCCTTGCCCTATCTTGCTCCGGCTCTGGACGCTGGGATGGCCACTTTCTTCGCCGAAGAAATTATCGAAGCGATTAGATATCTGGAGACCCCTGATTTTTACACCCAACAGGAAGAGCCGGTGGATGGAAATATCTGGCTGGGGGCTGCGGATGATATAACTTTAAGAAAGAGGGGTATTGAGTTTGTAGATGGTAGCGCTCCAGGGTTTGCCGCTATTCTTGGAGGTGCACCGGATAAGGAAACAGCAGTTAAAATTGCCCGGGAGATGCAGGAAAAAAATCTCTATGTCTTTATGTCCGGGGAGTCTGGCGGCAAGAGATTTTCGGAACAATTGGTAGCCTCTGGAGTGGATGTTGGTTGGCCCACTCGTCTGGTTCCCTTTGGTCCAGATGTCACTGCCACCGTCTTTGCCGCTGGCTTCGCCACGCGGGCTGCCCTGGCTTTTGGTGGAGTCAAGCCGGGTGATTACAAAAAGTTATTACTTTATAATAAAGAACGAATCTTTGCTTTTGTCATTCCCTTAGGAGAAGTAACCGAAGAGTGGTACGCTAATGCCCTTGGTGCCGTAAATTATGGTTTTCCAATCATATCCGACACCGACATCCCTCAGATTTTGCCTACCGGAATATGTACTTACGAACATGTGGTTTCCAATGTCCCTCATAGCCAAATCGTTTCCCGAGCTATTGAAGTACGTGGGCTCAAAATTACGGTAACCAAGGTACCAATCCCTGTGTCTTACGGTGCTGCTTTTGAAGGAGAACGGGTCCGGAAAGAAGACGTTTATGTAGAATTTCGCGGAGGCGTAAATCCGGTTTGTGAATGGACCACTTCCCGGCCAATGGAAGAGGTAGAAGACGGAAAGATTGAAGTAATTGGACCAGATTTAGAGGAAATGGAGCCTGGCTTCCAAGGACCTCTGGCGCTGGTGGTGGAGGTAGCGGGTAGAAAGATGCAAAAAGACTTTGAACCGATCCTGGAAAGACAGATCCATCACCTGATCAATTACGCCCAGGGGGTGATGCACATTGGCCAACGAGACACCACCTGGATTCGTATCAGTAAATCGGCTTATGAGAAAGGGTTTCGCCTTTCGCACCTGGGTGCTATCATCCATGCGAAATATCATAGTGATTTCGGAAATATTTTTGATAAGGTCCAGATAAAAATTTATACCCAAGAAGATAAAGTGAAGGAGATTTTAGAGAAAGCCAAACAGGTCTATGCGGAAAGAGATGCCCGAATTGAAGGATTAACTGATGAAGCGGTTGACGTCTATTACTCTTGCACTCTTTGTCAATCCTTTGCTCCGCATCATGTCTGCGTTATCAGTCCGGAGAGAACCGGCCTCTGCGGAGCTTACAACTGGATGGACTGTAAGGCCGCTTACGAAATCAACCCGACCGGACCCAACCAACCGGTAAAAAAGGGAGAGACCCTGGATGCAAAACTGGGCCAGTGGAAAGGGGTTAATGATTTCGTCTATCAGGCTTCTCGTCACAAAATTGACCACTATAATTTTTACAGTGTGGTCCATGACCCGATGACAACCTGCGGGTGCTGTGAATGCGTCTGCGCAGTCTTGCCCCTCTGCAACGGCGTGATGATTGTCAACCGCGAGTACCAAGGAATGACCCCTTGCGGTATGAAGTTTACCACCCTTGCCGGAACGATCGGTGGAGGGCTTTCTACACCAGGCTTTGTCGGACATTCCAAATATAATATCTGCCAGAGAAAGTTTATCTCTGGGGATGGTGGTTTCTTAAGAATAGTCTGGATGCCCAAACAACTGAAAGAGGAGTTAGCAGAAAGGTTGAAGAAGCGGGCAGAAGAGTTAGGGGTGCCGAAATTTATGGAGATGGTTGCCGATGAAACGATTGGTACCACCGAAGAAGCTATCCTTCCTTTTCTGCAGGAAAAAAAACATCCAGCTTTAGAGATGGAACCTCTCATAGAGTAAAACCTACAAGGAGGCAATAAATGGGTTTGAGCGGAATTGAAATCTTTAAAAAATTGCCTAAGAAAAATTGTGGAGAATGCGGAGTTCCAACCTGTCTGGCTTTTGCCATGGCGCTGGCTACCGGTAAGGCAGAATTAAATTCCTGCCCTTATGTAACGGAACAAGCTAAACAAGAACTGGCTGAAGCCTCTGCTCCACCCATTCGAACCGTAACCGTTGGACCTGCGGAAAATGTTTTTAAAACCGGAGGGGAGACCGTCCTCTTCCGCCACGAAAAGACCTTTGTTAATCCCACTGGTTTTGCTCTTTTAATCAAAGATACTCTCTCCAGCGCAGAAAGAGAAAGGAAGATATCCTCTTTCAACCAATTACAGTATGAAAGGGTTGGTTTAGTATTGAAAGCCGATCTGATAGCCGTAAAGGAGGAGTCTGGAAAGAAAGAGGCCTTTTGTGAAGTGGTCAAAGAAGTTCGGGAAAAGACCAAAGCCGGAATAATTCTGATGAGCGACCATCCGGAAATTCTCGCTGCCGGTCTGGCAATTTGCCAGTCCGACAGACCCTTGATCTACGCAGCGCAAAAAGAAATTTGGGAAGGGATGATAAACCTTGCCACGCAAACCGGTTGCCCGCTCGCCATCCGTGGAAGGAATCTTTCCGAACTTGTGGACCTTGCCACGCAAGCAATGGAAAGGGGACTGAAAGACCTTGTTCTTGATTCTGGGGCCAGAACCATTTCCCAACTTATTGAGGACCAGGTGGCCATCCGAAGGGCAGCCCTGATAAAAAAGATTAGACCCTTAGGTTTTCCAACCATTGTCTTTCCGCTGGAAATGGCTGAAGATCTGATGGAAGAAGCGGTTGTCGGTGTCATCGCGGTTGCCAAGTACGCCGGAATTGCAGTCTTTTCAGAATTTTCCGGTGAAATGCTCTTCCCTCTTCTTCTCCAGCGGATGAATATCTACACCGACCCGCAGCGACCTATGGCAGTCAAAGAAGGGGTTTATGAAATTAATAAGCCGACTGAAGACTCACCGGTTCTGGTTACTACCAATTTTGCTTTGACTTACTTTATGGTCTCCGGAGAGGTGGATTCCAGTAGGGTTCCTGCCTGGATTTTGGTTCAGGATGCAGAGGGATTGTCCGTATTAACCGCGTGGGCGGCAGACAAATTTGTGGCCCAGACAATAGCACCTCTGGTAAAAAAATCTGGCATTTCCGAAAAGATTAAGCATAGAAAACTGATTATCCCTGGTTATGTGGCACAAATAGCGGGTGAACTTGAGGAAGAATTACCTGGTTGGGAAATAATGATTGGCCCCCGGGAAGCCACTCATATTCCTTCTTTTCTTAAAATGTGGAAGCCATAAAATGATTCTTATCGGCGAAAATATCAACATTATGTCCAAGCAGGTTGGGCCAGCGATAAAACGGAAAGAGGCTCGTCCGATCCAGGAACTGGCTCTCCGAGAAGCAGAAGCGGGTATGGACTATCTTGACATCAACCTTGGGCCAGCGCGCAAGGAAGGTCCAGAGATTATGGAGTGGTTGGTTAAGACCGTACAGGAAGTGGTTCAATTGCCCCTGTTTCTGGATACCACCAACGTGGAGGCTCTGGAAGCAGGGTTAAAAGTCCACAAAGGAAAGGCGGTCATCAACTCTATCTCCTGTCGTCCGGAAAGGATGGAAAAACTCCTTCCGCTTGTTAAAAGATACGGAGCGGGTTTCGTTGCTCTTCTGATCGGAGAAGAAGGGATTCCACGGGACGGCGCAGAGCGCGCTGCGCTGGCTGCAGAATTTTTGGCAAAGACAATGGCTGAAGATATCCCTAACCAAGAGATTTGGTTTGACCCTGTTGTCCTGCCGGTCTCTTCTCAGCAGAATCAGGTGAAAGGGTGTACAGAATTTATGGAGATATTTCGGGAACTGGCCCCTGGTTGCAATGCTACCTGCGGGCTTTCCAACGTCTCCAACGGAACACCAGCCCATTTAAGACCCCTTCTCAACCAGACCTATCTAATCATGCTGGAAAAATATGGAATGAATTCGGCTATTGTAGATGCTTTTGACCAAACCCTTATCCAGATAGCCAAGGGAAAAAGGGAAGAGATAAAAGAGATTGTCTGGACGGTGATGGAGGACGGTAAATTAGACCCGGAAAAGATGACAGAAGAGGAGGTTTGGTATTTAAAAACGACCAAGGTTCTGCTAGGGCATTCTCTTTATTCCCATTCCTGGTTGAAATTATAAGATTTTTGAGCTAAAGATGGGTTTGGAACCGGCGTTGGAATTAGCGATTGCTGATTTTAAAAGAAATAACCCAGAGGAGATGGCTTTAAAGTGCGGAGCGGTGATCACTGGAGAAAGATTAACTATTAGATATTTGAATCGCGACTATTCATTCTTCTTGCCAGAAATAGAATGGGTAGGCGAAGTCTCTCTGAAAGAGAAGATTGTTATTCTCCATTATCTTTCCCGAGGCAAAGGAACCGACCTTTCCGGCAGGGAGATTGACTTCCGGGACCTTCCAGGAGGAAAGAACTATTACTCCGTCTTTGAGGCCAGAGTATGCCAACCCCTCTGGAAAAGGTTCGGCCAGAATCCACCTCTTCTCAAAGAGGCAGCCCTTTCTCTTAACGGAGAGGAGGTAGAACGGGGCGACTTTGCAGTAAGGATCCAAGCCTTTCCCAAAATTCCGATAACCCTGGTACTCTACCAGCGGACCGAAGAGTTCCCTGCTTCCGCCAAGGTTCTCTTTGACTCTTCTATTTCTAATTACCTGACGACTGAAGATATAGTGGTTGTTTGCGAAGATACTGTAAAAGCACTTTTAAAAACAAAGATTAAAGATCTCACTATTTAGAGCCGTCCGGTACAATTTTACAGAAAGTTATGGACACCTGTATTGTACTTTTTCGGCCTGACCAAAGAAAGATTGCGGTGGCCAAAGGTACCGATATTATGAACGCAGCCATTGCTGCTGGCGTCTATATCAAATCATCTTGTGGTGGTGAGGGAGTCTGTGGTAGATGCAAGGTGATTGTCAAGAAAGGACGGGTGGCTTCGGAACCCACGGGCCGACTGACCAAAGAAGAGGTGGAACGTGGTTATGTTCTTGCCTGCCGCAGTACCGTGGTGGAAGACGTGGAGATAGAAATTCCAGTTGCTTCCCGACTGGAGAAAGAACAGATTCTCACAGAAGAAGCCAAAAGAGAAAGATTGGCAGGAGTCTTTACTAAAGCCGTTGAGATCGAAAAGGGATTAGAGGTAGAAAAGGGACGGGTCTTTATCCATTCTCCCCTTGCCACCAAAGTCTTTTTAACCCTGCCACCACCAACCTTAAAAGATAATATCAGTGACCTGGAACGTCTTTACCGGGAACTGAGACGAAAGATGGATCTCCCCCTTTTACAAACCGGGTTGGCCAACATCCGGAAAATGGGGAGGCTTTTTCGGGAAAGTAAGTATCGGGTAACCGTTCTTCTGGGAAAACGTAATGGGACCACCGAAATTGTCTTGATAGAACCGGGTGATACATCCGACCGGAACTTTGGAATAGCCCTGGACGTTGGAACTACGACTATCGTCGCTAAACTTACCAACCTCAATACCCATCAGACCCTGGGCACCAAGGCCACCCATAACCGCCAGTCAGGATATGGTGAAGATGTAATCACTCGTCTGGTCTATGCGGGCAGAGAGGATGGGTTAGAAAAACTTCACCATGTAGTGATTGATGCGATTAACGAACTTATTTCCGCCCTAGCGGAGGAGCACCGGGTGAGCCTCAACGAAATTACCGCGGTGGTCGCTGCGGGCAACACGACCATGATCCACCTTTTGCTCCGGGTTGACCCGGTTTACCTCCGACGAGAACCTTACGTACCAACCGCCAATTTTATGCCGGTCATCCGGGCAGCCGAAGTGGGAATAAAGATTAACCCGCGAGGATTGCTCGCCTGTGTACCCGGGGTATCAACTTTTGTGGGCGGGGATATCGTCGCTGGTGTGTTAGCGTGCGGCTTAGATGAAAACGAAGAGCTCTCAATGCTCATTGACATTGGCACCAACGGCGAGATTGTTCTGGGCAATAAAGAGTGGCTGGTGTGCTGTTCTTCTTCTGCTGGTCCTGCCTTTGAAGGTAGCGGTGTCCGTTCCGGAGTCAGAGCAATGGCTGGAGCAATTCAGCGCGTGGAGATAGACCCGAAAGACTACCAGGTACGTTATACTACCATTGGAGGGGAAAAACCTCTTGGCATTTGCGGTTCTGGTTATGTTGAAATCCTTTCGGAACTTGTCAAAACAGGAATAGTAGACCGTTCCGGCAAAATCAAAGAAGGGCTAAAGACCACCAGAGTTAGGCCAGGACCAGAGGGGTTGGAATTCCTCCTTGTCTCGGCAAAAGATACCGGCCACCAAGAGGATATCGTTATCACTCAAGCAGACATTACCAATCTCATTCGTTCCAAGGGAGCAATTTATACTGCCACCGAAGTTTTGGTAAGTAAGATGAATTTAAAACTGGAGGAGATTGCCCAAATATACATAGCCGGCGGTTTTGGTAATTATCTGAATGTAGAAAAATCAATTCAGATAGGCCTTCTTCCCGATCTGGAACGGAGTAGGTTTCGGTTTATTGGAAACAGTTCCCTGACCGGAGCGGGAATAGTTCTTTCTTCTTATGAAGCAATGATGAAAGCCAGGGAGATCGCAAAGAAGATGACGTATGTGGAGTTGAGTATTGACCCTGCTTTTATGCACCAATATACCGCCTCTCTCTTTCTTCCTCATACGGATAGCAGCCGTTTTAAAAGCGTAATGAAAGGAGAGACAAAAGTGCCACTGGGATAATACTTAATTATTTATGTATTGTATTATGGGGCTATCAAAAAAAGAGACGTTTGAGGAGAAAAGGGTCTTTCTGGCAGCTACCAGACAAAACGACGGCAAAACGGTGGTCGGAATCGGCCTTCTTTCTGCCCTTAAACAAAAATTGAAGGAAGTTGGTTTTATCAAGCCGGTTGGCCAGAAATATGTGGAAATAGAAGGTAGAAAGATTGATAAAGATGCGGTGCTGGCTGCGGGAATTTTAGATATAGGAAAGGAATGTTTAAAGCTTATGAATCCAGTTGCTGTGGAGCGCGGGTTCACCAAGAATTACCTCAATAAACGTTATGACGTAACATCCCTTATTAAGAAGATAAAAGAGGCTTATGCCCATTGTGCCAGTGGAAAAAGGTTGGTCGTTATTGAAGGGACTGGCCACGCCGGCGTAGGATCGGTCTTTGACCTGAACAATGCGGTGGTGGCCAAAATACTTAAGGCGCGTGTGGTGCTCATCACCACCGGCGGAATAGGGAAACCGATAGACGAAATTATTCTCAATAAGGCACTCTTTGACAAAGAGGGTGTGGAGCTTGCTGGCGTAATCGTCAATAAGGTCATGCCGGATAAGATAAGAGAGATAAAGAAGTACCTGAAAAAAGGGTTAGAGAAGCATCGTATCCCTCTCCTGGGTGTTCTACCTTATACCGAAGACCTAAGTCTCTCCACGATGGACCAGGTGCGGGAGGGTTTGAATCTTCCGGTGCTTAGTGGTAAAAACTTTCTTAATCAAACAGTAAGAAACAGAGTAGTGGGAGCAATGTTCCCTAAAAGTGCCCTCAGGTACATTAAAAATGATACTCTTCTGATCACTTCCGGAGACCGGGAAGACCTTATTTTGACCGCTCTCAGTTTAATAATGACTAAAAAGGTCACAAATCCTTATCTTTCGGGACTGATCCTTACCGGCGGAATAAGACCGCACCGCTCCATCATTAATCTCATCAGACGTACGCCCATTCCGGTTCTTATCAGTAATGAAGATACCTACACGGTTGCCTCCAAAGTACATGACTTGATAATCAAAATCAGACAGGACGATAAAAAGAAGATAGAAATAGCAAGGCAATTGGTGGAAAGGCATGTGAATATAAACAATCTTTTGGCGCGCCTTTAGAGGATTTTCAAATATGTCTTATTCTATTGCGATAGCAGGAAAGGGCGGTTCCGGAAAGACGACCATTGCGAGTTTGATAATAAGCATCTTGTTAAGAACAGGCCGAAAACCAGTGCTGGCGGTGGATGCTGACCCCAACAGCAATTTGAATGAACTTCTGGGCGTAAGAGTGGAACGTACCGTGGTAAATGTGGCAGACAAAGTAATGGAGGGGAAGAACGATTTACCCGCCGGTTTAACCAAAGAAAGGGTTCTGGAGTTATATTTTCAAGACGCTCTGATTGAGAGTAACGGTTTTGACCTTCTGGTTATGGGACGCACAGAGGGCCCGGGTTGCTACTGCCATGCCAATAATCTCCTTCGAAATCTGATGGATAGACTCCAACAAAATTATCCTTACGTAGTAATGGATAACGAAGCGGGAATGGAACATCTTTCTAGAAGGACAACCCGAAATGCCGATGCTCTTCTGGTGGTGGCCAATCCCCATCCGGTTTCCTTAAAATCCGCACAGAGAATCTTTGAGGTATCTGGAGAACTTAATTTGGTAATAAAAGAACGCTATCTGGTCATTAATGAGACCACCCCTTCATCCGAGATTTTGGAGATAGAGACGAAAGAGATGCCACTTCTGGCAAGGATACCGTATGACCGGGAAGTTGAAAGATTGAGCCTCTCTGGGTCTTCTCTCTTGAACCTAACACCCCATTCGGTGGCGCTTCGGTCAGTTCACCAGATGGTGGAAAGGCTGCTTCCCAAAGACCACTCGCCTAATCTTGACCAAAAAGGGGATAAAAATAAGTGATATGATGGTACGAAAGAGAAGAAAAAAGAGGCACTCTTTTTCTTGGGGGAAGATATTATTCTTTGGGTCCATCTTTCTCTTTTTAGTACATTTAGCATCCCCTGCCGCCAAAGAAGCGTCCGGCGGTAAGGCTATTATTCTACCCTTGAAAGGCGCAGTTAATCCAGCAATGTCGGAATTGGTTTCCCAGAGTTTCAAAGCGGTGAAAAAAGAAAAGGGAAGGGATATTGTTGTGGTACTCAAAATAGATACGCCTGGTGGATTGCTTGTTTCCACCCGGGAGATTGTGGAAGAGATTCTCTCCTGCCCTGTGCCGATAATAGGATATATCTCGCCGGCTGGAGCCCAATGTGCTTCTGCGGGTACTTTCATTGCTCTTGCCTGTCCGGTTTTAGCAATGGCACCTGGTACCAGTATCGGTGCCGCCCATCCTGTAATGCCCATCGGAAAGATGGAAAAGATCCACCAGGAAAAAGTGGTAAATGATGCAGTTGCCTGGATTACCAGTCTGGCTGAAAGGTGGGGTAGAAATAAGTATTGGGCGGAAAAAGCGGTGCGGGAGAGCGCGGCAATAAACGAAAAAGAGGCGGTTCGGTTAAAGGTTGCAGATTTGGTCGCTGAAGATTTAACCCAACTTTTATTCCAAATAGACGGAAGAAAGATTGTACTGGATTCCAGAATGGTGATCTTGAACACAAAGGAGGCAAAGGTTGAGGAGATTCCTATCAACTTCCGACAACGTATCCTTCAGGTGGTCAGCGACCCCAACATCGCTTACCTGCTTTTTCTACTGGGAATATTGGGGATACTGGCAGAGTTTTCAACGCCTGGAATTGGTTTTCCAGGAATAGTGGGTTTCATCTCTCTCTTGCTCGCTTTCTATGGCCTCTCTGCTCTGCCGGTGAATATTGCTGGAATAGCACTCATCCTGGTAGCGATTGCCTTCTTTATTTTAGAAGCATACACACCAACCTTTGGTCTTCTGGGTATGGGAGGAATAGTGGCTCTGGTATTTGGTTCTCTACTTTTGATAAGACCGTTTTCTTATCTGAAACCTCCTTCTCGATTCTCTTCCTTATTGGTCGCATTTGTCTTTGCTGGTCTGGTCCTCCTGATGGCCCGCTTTGCCTTCCGGGCAATGCGCAGAAAGGTCTCCACGGGAAAAGAGGGAATGGTGGGTGAAATAGGAGAGGCGAGGACCGACCTTACCCCGCAAGGAATTGTTTACGTCCACGGCGAATACTGGACAGCCTGCACCTTAGACGAAGAACCGGTCAAAAAGGGTGAAAAGGTTTGTGTAGAAAAGGTTTCTGGCCGAATTCTTCTGGTAAAAAGATTTCATAACAATAAGGATATATCCGGTAAAACAGCCATTTGACAGAAATTAGTGGGTGGGTTATAATTTTGGAAATTTGTTATTACATTCACAAATTTCCAAATCTCTTTTTCTGCGATGCTAAGAATAGCGATTGTGGGGATTGGCAATCCAGAAAAGGTTGATGATGGTGCCGGTGTGTTAATTGCAGAAGAGTTGAAAAAGAGATTGGAACCATATTGTTGGATCAAGGTTTACCAGACTGGAACGACCCCGGAAAATTATCTTGTTCCGATCACCGAATACCGCCCGCGCATAATATACCTGATTGACGCCTGCGATTTTGGAGGAAAACCGGGTGATTTTAAAATCTTTTCCGCAAAAGATATTAAGGACTCTGGATGGTCAACCCATGCCCCTTCCCTTTCTCTCCTGATCAAGTTTTTGAGCACCCAGACCCAGGCAAAAATCTTTCTGCTGGCAATCCAACCGGGAAGAATCGGAACAAGAAAAGGCCCTTCTCTTCCATTAAAGAACCACTGGAAAGAGGCGGTTGCTTTTCTGGCAGAAGAGTGTACCAAAAATTTAGAAAGGAACCAAGAAAGTGGCCATTAAATACATAAAAATAGAAAGAGGCTTCTTCCTTGCCGGAGTTAATAATCTGGCACAAAGACTGGTAGTTTATGGCCTGGTCAAACGTGCTACCGGACTGGGTTGGAAACGTCTTAATGGAAAAGAAGAGAATTTAGAACTTTTTGGAGCCAGACCCATTGAACCTATTAAGATCTTCTTCTATCCTCCTTCTGAGGAAGTCGCTGGTATCCCGGAAGTTCCGGCGGGCAAGGAAGAAAAGCGGGTCTTACTGGGTGTAAAAGGGTGTGACCTGGAAAGTCTAAAGACCACTGACCATATTTACCGCCTTGGTGAAAATCCTGACCCCCGTTACTTCAGCCGCCGGGACAATACCCTGATTATCAGCAGTGACTGCAGCGCTCCAGATCCTGCCTGTTTTTGTCTCCTTCACGGACGAACCTGTTATTCACAAAGCGACTTTGACCTTAACCTTTCTCCACTCAATGGTGAAGAAATACTGATAGAAATTGGAAGCGAAAAGGGAGAAAGGTTTCTGCAGGAGTTAGGAAAAAGAGAGCTTCGGGAAGCCAAGAGCAAGGACCTGAGCCTGCGGGATAAAAATCGCCAGGAATGTATGGAAAGACTGAAGACCCTCAATGCACCTTTTACTCATCAGAAACCCTACTCAGAAATAGTTCGGAAGAGTAATGGTGCGCAAACATGGAAAAAGTATGGAGAGGAACGGTGTGTCCAGTGCCATGCCTGTAACTTAGGGTGCCCAACCTGTTACTGTTTTTCCTTTGCTGACCTCCCAGAAAAAGAAGGGATGAAGCGCTACAAAAACTGGGATTCTTGCCTTACTGCTAGTTTTGCCCGCATGGCCAGCGGCGCAAACCCCAGGCCCTTCCGCTGGGAACGTTTTCGTTACCATTATTACCACAAGTTTGATTTTCTCAATAAGGAACTTGGTTTTGATGCTTGTACCGGCTGTGGCCGATGTATTGCCGGCTGTCTGGGGAAGATAGACAAGCGACAGGTGTTTTTAGAATTAGAAAAGGAAATCTATGAATAAGTTTAATCCCTATCAGCCTGTTCCGGTAACGCTAACCAGGGTAACGGAGGAGAGTCCTACCATCAAAACCTTTACTATGAATGCCCCAAGTGGTTTTCGTTTCCTGGCCGGTCAGTTTGTAGAGATTACGGTACCAGGGGTTGGTGAGGCGCCATTTACACCTTCATCTTCCCCTTATGAAGACCGATACCTTGAAGTGAGCGTGGCTCGGGTAGGGCGGGTTACCGCCAAACTCCATACTCTCCAGCCAGGAGCCATTCTTGGTCTGCGCGGGCCGTTTGGAAAGAGTTATCCAATTGAAAAGTTTATCGGAAAAGAGGTTCTACTGGTCGGTGGAGGAGTAGGCCTTGCTCCCCTGCGCAGCCTCTTTCTCTCGCTGGTACACGACGTGAACCGTTTTAAAAAGATAGTTTTTTGCTGTGGCGCCCGAACACCCCAGGATTACCTCTACAAAAACTCTATCTTCAACCAGTGGTGCAAAATTGACCCCAAAGTTTGCTTCCGGATAACTGTAGACAAAGGGGATGAAAGCTGGAAGGGGCAGGTAGGCGTGGTAACCAAGACGCTGGACAACCTTGATATTGATGTCAAGAACAGCGTAGCGGTGGTCTGCGGACCGCCCATTATGATGAAATTTACTACCTTCAAACTGCTGGAGATAGGATATTTGCCAACCGATATTTATCTTTCTATGGAAAGGATGATGGTCTGTGGACTGGGGCACTGCCAGCACTGTGGAATCGGAAGGTTCCTGGTATGCAAGGATGGTCCGGTTTTCACTTACCAGGAGATTAAAGACGAACCGGAGATATGGGTATGAAAAGGCTGGTGGTCAACTTTGAAATCTGCCGGAGGTGTAAACGGTGCGAAATCAAATGTAGTTACCCTTTTCATCCGGTAAATAATGGCTCCTTAACCTTGAGGGAAATGATTACCTGGCAGATTGTTTGCCGGCAGTGTAATCAACCGGGCTGTGTAGCTTCCTGTCCCACAGAGGCTCTTAAAAAAATGGATGACGGAAAGATTACTCGTTCCTTTAATCTCTGCATCTCCTGCAAATCCTGCGCTTATGGGTGCCCATTTGGCACCATATTTCCAGAACTGGTTCCTTACTTTACCGCTGGCTGCGATTATTGTCAGGACCGACTCCCAGAGGGAAAACAGCCTCTCTGTGTTCAGACCTGTCCGCTTAATGCTATAGAGTACAAAGAGATTGGGGAAAAAGAGGCAAAGGTTATTGACCGCGAATATGTGGCGGGAATAGTCACTTCCTGGCAAAAAGTACCTGAAGAAAAATGAATATTTTTTATTTTCTGGTATTTCCCGGTTTTCTCTTTACCGCTACGGCTGGGTTGGTTGCTGCCTGGGTTGATAGAAAGATTACCGCTCGCTTGCAGTGGCGGGTTGGCCCACCCTTCTTTCAGCCGTTTTATGACATAGGAAAACTTTTCACCAAAGAGATGACCATCCCTGAAAAGAGCGAAAAACTCTCTTTTTTGATGGCTCCTTTCCTTGGTCTTCTTGCGGTAAGTATGGTTGCCACCATCCTGGGCGTTTCCACGATCTTAACCAAACAGGGGTTTGTAGGAGATCTCATTGTGGTAATCTATCTTCTCACCATACCTTCTCTGGCGGTGATTATCGGCGGTTTTGCTTCGGCAAACCCTCTGGCTTCCATCGGAGCCAGCCGTGAAATGAAACTGATCCTATCCTACGAACTTCCCTTTATTTTAGCCGTGGCGGTGGTGGTATTCAAAACGGATTTTTCCATAAGGATTACCGATATTATCCTTTTTCAGCAACGGCATGGTGCTATCCTCTCTTCTCTCTCCGGTTTTATCGCCTTTCTGGTTTCTCTTTTGGTGACCCAGGCAAAATTGACTTTGGTACCCTTTGACATTCCAGAAGCAGAAGCGGAATTGATGGCTGGCCCATACATAGAGTATTCTGGTGGGTTGCTGGCGCTTTTCAAACTGACCCGGGCGATGCTCTTTTTTCTCTTACCCCTTTTTTTAGTCATCCTCTTCTGGGGTGGAGTCTCTCCTTTCGGGTGGCAACTGGTAAAAGGGGTATTGAAGATAGTCTTCATTTTGGTGCTTATCGTCATCATAAAAAATACCAATCCGAGGTTGCGAATTGACCAGAGTTTGCGATTCTTCTGGGGCACCTGCAACCTTCTCTCCGTCTTGGCAATTCTCCTTGCTTATCTGGGAATGTAAAATGATTACTAACTGGAAGATTGGTCTCTTAACCCGCTCCCTGTGGGTCTTTCATCTGGCAGCTGCGCCCTGTAATAACTGCGATATTGAAATACTGGACCTACTTACCCCACGCCACGACGTGGAAAGGTTTGGTATTATCCTGGCAGGGAGCATTAAACACGCGGATGTCCTATTGGTCACTGGAATGGTTAACCGCAAAAATGTGCCCCGAATAAAAGAACTTTATAACCAAGCACCAAAACCGATACTGATAGTTGCCGTAGGAACCTGTGCTTGTAGTGGCAATATCTTTCGGACCGGGTATCAGTTTGCTGGTCCCTTGGACAGAATCATTCCTGTTGACGCTTATATCCCTGGCTGTCCTCCGAAGCCAGAAGCAATGATAGACGGAATAGTAAAACTGATAAGGAAAGTGAAGGAAGGACAGAAAAAATAACCCTGTTATGGAGCCGAAATTGAGACTGAAGGAAAAGTTCCAGCAGATTATTCTGGACTATACCGAAACCAGAAAAAGGATATACATGACGATTCCTGCTGAAAATCTTCGTGAGGTCGCCGGGTACATCTTTAATGACCTTGCCGGCCGCTTTATAATCGCTTCCGGTTTTGATAGCGGAAAAGAGATAGAGATTCTTTACCATTTCTCTTTCGATGCCACTGGCGAAGTGGCCTCTCTGCGGGTCTCTCTTGACCGTACTAAACCAGAGGTAGACTCCTTGGTGCCGGTCTTTCGGGGAGCCTTTTGGATTGAAAGAGAAATCTGGGAACTGTTAGGGGTAAACTTCCGAGAACACCCTCGTTTGGAGAAGTTCCTTCTTTCGGAAGATTGGCCTGAAGAACATCATCCTTACCAGGTGCCGGAAGAACGGACGAATAAGAGAAAACAATAATCATACATTATGGGAAAGAAAGAAATAATAGTCCCGGTGGGACCGTATCATCCCCTTCTGGAAGAACCGGAGTTTTTTAAACTCTTTTGCGAAGGTGAAAAGGTAGTGGGCATTGACTGGATTGCGGGAATGAACCACCGGGGCATTGAGCGAATCTCTGAGGGTAAGAGTTACGACCAGGTGACCTTTCTGGTAGAACGTATCTGTGGTATCTGTTCCACCAGTCACCCGATCGCTTTTGTTAACGCAGTGGAAAATCTTACCGGCACAGAGATTCCTGAACGTGCCAAATATATCCGCACCTTTGTGGCGGAGATGGAGCGCATCCACAGCCATCTTCTCTGGATGGGGTTGGCTGGCCATTTCCTGGGATATAATACCGTCTTTATGTGGGCTTGGAAGTGGCGGGAACCCATCCTGGATATTATGGAACTGGTGACCGGCAACCGCAACAACTATGCAATGATGTGTCCGGGTGGAGTACGCCGGGATATGGACGAAGCAGACTTTCCTTTCATCCGGTTAAGACTGGATGAAGTGAAAAGAAAGACGGAGATGCTCTGCAAAGCAGTCCTTGACGACCCAGTCATTCTTGCCCGTTTAGAAGGGGTGGGTACTTTGACCCCGGAAGATATCCATCAATACGGTGCTGTTGGTCCTGTTGCCCGGGGAAGCGGAGTGGCGATTGACGTTCGACGGGATGACCCGTATGCGGCTTATGACCTTATCGAGTGGGAGGTGGTCGTAGAGACAAAAGGGGACCTTCTGGCGCGCACCAAAGTACGCCTGTTGGAAGTTCTCCAGTCCATTAAAATGATTGAACAGTGTCTGGAAAGGCTAAAGGTGACAAAAGGTGAAATTGCGGTTAAAATCAGGGATATTCCGGTTGGCGAAGGAATAGGCCGCTGTGAGGCTCCACGTGGAGAGTGTTTCCATTACATTCGGAGCGACGGAACAAACCGACCCATCCGGCATAAGATTCGGGCACCCAGTTATACCTGCATCCCGACTTTTGAAAGGTCAGTCGTGGGTGGGGAGATTGCTGATGCCCTAATCACCCTGGCCGGTGTTGATCCATGTTACTGTTGTACCGAGCGGCTTTCGGTAGTCAAGGAAAATGGCGAGGTGGTCAATAGCGACAATCTGTTGGCATTATCATTAGAAAAGACAGAACGGTTAAAGACAGTAAACAGGTCTGATAAAAAATGGTAAACTTTTTCCTCAACCCACTTTATTATCCTATTTTAGTTCCCTTTCTTTTCGGGTTAATTATTCTCTGGTGTCCCTACCGGTGGAAGGAAAGGCTTGCTCTGACAGGCAGTGGCTTTAACCTCTTGCTCTGCATCCTCCTCTTTCTCTGGAAGCCGCTTACCCTCCCTGGTAGCAGTTTCGGCGGCCACTCCTTCCTGGTGGTGGATAATCTGGCCGGATTTATTCTCCTTTTCCAGGCACTCTTCGGGGTATTGGTTGTTCTCTATTCTTCTGACTACCAATCCAAAACCAACCCTTGCCTGAAGGAGTATTATGCCTATCTACTCTGGGCTCTTTCGGCTGCTGCTGGCACCCTTCTGGCAGCGCATCTTGTTCTCTTCCTTGTCTTCTGGAATATCTTAGGGATAATGCTTTATCTCTTAATTAATCTATCACCCCAAGAGGCTGCAGCCGTTGGCGCCAAGAAGACCTTAATCATCCTCGGTGGCACCGACTCCCTCTTCATCCTGGGTCTTGTTCTGATGGGGCATCTTTCTGGTTCGCTCTTCTTTGGAAGTGGTTCGCCCCTTCTTTTAAACAATGGCCTTGCTTATCTGGCTTTCTTTACTTTAGTCTCTGCGGCACTGGCTAAGGCTGGTGCTTTCCCCTTCCACACCTGGCTACCGGAGATAGCAACGCCTTCAGCGGCGCCAGTCCTTGCCTTCCTGCCTGCCTCTCTTGATAAACTGGTGGGTATCTACTTTCTATTCCGTATCTGTTGTCAGTTTTTTACCACCAACTTTTTTGCCCAGACAGTTCTCCTGGCTATTGGTTCAGCCACCATAATCTTTGCGGTGATGATGGCTCTAATCCAGCACAACTTTAAGAGACTGCTCTCTTACCACGCGGTCAGTCAGGTAGGCTATATGGTGATGGGTATCGGCACCGGTAATTCCTTAGGGATTGCCGGTGGACTATTCCATATGCTCAATAATGCTATCTACAAACAGGGGTTGTTTCTTGCTGGCGGGAATGTGGAGAAGAAGACCGGTTCCGCAGAGATAGAAGACCTGGGAGGGCTGGCCAGGAGGATGCGCTGGTCCTTTATCTCCTTTCTCATTCTTGCCCTGGCTATCTCCGGAGTTCCGCCGCTGAATGGATTTTATTCCAAATGGTTGGTCTATTTAGGGATTATAAGATTGGGCCAGTCCGGAAATGGCTTGTGGGTTTTGTGGCTGGCGTCGGCAATGTTTGGTAGCGCTCTGACGTTGGCCAGTTTTATGAAACTGCTCCACGCCATCTTTTTAGGCATCCCGATCCCTTCATTGGAAAAAGAAGAGATTAAAGAACCACCGGCTACTATGGTCATTTCTCCTCTCTTTCTTGCTCTATTATGCCTTCTTTTCGGTGCCTTTGCCTATCGCTT
>CAZPLE010000053.1:0-3036 GCA_964587375.1 uncultured bacterium
AACAGTCCTTACCGACAGTTTGTGCTGGCGCAGATTGAAGAGATCTGCGGGAAATACAAGTGCGAAGGCATATTCTTTGATATGACCTTCTGGCCTTATGTCTGTTATTGTCAACATTGTAGTGAGCGGTATAAGAAAGAGACTGGTATGGAACCACCCCGGGTGGTTGACTGGCAGAACCCTGAATGGGTTAATTTCCAGCGATCCCGGGAACGGTGGATAGAAGAGTTTGCCTCAGTTACCACCAAGAAAGTCCATTTGCTTCGGCCCGCAATGACCGTTACCCACCAGTTTTCCACCGTTATCGCCAATTGGCGTCAGGCAGTTCCTTTTAGTCTGGTGGAAGCAAGTGATTATCTCTCTGGAGACTTTTATGGGGAGAATATTCAGCAGTCCATCATTTGCAAGATTTTTCACAGTCTCTCCCGAAAGAAACCTTTTGAGTTTCATACCTCAAAATGCCTTGATCTTAGGGACCACGTGACTATAAAGACCTCCCAACGTCTCCAGACTCAGACATCACTGGCACCAGCCCACGGTTCTGCTTTTATGTTTATTGACGCCATAGACCCGGATGGTAGTCTCAATCCTGGGGTTTACCAGAAGATTCGTTCTGTCTTTGATAAGGTCATTACCCCTTATGAACCTTATCTGGGCGGTGAACTGTGTGCTGACGTGGCGGTATACTTTAGCGAGGAATCCAGGTTTGACCCTTCCGAAAATGGCATAAATGTTGCCGAGGCAAAGTCGGGGAGGATGCCGCACCTAGAAGCGCTTACTGGCGCCTGCCGAGCATTAAAGGAGCACCATATTCCTTTTACCGTCATTGCCCGGCGAAACCTTTCCCAATTATTTCAATTCCAGGTTCTGGTATTGTCAGATGTCTTATCAATGGATTCAGAGGAGGTTGGAGCTTTTCGCGCCTTCGTTTTAGATGGCGGTTCCCTTTATGCCAGTTACCGCACGGCTACCAGAGATAGAGATGGAAACTTAACAGAGGATTTTTTGCTGGCAGATATTCTCGGTGTTTCAACGAGAAATGAACAAACGCCTGATTTAACCTTTTTTACGCCGATGAGTCGGGAGATGAAGGAATTCTTCTATCCCCAGGACCACTTGATTCATCCTCAAAGGCAGTTGGTTATTGAAAATCGGAGCGGCCAAATAATCGCCACTCAGACCTTACCCTATACTGACCCGGAAAGAGGAGAGATATTTGGCAAGACCTTTTCTTCCATCCATAGCAATCCACCGGGTAAGTTGAGTAAGGACCCGGCAATTGTCTTGCACCGAGCAGGGAAGGGCAGAACCTGCTACGTTGCTGGAGCCCTTGAGGCGGTGAATCAGGAGATTAACAAAAGAGTTTTTGCGAATTTGGTGCGGATGTTAATGAATAGACCGGCATGGTTTGAAGTTAAAACCCACCCAGCGGTAGAAGTTGTCCTTCTTCACCAACCAGAAGAGAAGAGGTTTTTGATAAGCCTGGTGAAGACCGCCCCCTTACTTGTAGATGCGAAGGTTGATGCTACCGTAAGGTTGCGTCTGGAGGAAGGAGCTGGCAGGGTAAAATTGATAGAACTTCCTGAGAAGAAGGAGATTCTATTCCGCAGAAAGGAATGGTTTGTGGAATTTGACCTTAAGGATTTTTCTGGCCCTCTTTATATGGCAATGCTTGATTATGCGTAAAAAGTTTTTTTATAACCTTACCGGTTCACCCCTCTCTGCGGAAAGGTAGAGAGCGTCTATTATCTTCATCAAAATTACCGCTTCTGCTGGTGTGGAAAGAGGATTTTCTCTTCCCAAAACAACATTGACAAAGTTGTTAACTGACTTTTCCCGGCCCATCTTTTCGTCCGGCGGCACAATAATTTTTCTATTAACTGGCCTTCCGTTTTCCATCGTGTAGAGTTCACAGTCGTCCACCGCAGTAGCATCTATTCCGTCTCTGCGAAAGAGCCTTCTTATCATTCCGCCGGCTTTTGTTCCCTGGAAGGTCACTGAAACCTCTTCCCTTTTGACCATTTCTGCCCAACTGGTTCTGGCGGAGAGGACCTGGCCCGTTTGGAATCTTATAAAAGCATGAGAGGAAGTTTCTACATCCATTGGTGCGCCTCCTTCTGGTTCCGGAAGCCCCCACGGTCCTTTAAAATCAGGGTTTCCGGCAAAATCATAAAAGGTTTGTGCCAGAACCCACTCTGGCTCCGGAAAGCCCATAAAATAGAGGGCAAGGTCAATCATATGGAGGAGGTCAATCACCGGACCACCTCCAGAAAGTTTCTTCTGCGTGAACCACCCACCCAAAGCCGGCAATCCACAGCGCCTTACCCAGACCGCCTGAGCAGAATTTATCCTTCCGACCTCACCAGACTTAATATAGGCCATCAATGCCTGGGCTTCTGGCCGAGCGCGGTTGTTAAAGTTAAACATCAGGACCTTTTTCGTCTCTTCTGCCACCTCTTTCATCTTTAAGGTTTCTGCAGCGTTTAGCGCTGGTGGTTTTTCACAGAAGACATGTCTACCAGATTGCATAGCGTTGATGGCAATTCCGGCGTGGAACTTGTTGGGAGCACAGACACTCACCAGACTAATCTCCGGACATTTTTCCAGCATCTCCTTATCTGAGGCAAAGACCTTTTCAATATGGAATCGGGTCGCCTGTGCTTTGGCTCTTTCCATCAAAGGATCAGCAATCGCCACTACCTTTACTCCGGAGCTCTGGTACCCCCGAATATGGTATTCAGAGATAGCACCAGACCCGATAATACCTGCTGCTAATTTCTCCATAGTCTTAAACCTCCTCTTTTACTTCAAAACTTTTGGGCTGGATATCACTCTTCTTCACCATGCCAAATGGTTTTTTAATCGTGTGCGCAGCACCGACACCTTCAATCCCTAAAGGAAGAGTTGCGGAGGGTGAGGGATTTGGCGCCCTCGCCTTCCACTCCAGCTCGGGTCGCCACCCGCTGGCAACGCTCCCTATTCGGTCGCCTTGCCTTACTTCGCTCCCTTCAAATCCTCCGGAAGGAAGAGTTGCGG
>CAZPLE010000054.1:0-3535 GCA_964587375.1 uncultured bacterium
GCATTACTCTTCGGGAGATCTTTACTTTCTTTCCTCACAGGTTTTACAGCCCCCAAGAAAGTATCATTTTTGGCATAAGGCTACCCAGAATTATTCTTGCCTTGGCGGTTGGTGGCTCTCTGAGCCTGGCAGGCGTGCTCCTGCAAGGAATCTTCCGCAACCCCTTAGTGGAACCTTACCTTTTGGGAATTTCTGGTGGTGCGGCGTTAGGGGTAGCGTTAAATATAGTTTTTCAAATCCAACACCGCTTAGGCGCCCTTTCCCTTCCAATCTCCGGCTTCGCCGGAGCAATGGTGGTAGTCTTTCTTCTCTATTTTTTGAGCACGCAAAAAGGAGTAATGAGAACTCACCACCTCCTTCTCACTGGCGTTATGGTCAGTTTTATATCCTCATCCCTAATGATGCTTCTTCTGGCTCTCTCCCGCTCCGAAGACCTACAAGGCATCGTTTTCTGGCTAATGGGTTCCTTAGAAGAGACCAACCGCTTTTTGGTAAAAGCCGCTCTGGTTATATCTCTGATTGGTCTTTTGGTTTCTTACCTCTTTGCTGTTGAATTGAACGCTCTTTCCTTGGGCGAGGAAGAAGCCCTCCACTTGGGAATAAATATAGAGAGAAGCAAACAGATTCTTTTCCTAATCGCCTCTCTTCTTACCGGAGTGGCAGTTTCGGTAGCCGGCATCATCGGTTTTGTGGGTTTAACTGTTCCCCACTTTGTTCGGATGTTTATCGGGAGGGACCACCGAATTCTTTTGGGTGCTTCCTTCCTTTCTGGTGCTGCCTTTTTGATTCTTTGCGATACCCTGGCAAGAACCATCATTGCACCGCTGGAATTGCCGGTGGGTGTCTTAACCGGCATTTTTGGGGGAAGCATTTTCATTTATGCTCTCAACAGAAAGGGCTCTTAATGTTTCTGAGCGTTCAAAATCTGACCTGTGGGTACGCCAAAGTACCGGTACTGAAAAATATCACTTTCCAACTGGAGAAAGGGAAGGTTCTGGGTGTGGTGGGGCCAAACGGTTCGGGAAAGACCACCTTAATCCGCGCCATTACCCGAACGCTTAAGCCTTTTTTTGGTAAAATCATCTTTGAGGGAAGAGATATCTACCAGATGGGCTTTAAAGAATTTGCCAGGAAAGTGGCGGTGGTTTCCCAAAACCTACCGGCTGGAGAGTTTACGCTTGAAGAATTTGTCCTTCTGGGAAGAATTCCCCACTTTGGCAGGCTTCAGTTTCTGGAGAGAGAATCTGACCTTGCCTCAGCAAAGAAGGCAATATTATTAACCGGTATCTCGGAATTGCAATCTCGTCGTCTGGAAGAGATGAGTGGTGGTGAAAAGCAGTTGGCCTCAATAGCCAGAGCGTTATGCCAGGAACCCTCACTCCTTATTCTGGATGAACCTACTGCCCATCTGGATATTGCCCATCAGGTAATTGTGTTGAACCTACTTCGGAAGTTGAATAGGGAACTTTCCCTTACGGTTTTGATGGTAATCCATGATCTGAATTTAGCAAGCCAGTATTGCGACCAGATTATCCTTTTAAGTAAAGGTGAAATTAAGAAGTTTGGTCTACCTGAAGAAGTGTTGACTTACCAGACAATTGAAGAGGTCTATCAGACTGCAGTAGTAGTGGCTCCCAGTCCAGTCTCCGGCAAACCATACGTCTTTGTTGTACCTTTCCACCCCCCCCTTCATTGATTTTATCCTTAGTTCTATAGTAAAATTAAAACTTAAGATTTTTATGGATCGTTATCTGGTAACTGGTGGAGCAGGGTTTATCGGAAGCCACATAGTTGCCCGTCTAATTGCAGAGGGGCACTGGGTCAGGGTTCTGGACAATTTTAGTAGCGGTAAAAGAGAAAACCTTGCTGATTTTATGAAGAAGAACTTAGAGGTTATTGAGGGTGATATCTGTGAGCGTAAAGAGTGCGAACGTGCCTGCTTGGGAATGGATTACGTTGTCCATGAAGCCGCGCTGCGCTCTGTCCCTAAATCGCTCCAGGACCCTTACTCTTACAACAAGGTGAATATAGACGGTTTTCTCAATATTCTTTATGCTTCAAAGAAAGCAGAGGTAAAACAGGTTGTTTTTGCTTCATCCAGTTCTATTTATGGAGAAGGTGTAATATTTCCACAAAAAGAAGAGCATCTTCCGGCCTTAATCTCTCCCTACGCTCTCTCTAAATTAGCCGGGGAGTATTATGGTTATATCTTCACGAAACACTTTGGCTTGCCAGTCGTTTCCTTGCGGTATTTTAATGTTTTTGGTGAAAGACAGAGTCTGGAAGATGAATATGCGGTCGTTATTCCCAAATTTATTAACTGTATGCTCAAAGGAGAACAGCCACCAGTCCACGGAGATGGGAAGCAGTCCCGAGATTTTACTTACGTAGCAAATGTGGTTGATGCCACATTGCTTGCGGTTCGTAAAAGAGAAGCGGCGGGAATGGTTTTCAATGTAGGTTGTGGAAAAGAAAGCTCCATTTTGGAACTGGTCGCCACGCTTAACAAAATTTTAAAGAAAGACTTGAAGCCTTTCTTCACTGTTCCACGACCGGGTGATGTCCGACGGACTTTGGCCGATATCACTCGGGCAAAAAAGATACTTGGTTACCAACCCAGAGTTGACTTTGAGACAGGGTTGAAATTTACGGTTGAATACTTTCAAAAGATTTGGGCACACAACTAAGGTTGTGGAAGTGACGATTTGGGATAGAATGACAGTTTATTAACATAAATGGAGAAAATATGGGTATGTGGATTGGCCGGGGCAGAAAAGCCCGGCGGTGCTACGGGTTTGATGAAGTTGCTCTGGTGCCGGGTACCAAGACGATGGACCCGGCAGAAGTGGATACTTCCTGGACCTGTGCTGGTTTTAAATTTGCTATCCCTATTATAGCAGCAGCGATGGATGGCGTAGTGGATGTGCACCTGGCTGTTGAGATGAATAGATTAGGGGGGCTGGGGGTATTGAATTTGGAAGGCGTGCAGACACGTTATGAAAACCCGGAAGAGATTATAGATAAGATTGTCAATGCTCCTGAAAAAGAGTCCACTGCCCTGGTACAGTCGGTTTACCGAGAACCAATAAAAAAAGAGTTAATAACCAAGAGAGTGAAAGAGATAAAAGAAGCCGGTGCCGTCTGCGCCGTTTCTTCTATTCCTCAGCACGCGCAGATATTTGGGGAATTAGCGGTAGAAGCCGGTGCTGATCTCTTTGTTGTTCAGTCAACCGTTACCAGTGTAACCCATATCTCCAGACGTTACCAGCCGCTTGACCTGTACCTTTTTTGCAAAAATATTGGTATCCCGGTCATTTTAGGAAACTGCGTTACCTATGAAGTTGCTCTTCAGTTAATGGAAACTGGGGCGAGTGCAATCTTGGTGGGTATTGGTCCTGGTGCTGCCTGTACCACCCGGGAGGTTTTGGGAATCGGCGTTCCCCAGATTACCGCTACCTGCGACTGTGCAGCAGCCAGAGATTTTTACTACAAGACGCACGGAAGATATGTTCCTGTCATTACCGATGGTGGAATG
>CAZPLE010000055.1:0-4373 GCA_964587375.1 uncultured bacterium
GTGCCTCAACTATGAAACGGCCGGCCACCCGGAAAGTCCGGAAAGGGTGAAACTTTGCGCGCAATTGCTAAAGAGAAAAGGGGTTCAATTTTTGGAGCCACAACCCTGCAACGAAGAGGAGATTCTCCTTGCCCATTCCTGGACGCTTCTGGAAAAGGTAAAAAAGAACTCCTTCTTTGATCCGGATACGCCCAATATTTTAGGGATATTTGATTACGCTTTACTGGCAGCAGGCGCTGCGGTGAAAGGTCAAGAGATTGCTTTGAGAGATAAGGTTCCGGTACTCTCCTTGATGAGGCCACCAGGGCACCACGCGGGAAACAACTTTTTAGGTGGTTTCTGTTATTTCAACAATATCGCCATCGCTATCTGCGCCTCACTAAAAAAGGTCAAAAAGGCTGCTATTCTTGATATCGACTGCCATCACGGAAACGGAACTCAGGATATATTTTTAGGTAAAAAGAATGTCCTCTATCTCTCCCTCCACCAGAGCCCTCTGTATCCAGGAACTGGCCTTCAAGATGTGGGAGGAAATTGTTTCAATTATCCCCTTCCACCGGGAACCGGAGAAGAGGCATATCTGAAAACGCTCCAGAGAGGTTTGGAGAGAATAGAAGATTTCCAGCCAGAGATAGTAGGCATCTCTCTCGGTTTTGATACCCACCGAGCAGACCCCTTGACCAACCTCTTGCTGGAAACGGCGACTTACCGCAAGATCGGAGCCATGATTGCCAAACTCTCCAAGGTCAGTTTCGCTGTCCTGGAAGGTGGTTACCATCCGGAAATCGCTGACTGTCTCTATCAGTTTCTCCTGGGCTGGAACTTGGATGGTTAAAAAAGTTGGGTGGCTTTAAGGATGGCTTTCAATCTCTGGAAATGGCCCGGGATGTCCCTCTCTTGGGCACCAAAAGTTCCAATGATCTCTCCACCCCTCTTTTCCACCAGTCTTTTGAAATTCCGCATCGCCTTCTCTTTTCCAGCACCGCTACCGTAAGTGGTGAAGAGAAAGACCTTCTTGCCTCTTAAAGAGACGCTTTCCAGAAGTGTCCTCATCGCTGGAGTGATGTTAAAAGACCAGACCGGTGTCCCCAAAAAAAGAAGAGGATAGGGAGAAAGGTCAGGAACTTCTTTCAGATGGACCCTCTTTTGAAAAAGGGCATTGAGGGCATTTCGGAAAAAAGAACCGACCGCAGATTCCTCAGGAAGTTTATAGTAGTCAACCAAAAAGCCCTTTTCTTCCCTCAGGAAGTCACCAATTAGTCTCGCTAATCTTCCAGTGTTGCCGGTGAGTGAAAAGTAGCTAATCATTACTCTGGACATATAATAAATTTTACCAGAAAAAGGAGAGGGGGGCAAATTGATAACGTCAATCTGTTGCCCTCAAAAAGGGTAGCCCACCGGCATAAGATATAAAGGTTCCTCCTTAATTTTGAGTATCTCCTTTACCATCTGGTCGCTGAAGGCACCAACAGCCACTGTTCCCATACCCATCGCTTCCGCTTGAAGGTAGATATTCTGTCCGCAATGACCCACTTCCATGTGGACGTAGCGCACCCCTCTTTCTCTGTATCTTTTAGTCGTCCGCTGGTAGACAGCCACGATGACCATCGTTACCGGCGCAGTCTCAATCATCTCTTGTCCGAGGGCAGCACCAGATAGTTCTTTTCGCAGGTCCCCATCCCGTATTTTTACCAGAGAATGGGCAGAGGGCTGATAGTGATACAGACCAGGAGAGAGGCCTACAACTTCGCCAGCAACCAGATAGACCTCCAGTGGGAAAGTGGCTCCAGCAGAGGGAGTGGTTCTGCCGCCCCAGGAAGCGGTAATTCCTTGAGCTGCCCAGAGCAGTTGTGACACTTCCGCTAAAGTTAAAGCCTGAGCCTTATACGCTCTTCTTGACCTTCGCCTTGTTAGGACCTCTTCCAAGGAGACCTTACCTTTTCCTGTTGGACTGGGAAGCGCAATCTTCTTTTCCATTTCTCCTCCTTCCAAATACCTTACGAAACCGAAACAAAAGACCACAATCACCATACCAGAGACCAACCATCTTTTTTTAGCCATTTCCCCCTCCTTATAGTCTGCGAAAAGACCACCCAGCCACCAGATAAGCACCAGCACCCATCAACAAAGTAATTGTAAAACCAAAGGATACCGCCACTAAGGTAGCCAGTGATGCGGAAAGCGTAGAAGCCAGATTATTCACTCCCCACGCCCACGGGAAGAAGAACCGCTTTTCTCCTACATAATTTCTGATACCCAGAGGAAAGGGCATCCCGAGAAAGAAAGCCAGCGGTGCCAGAGAGAGAACAGAAAGAAAGACCCTGAGACCAAAAGGAAATTTCAACGTTAACCGAAATAGGATGGGATGGAGAAGAACAGCCATCAGAGCAAAAAGGATGATAAGAAAGAAGATGAGTAAGTAAGGTACTTTACCCTCTTTACCCAGGCGGTCCGAAAAGGCGCTACCCAATCCGGAAAAAAGAAGCATTGTGGCCACCACCACCGGTATGGAATAGACCTGATGAAAGAGGTAAAGAGTAAACCTCTGCATCAAACAGATTTCAAAAGCAAAGTAACCAAAACCGATAGCGGAAAAATAGCAGACCATCGCAGAGACTCTTCCAGACAAATCTTTCTTGAAAAGTCTGTTCTGCCGCGCCAGGAGAAGGGGAAGAAATATTCCCAACAACCCAATGAGCAAACCTTGAATTAAACCGGCAACCAGCAATGGATAGTTCCAGTCCATAAAAGGTAGCCATTCCTTTCCGAAATTCTTTACCAGATAGGGGAGAGAACTCCACTTGAAAAATTTTCCAAAAAAGGGACGGTTATCGGTGGCTGGTCTTACATCCATCAGATAGTTGCGAAAGAACGTTTCTCTCTGGTCTCTTTCCAAAATTTTTAGAGCCGCAGGGTAAAAGATGGGATTTTGCTTTTTATGATGTCGGTTAGTCTCCTCTGGCCGCACGCCCAAAAAATAATTGGCGTCAAAAGCGTATTTCTGTAAGAATCTCCGGGCAATTTTATACGCAGCAGCCGGAAAAGGCACCGGAGAGATAAGAAGGGTGGCGGTAGACCAACTGCGCAAGGCGATAAGGCGCCCACCGGGATGGGGAATACCCAACTCTTCCAGTGCTTGCACCGCGGTCGCAAAGACCTTTAGACTATCCTGTTCCGGGTACTTAATCCAGGTGCTGACCACCAGGACCCCACCAGGCTTAAGATGGCGGATGAACTCTCGGAACGAGTCAGTAGTCAAAAGAAAGTTCTCCTGAAAGGAGGCAATCCCGGAGGAAGAGGCGAGAAAAGAGCCGTGGAGGGTAAATTCAATGATGTCATACTTCTTGGGCGTGCGATGGATAAATTCTCGGGCATCAGCAATGATGGTGTTGACTTTCGGCAGGGAGTAGGGAGAAAGGTACATCCCCTTCTTTTCTCTCTCCTCCACTATCTCTATTATTTGCTTATTTGTTTCCAGAGCATCAACCTGCGAAGCACCAAGCTCTATTGCCCGCAAGACCGCTTCCCCTCCACCGGAGCCAACGACAAGGACTTTGGGGTTGGCCGGGCCAATCTGGTAGACAAGGGCTTCCGGTGTGGCGATAAAATATTCGGGCAAGCGTTCTCCTCTCTTGATTTCGTTAAGGACCGTGACACTCTCGCCGTCAACAAAGATGGCAGACTGGCTGGGCGGTAACCCCAAAAAGTTTAAACTCAAACCCGGAGCATACCTGATGTAGGGGCTCTTTACCTCCTGGATCCAGCCCAGCGGTCCACTCTTTTCGTTCACAATCCTGGCTTGGGGTAAAAGGAGGGTCTTTGGAAGGGCTTTATACTCACTCATCTTAACCTGGGTATGCCCCACTACCAGAAGAGTGGTGAAAAAGAAAAAGAGGGAGAGAAGCATAGTTGCCCGGCGCCGCCAGCCCTTAAAGAGTAAAGAACCAGCCACCAGGGCAAAACTGGCTTCTAATGAGGGACCGATCAGAAAATATCGGGGCTGCAAAAGAACCAGCACCAGCACCATTCCCAAGACTCCGGCGGCAGAACCAAAAAGGTTAAAGAAATATATCAACCCTCCTCTTTTCGGCGCCAGGAGGAATGCGGTGCCGATGGCGGCGGAGGCTAAGAGAAAAGGTAAAAGAAATACAAGATAAAGTAAGGAGAGCATCATAAACTGGCGAAATTCCCAGAAGAGCATAAAGGGGTTAAAGGAGAGGGTTGTTGACCACAGATAACAGACTGGAAGGGAAAACGCATAAAGAAGAAGCAATCTCTGAAAGAAGGAGGTGTTTATCCTTTCCCGGAGCAACCACAAAAGCGTCCCACTTATTCCAAAACCGGTCATCGCGGAAGCCAGGACCAGATATGCC
>CAZPLE010000056.1:0-13081 GCA_964587375.1 uncultured bacterium
ATATCACCCGGAGTAATCTTCTTGGTGAATTCCGGGTCAAGGTCCTCCAAGAGGTGACTTGCCAGTTCTTTTTTGTCAAGGGTTTTGAACTTATACCTTCCAGAGATGAGATAATCGGTATTTATATCGTCACCCAAAATATGGGCTTTTCCTTTTAAAATCATGGAGACCCTCCTTCGCCCATAAATTATACAACACCAGGTTATTCCTTGCCAAATAAGGTAGGTTGGGGTAAAATAGGACTGGATTTAAGGGGTATTAAGATATTAAGCCTGGAAAGGTCGGGAGGAATGGTTATGGAAGGATTAGAGTTGCTCAAAAAACGCCGCAGTGTGAGAAACTATCAGCCCGAGCCAGTACCCAAAGAGATCTTAGAAAAGGTGGTGGATGCCGGCCGGATGGCTGCTACTGCCAATAATCTGCAACCCTGGGAGTTTATCGTGGTTACCAACCCAGAAAAGCGCAAAGTTCTGGCAGAGATAACCGACTACGGCAAGTTTATTGAGGAAGCTGGAGCCTGTATCGTCATCGTCTCCAAAGATACCAAATATTATCTTGAAGACTGCTCGGCAGCCACCCAGAACATTCTTTTGGCTGCGACAGATCTCGGGCTTGGTTCCTGCTGGGTTGCTGGGGATAAGAAGCCATATGCGGGCAGAATTATGGAATTTCTTGGCATCCCCCACGGTTACAAGTTGGTGAGTCTGGTGGCGGTGGGCTACCCAGAAAGAGAACCCACTACTCCTCCTAAGAGGCCGCTGGCAGAGGTTTTGCACTGGGAAAAGTTTTAAAAAGGTTCTCGCGCCTGTAGCTCAACTGGATAGAGCATCTGCCTTCTAAGCAGGGGGTTGGGCGTTCAAGTCGCCCCAGGCGCGCCTGATTATGGTATAATATGCCCAATCTAAACCGGACCGAAAGACTGGCGCTTATCTTTTTAGGAGCCAGTCTCTTCTTAGGTGAAACAGCAATTATTTGCCGAAAGAAGACCGAGGTTAATTACCGTTACCGCGCTTCCGACAGAGCAACGTTGACTTCTCTTTCCCAAAAAAGAGCCACGGCGGAAAGAGAAGTTATGAAAAGAAGGGTTCTTAAGGCCCGGATAGACCCCAATACCGCTTCGCAGGAAGAACTAGAGTCCTTACCAGGAATTGGCAAGGGACTGGCTGAGAGAATATTGGAATATCGTAATGAACAACCTTTTTATAGCGTGGAAGACCTCCGGAAAGTGAAGGGCATTGGACCAAAAAAACTGGAAGAGATACGGTGGTTTATAAAGATAAAGGACTTGAAAGAAGATGAGGAAAAGATAACGGATGTATATCATAATCATCGGCTGCAGCCGGGTGGGAATTACAGTCGCTCAGACCCTTGACAGTAAGGGTCACAACGTGGTGGTTATTGACCGAAACCGGGAGAGTTTTCAGAAATTGGGTCGTGCCTTTTCCGGAATTACTATTGTCGGAAACGGTTTCGCTCCGGAGGTCTTACAGGAGGCTGGCGCGGAGAAAGCCGATACCTTAGTGGCGGTAACCGATAATGATAACACAAACATTGTTGCCGCACAGGTTGCCAAAAAGTTTTTCAAGATAGAAAAAGTCTTTGCCCGGATATATGACCCATCCCGGGCGGAAATATATAAAAAATTGGGAATTGAAGTCTTAAGCGCCACCACCCTGATAGTAGATAGACTTCAAGAAATGATCTTTGCCCGAAAATAGCGATGTACATCATAATTGTAGGCGGTGGAAACGTAGGTTATTATCTTGCCCAGCGTCTTTACCAGGACAAGCATACTGTTGCCCTGATTGAAAAGGACAAAACAACCTCTGACCGTATCAGCCAGGAACTGGATATTTTGGTTATCAATGGTGATGGCTGTGACATCTCTGTTTTAGAGTCAGCTGGTATTGAACGCGCTGATGTGCTTGCAGCGGTGACCGGTAGTGACGAAGACAACCTGGTAGTTTGCCAGCTGGCGAAGGATATCTTTAAGGTGGACAGAACCGTAGCCCGGGTTAATGATAGCCGTAACGAGCACATCTTTAATGAATTGGGTGTAGATGTGCCCATAGACAGCACCGGGATCTTAGCCCGTATTATAGAGGAAGAAGTCTCCCTTTCCGATTTTGTCAATCTGGTGACCTTCCGGAAAGGAAAACTGGCTTTGGTAAGGTTTGACCTACCCACAGACTCTCCTGTGATTTCTAAAACAGTCTCCGAGGTCTCCTTGCCAGTAGAATCGGTTCTGGTGGCGATTATTCGGGGCGACAGCGTTTTTATCCCCCGAGGCGATACCGTTTTCCAGTCCCAGGATGAGATAGTGGCTTTAACCCGCATTGGCGAAGAAAATACTATCTTACAGGCCTTCCTCCCTCAATTATAAGTGCCTATGGTATCTCTAATCTCTGTTTCTGGTCAGTTCCGTCGCCGCCTTCGGAATTTCATCTTCTCGTTCTGGAGCGGATTTCTGGGTATTGGTTATACTCTTCTCCTTCCGTTGGCCCTATTGGTAGGGCTGCTTTTTATTCTTTTTTTCACTGCTGTGCTCGCGCAGATTTTTTAGTCTTCCGAAAGGGAGATTATGTTACTTAAACCCCAAAGAGAAGATTTTCAGATAATTAGTTACTATGTGGGTAAAATTGCTGCTGGCCTGGCAATCTCAATGCTGGTGCCCATGGCAGCCGCCTTTTTTTATCAGGAATGGAACGCTATCTTTGATTTTGTTGCCGGTGCTGCCATCGCCCTGGCTACCGGCGTTATCCTGACCACAGTACCTCCCCGAAGAAGAGACATTTCCTGGGCAAATGGGGTTGTGATAGCTGGGATTTCCTGGGTGCTCGCTATGTTTTTGGCTGCTGTTCCCCTTTATCTTTCTGGTCATTATATCTCTTTTCTTGATAGCCTTTTTGAAGCCATGAGTGGCTTTGCCACCACCGGATTGAGCCTCACCCAGGACATTGACCATTTAGCGCAGAGCCATAATCTGTGGCGCCATCTCACCCAGTTTTTAGGAGGTCAGGGGATAGTAGTTATTGCTCTCACTTTTTTTATCAGAGGGATCAGCGGAGCATTCTCCCTTTATGTTGGTGAGGCAAGAGACGAGAAGATTTTACCCAATGTTGTTTCAACCGCACGCTTTATCTGGCTGGTTACCTTTATTTACCTCTTCATCTTTACCGCAGTATTGACCTTTCTTGGCATCCGGCTGGGTATCTCTCCTCAACGTTCTTTTTTTCATGCGCTCTGCATCTTCATGGCTGGCTGGGATACCGGCGGCTTTACCCCACAGAGTCAGTCCATTCTCTATTATCACAGTATCGCTTTTGAAGTGGCTACCTTCTTTATCTTTTTTCTGGGTTCCCTTAATTTCGGCCTCCATTATCTTATCTGGAACAACCGTCGCCGAGAACTCTGGCGGGATATTGAAACCCGTACCTATCTTTTTACCATCACCTTTACCGTATTCTTAACCCTTCTTGGTCTGGTAAAAATGTCTCTTTTTGTCAATCTTACCTCTGCCTTCCGGGTCGGTTTTTATCAAGCACTTTCGGGCCATACCGGCACAGGATTTATGACCGTACCCCCGGTCCAACTTGCCTCCTGGAGTGAACTATCTCTTCTGGCTATTATCCTGGCGATGGCTTTTGGAGGATGCGTTTCTTCTACTGCCGGAGCCATCAAGGTTTTGCGGATCGGTATTGTGGCTAAAGGGCTCTGGCGCCAGATGAAGAAAGTTCTTATGCCGGAACAGGGGCTGGTGGTGGAAAAGGTCCATCACTTTCGTGATATGGTTCTGGAAGATAGTCAAGTTCAAGCTGCAGGTTTGATAATCATTGCTTACATTGGGCTTTATCTTGCCGGTGCCTTGGTAGGTGTTTTTTGTGGTTATCCCTTTTTCTCAGCGCTTTTTGAATCAGTATCTGCTGCTGCCAATGTGGGCCACTCTGTCGGGATAACTGCTCCTTCCATGCCTACCTTACTGAAAGTCACCTTTATTTTACAGATGTGGACTGGCCGGTTTGAATTTCTTACCATTTTTGTGCTGGGAGGGTTTATCCTTTCCTGGATAAGGGGTAAGTAAAGAGGGCTTAAAATGCTATTTTTAACCTATCTTTTAGTTCTGGTGACCACCGGGACGCCTGCCCCGGTATTAACCCCAACGGAACTTGCCCAGCATAGCAGTTTTTATAATGGGAGGTCGGTTCAGGTAAAAGGGGAGGCAATCGGAGATTTAATGCTTCGTGGGAAGTATGGATGGGTGAATATTAGTGATGGTTTAAATGCGATAGGTGTCTTTGCCCTGTCAGAGGAACTGAAGAAGGTTAAAAATCTTGGCGGCTATAAGATTTCCGGAGATCTCCTTCAGGTAGAGGGGGTCTTTTATACTGCCTGTCCGGACCATTTTGGGGAAAGTGATATCCACGCCTACCGTATTGAGATTGTGAAAAGCGGTTTTCCGAAAGAGGAGAGGCTGGGCCCCCATAAACTCCAACTTTCAGTGCTCCTCTCCTTCCTTGCTATCGGTCTTTTTGTAATCAGACAGGTTTTCCGTAGAGTAATTGTCGGTCTGCAGAAGTAATCCGGACCGGCACCAGTCTTCCCACCAATTCTGGAGGTCCTTCTACCAAAACCTTTTTCTCTTTTTCGGTCTTTCCAATAAGATACCCGGGGTTTTTGCAGCTTTTACTTAACAGAAGAACTTCAGACTCTTTGCCGACCATTGCCTGATTTAATCTTAAGGAGATGGCATCTTGGACCTCCCAGAGTTTCGCAAGCCGTTGTTCCTTGACCTGTGGTGATATTTTTGGCTCTAACTTTTCTGCAGCGGTCTTGGGTCGGTCCGAATATTTAAAAGCGAAAAGGTCGTCAAACTCCACCTTTTTAATCAAATTCAAGGTTTCCTCAAAATCGCTTTCCGTTTCACCAGGAAAGCCCACAATGATATCTGATGTAATGGTCAGACTTGGTATAAACCTCCGGGCTTCTTCAATGATCTTAAGGTAATGATTGATGGTGTACCTGCGATTCATAAGCAAAAGTATTTTATCAGAACCACTCTGAAGGGGGAGGTGTAGATGCCGGTAAATCTTTTTAGAATCGGCCATCACCCGAAAGAGTTGCAGTGAGATATCTTTGGGATGAGAGGTTAAAAACCCCAGGCGTAAAAGTCCTGGAAGGGCAGCCACCTTTTTTAAGATAAGCGGGAAATCTATCTCTCCATCGCGGTAAGAATTGACATTCTGACCTAAAAGTGTAATCTCTCTTATGCCCTGCCTTATCATCTCGTTTGCTTCAGCCAGTATCTGTTCGGCAGGGCGGCTCTTTTCTTTTTCCCTTACATAAGGAACCACACAGTAACTGCAGAAATTATTACAGCCGCAGATTATGGGTAAAAAAGCGCAGAGATTCCCTTTTAATGCCTGATGGTAAGCAAAATGGGTGGTGCCCTGGGAAACAAAGACAGCGCTCTTTACCCCTTCCTTGGAGCGACTGATCAGTAGCGGCACTTCGGCAAGGCTCTCCGGACCGGCAAGAAAATCAATGAAAGGAAACTGACCAAACAACTTTTCCCGATAGAGAGCCGGAACACAGCCCACCAGCCCAATGATGGGATTCTTCTTTACTTTTAAGGGAGACAGTGCTTTTAGGTGTTGAAAAAGACGTTCTTCAGCATGCTGCCTGACACTGCAGGTATTGAAGATGATGACCTGGGCTTCTTCCAGTTGTTCCGTCTCCTGGTAGCCAGCGTTTCTCAACAGATTGATAAGGTAGGCGCTGTCTGCCTGGTTCATCTGGCAGCCAAAGGTTTTTAGATATATCTTTTCTGACATAATCTTTTTGGAAAAGGTAGCGCTTTAGCGCGAGATTATGGGAAGAAAGAACGCCAGAATTTTCCGGAAGAAGAAGGCCTGAATTAAGAGCGTCAATAAGGTGAGAACTGCACAGACCCCAGCGGGTTTGTAGCCATCTTCTCCGTAGCGGTAAAGATAGTGGGCGCCGATAAAGAATCCAAGGGGTGGAAGAAGGAGACTTACGATATACCCTATCGTGGGATTAAATTCCTGACTCTCTTTTAAGGGGGTTGAATCCCGCAGTAACTCTGCTATTAAACGGTCCTTTTCTTCCTCTTTGAGGTGTTCGGATTGGTAAATCTTTTTTATCTGTTCGGTTATTTCCGTACTCCTTTTAACATCCATCATAGATATTGAAAAAAAGGTTTTTTACACCTTATCAAGGAGCATCAAGATACCGATGATGACAAACAGACTTCCACCCAGATACTTTATTGCTTCCGGTCTAAGATGTTTTCCAACAGTAGTGCCTGCCAGCACCGAGATACCGGTTATTACTACAAAAGCCGAAATGGAACCCAACCAGACAGCAACCGGCTTACCGGTTTTAACAGCCATTCCCATACCTACCAGCTGGGTCTTGTCAGCCAGTTCCGCAAGTAAGATAGCACCAAAGGTTGACAGAAAAATTTTGAAATCCATCTCCACCCCCAGAAATGACGAAAGTTTTGTCTGGTCGGGGCGAGTGGATTTGAACCACCGGCCTCTTGGTCCCGAACCAAGCACTCTAAACCAGGCTGAGCTACGCCCCGAACTTCGGTAAATAGCAGAATTATGGCGTGAGAACCCGTTCTTCCGTGATTATTTTATCAACTTTTACATCTTTTGCCAAGCAAGGAATCTGGTTCGGAAAGACCTGGAATTCATAGGCGAGCGCTATCTTTTTTGTTTCCGGAGAAAGTTGTTTTAGAAACCGGTCATAATACCCCCCTCCAAAACCAATGCGGCCTCCGGTTTTGTCAAAGGCAACACCAGGCAGGATAATCAGGTCTATTTTTGAAGGCAGAACTTCCGGGCACTCTTTTTTGGGTTCCAGAATACCGAACGCTCCGGGTATAAGGTTCTCTGTTCCGGTAATAAGATGAAAGGTAAGAGACTTTGTCGCCAGATTGGTCCGGGGCAGGCAAACCTTTTTTTTTAAATCCACGGCTTCCTTGATGAGCGAGAACGTTTCCACTTCATTGCGGAAAGAGGCGTAGAGAGCCACAACCTCAGCCTTTTGAAAGTCCGGGTCTTTTAAGAGATGTTCTTTAATCCGTTGGCTCCGGCTGGCTACCTCTTGAGAAGAGAGTTTTTCCCGAATCTCTTTAGCCTTTAGCCTCATCTCCATCTTTCGGTCCAGAGCCTTTTTTAGTCTCCTTAGTTCTTCCATCCTTTTCTTCAGTCTCTTTTCCTGGCCCTCCTGGGTAGGGTAATAATAACGCCTTTTTTCTGCAAGGTAATTTTGGCCTGATAAATGTTTCGGAAAATCGTGGGAATATTGATAACCCTGCCCACGGCCCAGTTCTTTCGCACCTTTGTAACTGCCTACCTTGAGGTAAGAAGGGATGGGCAAGACTTTACCCTGACGCACGTCATCCAACGCCTTTTCCAGCGCCAGGTAGGAAGCATTACTCTTAGCTGCACAGGCCAAGTAGGTTGTTGCCTGGGCAAGCGGGATCTTTGCTTCCGGCATGCCGATTAAGTCTACCGCTTGGAAGGCAGATACCGCAATGGAAAGGCCCATGGGATCCGCGTTTCCGATGTCCTCTGATGCTAGAATAATCAGCCTTCGGGCGATGAAACGAGGGTCTTCTCCAGCCTCCAACATCTTTGCCAGGTAGTAAAGGGCAGCATCCGGGTCTGAGCCTCTAACACTCTTGATGAAAGCAGAGATGGTATCGTAATGTTCATCTTCCTTTCTATCATAACGGATGGCTTTTTTGGCAGTTACCTCCTCTGCGATGGTGCGGTCTATCTTTATAAATCCCTGAGAATCGGGTTTTGTGGTCAGAACCGCCACTTCCAAACTATTGAGCGCCCGTCTGGCATCTCCCTCCGCTGACCTTATTATATGATAGAGAGCCTCTTGGGTAACCTCCGTTTTATATGCACCCAATCCCTTTTCTCTGTCGTCCAGCGCACGCTGGAGAATCTTTTTGAGGTCCTGATCGGAAAGCGGTTTAAGTTCAAAGATATGAGAGCGGGAAAGGAGAGGAGCGCTCATTACGAAGAATGGGTTGCGGGTGGTGGCTCCAATCAGAATAATATTTCCCTCTTCCACATCTTCCATAAAGGCATCCTGTTGTGCCCGGTTAAACCGGTGTATTTCGTCCACGAAAAGGATTGTTTTCCGGTTTTGACTCCGCCTTCTTTCCCTTGCCCGAAACAGAATCTGACGGAGGTCATGGACGCCAGCCGTTACCGCATTGAGCCGTTCAAAAACGCCTTGTGTGTGATTGGCAATGATATAAGCCAGCGTTGTTTTGCCAGTACCAGGGGGTCCAAAAAGGATGAGGGAAGAGACCCGGTCGGAAAGGATTGCCCGCCGCAGCAATTTTCCTTCGCCTAAGATCTCCTCCTGTCCGACAAATTCGTCAAGAGTGGTCGGCCGCATCCGGACAGCAAGTGGTTCCTTCTCTGGGGTTGCCGGCTCTTTCTTAAAGAGGGTGTTCATAAGAGAAAATCCCGTCCTGCCGTTGTGAGTCAATCCTCTGAACCCTTCGTGTAGGTGGGCGTCGTCGCAAGATGCTTTCTGCTTCCCCCAAAGAGGGCCTGCAGGCCGCAATCTTAATCCCGACTCCCTATGGAAGAGTGTTGGCTCAAGGATTTACTCCTGGCGCACAGGACAGGATTCTCTTTTTCTTACTCTTAACACCGAACAACTAAAATTTTATCCCCTTTTTTGTGCCATGTCAAATTTTAGCGCCACTGGAAAGGTCATTTTGGGAATATTTCCTGCCCAATTCTCCCACAATAACCATTTTGTAAAAATTTGCCTGATAGGGTATTATCTTATTTAATTGACAATGTGTCGAATAATATTGGGTGGAAGTGGTGGTCAGGGTGTGGTAACTTTGGGGAAACTACTGGCAGTTGCCGGTATGAACGAAGGCAAGGAAATAAGTTGCTTCCCCACCTATGGGGCTGAAATGCGTGGAGGATATGCCTTTGTCACGGTGGTCATTTCGGAAGAGGAGATTCCCTCACCAATAGTTTCCAGGGCGGAAGTCGGCGTTTTTCTTAACCCTTTTGCTTATGACTACCTGAAACCGATGGTTATCAACTCAGGTGTAATCATCTTTAATTCGGATTTAATAAGAATAAAGAAAGGAAGGAAGAAGGGTAACCTTTTTCCTGTTTCGGCTGACACCATCGCCCAAAGAGTGGGAGACAAAAGGAGCGCCAATATGGTGATTGCAGGCTTCCTTGCTTCCAAAGCAGAAGAGTTTCCTAACCTGATAACCCCTTTTCCTGCCTTAAAATCTCTTCAAGAGTCTTTGCCGGTCATCTTTCCGGACAAAGAGAATGTCGTTGCTATCAATAGAAAAGCGCTCCTTTCCGGTTACGATGCGGCACGGTCGCACGTCTTTTAGGCTCCGGAAAAGGTTTTTCAACTTAAAGAGTTTGCTGTGGTTTTTGTTTCTTTACCATCTAAGAACCTTAAATCTCAATGGCTGAGTACTGTACGGTGGTCTTTCCTTTACTCACCCATCAGGTTTTTACCTATCAAACCGGGGAGTTTGCTGGAAGGATAAAGCCCGGCCAGAGAGTGTTGGTTCCTTTTGGAAACCGCCAACGGGTCGGTTTTGTAACCGCTCTTTCTGATCAGGCACCCGGTCTTGCCGCTACTAAAAAGGTAATTAAAATCATCGATTCTCAAATAATCCTTTCCGAAAAGATTTTGAAACTCGCCTACTGGGTGGCTGACTATTACTGTGCGCCGGTTGGCGAGGTCTTGAGGCTTATTTTAAATACCTCCTTAAAACCACCTCAAAGAGAAGCCTTTGAAGAAGAGATCTTTTACCAGGGAATTTTGACGGGTGTGGCTCACTTAGTGCCTACTCCGGAACAGGAAAAGGTGTTAGAAAGATTAAAGAGCGTTCTTCTCTCAGGAAAAGGCGGTGTGGCAGCACTCTGGGGCGTAGCAGCCAGCGGAAAGACAGAGATTTATCTTCAATTAGCATCAATTGTGGCGGAATCCGGGGCTCAAAGTTTAATTCTGGTGCCTGAGATTGTGATGGTTCCCCAAGTAGAAGATTGGGCAAAGGAACGATTTGGTAACCGAGTAGCGATTTTACACAGCCGGCTGAAGCCTTCCCAGCACTATCGCCTCTTGTGCCAGGCACAGAAAGGAAAGATTTCGGTCCTCATTGGAACCAGGTCTGCGGTCTTTGTGCCCCTGGCTAATCTAAGGTTAATCGTAGTAGATGAAGAGTTTGATCGCTCCTACAAAGAGACCAGAATTCCCCGCTATCATGCCCGGGAGGTTGCTATTAAGAGGGGAGAGATAGAGAATGCTCTGGTGCTTCTGGGGAGCGCTACTCCTTCGCTGGAAGTTTATCGGAAGGCAAAAGAAGGAGAGATTCTCTTTTTTTCCCTTGCCCAGCGTATCAGTATCTCTCCTTTTCCCAAGGTCTATTTTCCTGATTTAAAGTATTACTCCGGTTGCCAGCGCCGAAAAAGAAAACAGCCGATAATCTCCGAAAGGCTGCGTAGCCTTATAGAAGAAAGGCTTCTGCGTGGAGAACAGTCCATCATCTTTGTAAACCGTCGGGGCAGAGCATCTTACCTCTTTTGCGAAAATTGTGGCTATCTCTTTTTATGTCCTGTCTGTTCGGTGAGTATGGTTTATCACCACACCACCGGAGAACTTTACTGCCACTACTGCGATCACCACGGTGCGATACCAGAGACGTGCCCTTCCTGCAATCAGAGAAGACTGGGTAGGTTTAGTGTAGGGACGCAAGTGGTAGAGAAGGAGTTGAAACGTTCTTTTCCAGAGGTACGCATCCTCCGGCTTGACTCTGATACTCTTGAGAAGCAGAGAAAGTGGGAGTCAATCCGAGCCTTCCGAAAAGGCAAGTACCAGATTTTGGTTGGCACCCAGATGGTAACCAAGGGACACCATTTTCCGGCAGTGACCTTGGTTGGTGTTCTGAGTGCAGACTCCATCCTTAATTTGCCAGATTTCCGTGCTGCAGAACGGTCCTTCCAGATTTTGACCCAGGTTGCTGGCCGCGCTGGAAGAGCCCTACCCAATGCGGAGGTCTTTATTCAGACCTATTACCCTCAGCATTATGCCTATACCAGCATTGCTTCTAACCATCCAGAAGAGTTCTATGAGAAAGAATTAGCCTACCGAAAGGAAGCTGGTTATCCGCCTTACGGATATCTGGCCAATATCATTTTCAGCGGAAGACGTGAAAAGTCGGTGGTAAAAAAGGCAGAAGAATGGGCTGAACTGGCAAAAAAATTTTCTTCCCAAAGAGCGCTGCAGGTTTTTGGACCCGCAGCCTGTTTTCATAAAAAGTTAAAAGACCGTTATCGGTGGCACATCATTTTGAAGTCTACGGTCTTTGGCCTGGTTCAGGAATTCTTTCGTTCTCTCCCGAAACGCAAAGTTAGTGAAAAGGGCGTGACGATTGATATTGACCCGATAGACTTATTCTAACTTTAACTATGGATTTGAATTTAGAAGACTTGAAAAAGAGATGCCAGGAGGCGGAAACCGTTCTTTCTTCCTGCACTATCTGCCCCCGCTCCTGCCGAGTAAACCGCCTGAAAGGTGAAAAGGGATTCTGTGAGGGAGGCGTTTTGGCAAAGGTGGCCAGTTATAACAGCCACTACGGAGAGGAGCCACCAATCTCCGGACACCATGGGAGCGGAACCATCTTCTTTTCTGGATGCACACTCCGTTGTATCTTTTGCCAAAACTACCCCATCAGCCAGTTGCACGAGGGAAGAGAGGTTTCCAGCCAGGAACTGGCAAAGATGATGCTTTACCTTCAGGAAAGAAGGTGCCACAACATAAACTTAGTTACGCCAACCCATTTTGTCCCCCAGTTTTTGAAAGCACTGGTGCTGGCGAGAAAAGAAGGGTTTAACCTACCCATCGTTTATAATACCAGTGGATACGAAACGATTCAGACCTTAAAGATTCTGGAAGGGGTTGTAGACATTTATCTTCCTGATTTAAAATATGGAGATGATGAGGTAGGAAAAGAGATTTCCGGAGTGAAAGACTATTTTACCTTTGCCGGGCCTGCGCTGAAAGAGATGTATCGTCAGGTAGGGAACGTGGTGTTTAATAAAGAGAACGTGGCTGTTAAGGGTCTCATTGTCCGCCACCTGGTGTTGCCGGATAACCTTTCCACCACTGACAAAGTTTTGCGGTTTCTGGCAGAAGAGGTGTCTCGGGAGGTAACGGTTAGTCTTATGGCCCAGTACTTTCCGGCTCACCAGGCGCTTACACACCCGATTCTCAAAAGAAGGCTAACCACAGAAGAATATTCTCAAATGGTAAAACTGGCGCAGGACCTTGGTTTGCATAATCTCTTTATTCAGGAAATCAGAGAGTATTAAACAATTTTTTGCAATAGTTTTTAACAGGCTATGCACAAAGAAAAAAGGTTGCGCGGTCTCCTTATCACCTTTGAAGGAACAGATGGCTGTGGAAAGTCCACTCAGTTGCGCCTGGTAGCAAAAAGACTGAAATCGCTGGGTTATCCTGTAATAACTACCAAGGATCCCGGCGGCACTCCGATAGGTGAAGCCCTGCGAAAAATACTCCTTTCCAGAAAGAAGGGGAAGTATGAGATTGACGCGGTGGTTGAACTATTCCTTTACTGCGCCAGCCGTCGGGTGCTGGTAACAGAAATCATTGAGCCTGCCTTAAAAGAAGGAAAGATTATTTTGTGCGACCGTTTTACCGATTCCACCATTGTCTATCAAGGTTTTGGACGTAATGCCCTGCCTTTAACTGAACTGAAAAAGGTCTGTACCTTTGCCTCCAAAGGTATCACTCCGGACCTGACCATCTTTCTCGATATGGATCCGAAAAGAGCGCTGAGCAGAATAGGTAAAGCGGATCGGATAGAGGCTGTTGGACTTGATTTTCAAAGACGGGTAAGAGATGGGTTCCGAACCCTTGCTCATCAGGAACCAGAGAGAATTAAAACAGTTTCTGGTTCTGGGTCTCCGGAGAGCGTCTTTTCTCGTATCCGACCGCACCTTGCTAAATTATTGCA
>CAZPLE010000057.1:0-5627 GCA_964587375.1 uncultured bacterium
ATCCTTATCACCCACCGCCGATTGGGTGATGTTGGTGGTCTTAACAATCTCCGTGCTCATCCGCCAGATCTGCTTCTTTTCGTCATAACTGCTGTCTGGGTCAAACTTTACCCCTAAAATGGTCGCCAGCATTTGTGCGGCCAGGTCCTCAGCATAATCGCCGGCTTTTTCATCGGTCATACCGAAGCCGGAAAATTCGGAGAGATAACCGTGGTGCTGAGGATTCTTTGGAATGGCCAGACCGATAGAGGCGGTTATGAGGCGGTGCGGTTCGTTAGTTGAATTCTGGCTCATGACACAGAAGAGAATCTGGCCGGGTGTTAAAAATTTAAGCGCTTTTTCCCGGCTGATCAATTTTGCTCCCGGCGGAAAGATACTGCTGATATGGACCAGGTTGAAGGGTGCAATCCCTGCATCCCTCAACGCTCGCTCCAGACTGGTCAGTTTCTCGCGGTCCTTACCAACACCCTTCGTTAAAAAGATACGTTTGGCCGTAAAATCCATCTTTTTCCCTCCCTCAATCTTTTATTGATCTATTTTTGTTTCTATCTTTGTCGCCACTTCCAGTGCCTTCAACGCCTTCTTCCCGGTGACCAGCGGCACACTCTTGTTCCTGACCACCTCCAGAAATGCATCTATCTCTAGACTGAGTGGTTCTGCTTTTTGCACCGGCACTTCCTCTTTCACGATAAGGTCCGTCAGTGTCGGTCTCTCCTTTTTGCGCCAGGCGTCAGAAGGGTTTTTCCGGTAGCAATAAAGTTGCTGCAGTTCGCAGTCCAGGGACCAGTATCTATCCTTTTCAAAGATGCGCACTTTGCGCATGCTCTTGTCGCTGATACGGCTGGCAGTGAGATTTGCCACCACTCCATTAGAAAAGGTCAGACGACTGGTAGCGATATCCGCGGTGGGAGTAAACACGGAAAGGCCGAGCGCCTCAATCTTTCTTATCTCCCCCCCAACCAGCTCCAGGACAAGGTCTATATCATGAATCATTAAGTCGGAAACGACACTTACCTCAGTACCCCTGCCTTTAAAGGGACTGAGCCTGTGTATCTCTAAGTACATCGGTTCTTTCATTCTTTCAGCAAGTTTCTGAACCGCTGGGTTAAAACGTTCAATATGTCCAATCTGGAGAGGGACTCCCTTTTTTTGGCTTAAACTTACCAGTTCCTTTGCCTCTCGGAGAGTGACGGCAATCGGCTTTTCCAAAAGGACTGGTTTTCCACTTTTTAGAAAGTCAGAGGCCACGGCAAAATGGAGGTTGGTTGGCACCACAATGCTGGCTGCGTCAACCTGTCCGATAATCTCTCGGTAGTCAGCAACCCAGGTGGTCTGATACTTTTGGGCCACTCTTTCTCCCCGGATTTTGTCCGGGTCACATACAAATAGGAGTTTCACACCGGGTTTTCGGGAATAGACTCGGAGGTGGCCTTCTCCCATGTGCCCGGCACCAACTACCGCTACCTTAATCATTCTTTTATTTATAACAATGGTAAAAGATAGTCGCGAGCAGTCAGAATATCTTCTATCTGCTGCTGGCCTGCAATCTCCCTCTCGATAGTAAGTGCGCCCTGATAGCCGTAACCTTTCAATTTGGCTATCACTTTTGGAAAGTTGACCATTCCTTCGCCCACCTTCTTTTCCTGGCCGAGAGTATATCCATCAGTAGGGTATTCACCGTCCTTGGCATGAACACCTCTTACGAACTTCCCGAGGAGATCAAGGGCATCAACCGGGTTTGCCTTACCATACATCAAGAGGTTTGCCGGGTCAAAGTTGATTCCTAAGTTGGGCAACCCCACCTCCTCAATGGTTCTTACCAGGGTTGTTGGCGTCTCCTGACCGGTTTCAAAACAGAAGAACTGTCCGTTTTTCTGACAATAGGCCGCCACTTCCCTGACAGCTGCCACCAAGCCGGGATAAAGGGGATCCTTGGGGTTTTCCGGAATGAACCCGACATGGGTGGCGATACTGGAAACTCCGATAGATCTTGCGAAATCAGAACCTTTCTTCAAAACCTCCATCCTTACGTACCGATATTCCGGAGGAACCAACCCTAAGGTGGCTGGCCCTTCTCTAAAATTCCATACCTGTGGTCCAGGCCAGCCCACCCACAAAATCGTTATTTCTATTGCCAGTTTTTTTGCCATCTCTTTGACCATTTGGGCATTCGCCGGAGTAAAGTGGCTTTGGTCCCAACAGACCAGCTGGCAGGTTTCAAAACCCAGTTCCCGTACCTTTTTTAGACTCTCTTCCCCTTTTTCAAGGGAAACGATTATCCCTAATCGCAACTGTGGCATCTCTTTTTACGTTCCTAAAATTTCCCCTTGCAAGCTCTGCTCCCCTTGCTTTGGGAATTGGGCCAGGAGGCTGGCAAAATCCTCCCGCTGTCGTATCAAATAGTGATCGGCACCATCCACCAGAACCTCTGCGGGTCTCAACCGCCCATTGTAATTGGAAGCCATCGCAAACCCATATGCTCCTGCTTCCGCAATCAGGAGGAGGTCTCCCTCTTTTATCTTTTCCGGCAGGAACCTTTCCTTTCCTAAAAAATCTCCGGATTCACAGATTGGCCCAACGACATCAAAAAGGGTCTTTTTCCCCCTAAATCTCTTTACGGCTTGGATATGGTGGTAGGCTCCATAAAGAGAAGGTCTGACAAGGTCATTCATTCCCGCATCAACCACCAGAAATCTTTTGTGTGGTCTATCTTTCCGGTAGATTACCCTGGTCAGGAGAAAGCCAGATTCCGCCACCAGATACCTACCGGGTTCAAAGATAACCTTTACATCCCAACCGTTGATCTCTTTGCAGATTGCCTTCCCAAAGAGTTCAATGGCAGCCACCTTTTTATCATAGGCAATCGGAAATCCGCCACCCAGGTCAAGAAACCCAAAAGGACAGATTTTGTACAATTGCCTGGCTTTTCTGATCGCTTTTAGGTATGGTTCTGGAGTGGCGATCTGAGAACCTAAATGTAAATGGAGACCAGCGATCTCAAGGTGATGGTAGTTATTTCGCTCTTTTAGGGTAGTGACAACCTCTTCTTCCGTCAACCCAAATTTATTCTCCTTCCTGCCGGTGGTGATGTACCGGTGGCCTCCGGCGGGAATGTTCGGATTGAGTCGCAGGAGCACCATTATTCTTTTCCTTCTTCTTCCAGCGATCCGATTCAGGGCCCTAAGTTCCGAAAGTGATTCCACACTAAAGAAAGAAACCCTCTTCTCCAGTGCGAATTCCAGCTCTTCTTTCCTTTTGCCCGGCCCTTCCATAATTAGTTGCGAAGGTTGAAAACCAGCAGCAAGGGCGATGGCTATCTCTCCAGCAGAGATTACATCCACGCCACACCCGCACTCTCTAATGATTTTAAGAAGATAAAGGTTGCTATTGGCTTTACAACTATAGCGAATCAGAGGGTCGATCGGCAAGAACGCTTTTTGAAAAGAGGCCACCCTTTCCTGAAGGGTCTTTTTGCTATAAAGATAGAGCGGCGTTCCGTATCGTTCCGCCAGCAGAGTAAGAGAGCAATCCTCAATAAACCCTTCCCGGTATCTCTCGGTAAATTCCTTTCTGGCCATGGCTTAGAAAACGGGTTTGAGGACTTAATCAACCTCTCATCCTCAGGGCTTTTGCCCATTTTTCCAGCTGCTCAGAGACCAACTTTGGATTCGGTGAGCCATGAGTCTTACGCTTTTGGACCGAGCCCTGGGGAGAAAGGACTTCTAAAACCTCTTCTCTAAAAAGGGGTGAAAATTTCTTCAGTTCTGAAAGAGAAAGGTCTTCCAGACACTTCCCCTTAGCCTGACAATATTTTACAATCTTTCCGACAATTTCGTGCGCCTGACGGAAAGGCACCCCTTTTCCCACCATAAATTCCGCCAGGTCAATAGCGGTTGCGTAACCCCTTTCCGCCGACTGGCGCATCCTTTCAGCGTCTACCTGGATTGAGGGTATCATCTCCGCGCAGATTTTAAGGCAGTCTCTCACTGTGTCAGTGGCCACAAAGAACGGTGCTTTATCCTCTTGTAAGTCCCGGTTATAAGAGAGGGGGAGACCTTTCAGGGTGGTCAAAAGGCTTACCAATGCTCCGAAGACACAACCGGTCTTTCCCCTCACCAGTTCTGGAATATCAGGGTTCTTTTTTTGAGGCAACGCACTACTTCCGGTGCAATAGCGCTCATCTATCTTTAGGTAGCCAAACTCCTCGTTGCTCCAAAGCACCAACTCTTCACAGAGCCGGGAAAGGTGGACAGCAATCAATGCCGAGACAGCCACCACTTCCACCAGAAAGTCCCGGTCGCTGACTGCATCCAGACTATTGGAGAAAAGAGTCTCAAACTTCAGCAGTTTTGCTGGATAAGTTGGGTCTAAGGGTAAGGAAGAGCCCCCACCAGCCCCAGCCCCCAACGGTGAGACATTAACCCTTTTCCGCACCTCAGCCAGCCGCTGGCGGTCACGCTCAAACATTTCCATGTAAGCTAAAACCCAATGGGCAAAGAGGATAGCTTGCGAGTGTTGCAGATGGGTAAAGGCAGGCATTATCACTTCCCGATATCTTTTTGCCCACAAGAGGAGTGCCTGTTGGAGTTTTCGCAAATATCCATCAATCTGGGAGAGAAGGTCTCTGACGTAAAGTCTTTCGTCCAGGGCTATCTGGTCGTTACGGCTCCGACCGGTGTGCAGTTTACCTGCCACCTCCTTGCCCACCTTTTCCGAAAGGCGCCGTTCCACTGCGGTGTGGATGTCTTCATCGCTTGGTTTAAAGAGAAAGTCGCCCCTCTCCAGTTCTTTTCCAATTTCGGTCAATCCCTGGAGAATCTTTTTGGCCTCCTCCTCTTTTAATAAGCCCACTTTTCTCAACATCTTAACGTGAGCAATGCTACCCTGGATGTCATACTTTCCCAGCCTGGCATCCACTGGCAGCGAAGCGGAAAACCCTATGGTCTGCGCAGTCGGCTTGCGCTTAAACCTTCCGCCCCACATCATCTGACCTTTCATAAATATCACCTTATTTCGCAATATGGTTCTCCACCTGTCTTTTCAATCTGACCAATTAAGAAGTGTTTCTCCCGTTTTTCATCGAGGAAACGAGAGATTCTTTCCGCCTCTTTTGCTTCCGCTACCATTACCATTCCAATCCCTAAGTTGAAGGTGCGCGCCATTTCCTCAAAAGGAATCCTGCCTCGCTCCTGGATGATTCGGAAGATCTCTGGTTCTTTCCAGGCAGAGAGTTTGAGGACGGCTTTGGTGCCGGTCGGTAAGATGCGGGGAATATTTTCTAACAGTCCTCCGCCGGTAATGTGCGCCATACCCTTCACTTCAAACTTTTGGACGATAGTGGTAATCAATCTGGCATAGATACGGGTGGGTGTGAGAAGCATTGCCCCCAGGCTTCCCTTTTCCTGTATCTCTGCCGGCGGAAAGAGTTTTCTTACTAAGGAAAACCCGTTGCTGTGCAAGCCGCTACTTGCCAATCCGATAAGGCAATCCCCGGGTAAAATCTTTTTGCCGTCAATAATTCGGGACCTGTCCACCACGCCGACGGCAAACCCAGCCAGGTCAAATCCGTCCCGGCCGTAAATATCAGCCATCTGAGCCGTTTCGCCACCGAGAAGGGCACAGTTTGC
>CAZPLE010000058.1:0-7945 GCA_964587375.1 uncultured bacterium
CACCAACCTGCCCAATTTAGAAAGAGTCCAAACCTTAGGTCTTGCTCTAACACAACTGAAAGAAGAATTAGCAAAGCGCTATCCACCCAACGCTGATTTGAGAAATATTGAAGGCTGGCAGCGATTAAATGACGGGTTGACTTATGTTGAGATGGCTCAAAAACTGCTCATAAAATAACGACCTGGCTTTTCTGAAAAAAGATAAATACACCTCCAACCACTAAAGATGTATTTAAAAACCTAATTTCTAACATAAAAATCTACCCGAAGGAGAGATTTTTGATGAAGCACTTCGCTTCGGAAAGATTGAAAATAAATAGATACTCTGGTATAATCTATTCCCAAGATGGATAGATACGAGGTTGTAGAGAGAGCAATCAGATTTAAGAATCCTCCACGAATTCCTTACTCTTTTCCACTGCTCGGAGAGTCTGACTTTGCCACTGTATGTTATGATTCGCCTGAGGAAAGACTTTCGGAAACAGAGACGAAAGATGAATGGGGTTGTGTCTGGAAGCGGTGGGGAGTCAAGGAAGAGATTATGGGTGAACCGGTTGGCCATCCGTTGGATGACTGGGATAAACTTAAAGAATACCGATGGCCCAATCCGGATGATCCGCAACGTTATGCAAAGGTTAAAGAGCAGATTGCCAAAGCAGGCGACCGATTTGTCCTGGCGGGAATTGACGGAATTTTAAGACGCGCCAGACTTGCTCGGGGATTTTCTAACCTGATGATGGACTTATATCTCCATCCGGAAGAAGTCAAAGAATTTTTGAATAAAACCTTAGACTTCTTCTTAGCGGTTCTGCGACAATACTCAAAATTTGAAGGGATACACGGTATCTCCATGCCGGAGGACTGGGGCACCCAAACCCAACCGTTTGTTCGCACTCAGATGTTTCGGGAAATCTTTTCGCCTATTTACCAGAAACTGTTTGATACTGTTCACTCTTACGGTTGGATTATGCGCATGCACTCCGATGGAAAGATTAATGACTTGATAGCAGAATTTATTGCTTGCGGACTGGATGTAATAGAACTGGAACAGCCCAGAGCCTTAGGAATAGAGGAGATAGGTAGAAGGTATCGGGGCAAGATCTGTTTTGAGGGAAGCGTGGATATTCAAGCAACCCTGCCTACTAAGAATAAAGAACTGATTTGCGAAGAGGCAAGGTTGTTGATAGAAAAATGGTCACTTCCTTCCGGAGGTTTCATTGGTGTCTGTTACCATGGTCCGGACTTAGGGATACCGGAAGAGGTAATCAGGTATGCTCTGGATACCTTTAAAAACTACCAGTGGTCTCACGCAGAAAGTCTCTCCGGTAAGGTTTGATGTTATTAAATAAATGAGGAGGATAAAGCAAAATGGAATATTCCGTCATAAAGGGCCTCCAGAAAGAGGCAGAACGACTGGCTCAAAAAAGACCACCGTTGCCGACGGAAATTTCTGCTCTGAAAGTCCGGTTGAAAAGGTTTGCACAGAGGCACAAAGAATGTCTGGGTGAGATGCCGGCAAAGAAATACCCACTCCAACCCGTAATTGAAGAAAAAGTAATATTTGACGATTCAGGTGTTGTTCAAGAAAGGGTGATTTATCACTCTGAGGAATTGGTAAAGGTACCTGCTCATGTTTACTACCATCAAGAGGCTAAAGGAAAAAAGCCTGGGGTTTTACTCCTTCAGGGCTGGGAAAGTCTGGGTAAATACTCTTTCCCTTTTTTTAAGATCCGCCTTGCTCAGGAGGGCTTCCTCGTTATTCTGCCGGATAACCGTTGTTCCGGAGAACGGAGAAGGGAATCCAACTCTGAAATAGAACAACTAAATATTGTGCCCGTTGCCTTAAGTTTAGGGAAGACCTTTATGGGTATGAATACCTATGATAATATCCGGGCGATCGATTACCTTGTTTCCAGAGGTGATGTTGATCCAGAAAGGATTGCGGTCGTAGGTCTCTGTTGGGGTGGAATGCAGGCGTATAACCTGGCAGCGCTGGACAGAAGGGTGGGGTGTTGCGTCGCTATAAATGCTAACTCCACCTATCGGGCACTTATCAGGCACCACATTACTTATTCTTACCATACCTGCCTGGGGACCTATATTCCTAACCTGCTCAAATATGGAGATACAACCGATATCTATGCCCTGATTGCCCCCCGGCCACTTTTGATTGCCAATAATGCCAACGATAACTGGTTCCCATTGGAGGGGTATCAGGAGATCTGTCGGGAACTGGAAGGTGTTTATCACGCCTTTGGCAAACCGGAAAATTTCAAACATCTTTTGAGTTCTAATCTTCACGATATAGTCGGTGTCTACAGAAAAGAGGCGATTGCCTGGCTCAATAAACATCTGAAAAAGAGCGAGGAAGGAGGCAGAAAAGATGTCTGACAAGGTGAAGGTTTGTGCTATCGGTTGCGGATATATCAGTAGCACCTTCCATTATCCTTCTCTGGCGGAAATGGAAGATGTGGAACTTGTGGGATTATGCGAAATTAGCGAAGAAAGGCTGAAATTGGGTATGGAAAGGTTTGGGTTTAAAAGAGCGTATAAAGACTACCAGGAGATGCTGGAAAAAGAGAAACCCGATGCGGTCTACGTTATCCTTCATCCCCACCTTTCCTATCCCATTTTGGAGTATTGCTACCGTAACAAGTTTGATGTCTTCTCTGAGAAGCCACCAGCCCTGACTACCTTTCAGGCAAAGGTCCTTTTAGAGATAGTGAAGGAAAACGGCAACATCACCCAGATAGGCTACCAGCGTAAATTCGTTCCTTTGGTAAGGAAGATGCGCGAGATGGTTGAGAAAAGAGGTCCAGTTGACCAGTTTACCGTGACCTTCTGCAAAAACCAGGCTGATCTTCCTGCTTCCTATATAGATATCCTCACCGTCGATGCCTCTCATATGCTGGACTGCATGCTCTGGCTTGCCGGTAGCGAACCTTTGAGTGTCTCCAGCATTGTGCGTAATTCCTACCGGGACAACAATGTTAAGTATAATGCCCTGGTGCTCTTCCCGGGCGGAGTCTCTGGATTCTTCTCTGCTAACTGGAATAGCGGTCGGCGGTTTCTGGAGGTAGAGATTCACGGACAAGGGTGTGTTGCCAAAACAGACGTAGAACACACCGGTTTTTACTATGATAAGGCTCACCCTGATGGTATTACGATTACTGCTCAACAAGCAGCCGGGAGTGATAAACCGCACCATGTCCTTGGTTTCTTTGACCAGAGCCGTAACTTTATTGACTGTGTGAAAAGTAGAAAGAAGCCCCTGGGCTGTCTGGAGAATGCGGTAAAAACGATGGAACTGGTGGATAAGATATACGCCAGTTCCCTTCTTTAATGAAGGAGTGTGCGATGTGGAAATTGATTCTCTTTTCCAAAGCCTTTAAAGACAAAAGGATTGAAGAATTGGTGACACTGGCGCATAACTTTAAATTTGATGGCTATGACCTGTGCGTCAGACCCGGCTATCCCATAAACCCAGAGAATGCTGCCGAAAAACTTCCCCAGATAGCCAGATTGATGAACGAAGAAGGTCTGGTTATTCCGATGATTACTGGAAACTTTGACCTGCTCTATCCAGACCACCCAACCGCAGAACCTATTCTTTCCGCAATGGAAAAGGCTAATATTCGGTTGATAAAACTGGGTTATTACCTCTTTGACCCGGAAAGGCAGGACTACTGGCAGGAGGTTGATAAGATAAGAAAAGCGTTTGAGGGATGGCAGAGACTGGGCAAAAGATACAACGTGAAGATCTGCTATCATACTCACTCCAACCGCTGTATGGGCCTTAATTGTGCCGCACTTGCCCATCTCCTTAACGGCTTTGACCCTGATTATCTGGGTGCTTACATTGACCCTGGCCATATGGTGGTAGAAGGTGAGGAGTTCAGTGTAGGGTGTGCGATGATAAAAAAGTACTTAAGCATCGTGGCTTTAAAAGATGTTTTGATAACCAGAGAAGAATATCAGGAACACGGAAGATGTAAATATCTGTGGGTACCTGCTGGCAAAGGAATGGTAAACTGGACCGCTGTCTTCTCCGAATTGAAGCGCATCGGCTATCAAGGCCCTCTCTCGGTACACTGTGAGTTTGAAGTTCCGGAAGAGCGGTTTTTTGATGCGGTGAGGGAAGAGATAGAATTTTTCCGCACTAAACGAAACTCTTTATAATGCCAGAGGTATAAAAAGAGAAGAACTGGAATGGAAAATCCTACTCTCTGGCTCGCTTTTCTGGCTGGAGTTGCCTATTTTTTTTCTCCCTGCACCCTTCCGTTAATCCCCTCTTACCTTGTCACCCTAAGCGGATTTTCTCTTCCGGAGATGGTCGGCCGGAAACGAGTGGCTGTCTTTCTGCACGGGCTCTCTTTCCTTCTTGGTTTTCTTTTTCTCTTTGTCTCTGTCGGAGCATCTGCTACTTTCCTGGGAAATATTTTGAGCAGTCACCTGGTCTATTTTCAAAAGGCTGGCGGACTGGTGATTATCCTCTTTGGTTTACTTATTATCTCTAAGCCCAGCCTTCTCTATCGCCTTCCCACGACAAAAAGCCAGATTGTAAAACAGGGTGGTCTTTTCGGTTCCTTCCTGGTGGGCCTCTCTTTCTCCGCCGCCTGGACAGGGTGTAGTTCTCCAATCCTGGCTGCGATTCTGGCGACAGCCGCAGTGAGCAAAACTATTCGGCGGGGCATCTCTCTTCTCCTTGCTTTCAGTGCCGGTTTTGCCATACCTTTTTTGGCTATTACCTTCTTTCTTAATATCTCCCTGACGGCTCTCAGATACTGCCAACGGTCCTTTCGGGCATTGGAACTCTTTCTCGGCATCCTTTTCGTTGCCTTAGGACTCCGCCTGATATTGGTACCCTTCCCGTTAACCTTTTAGTGTGGTATAATAATTCTCCTTTTGGAGAAAGGGAAATGAGTATCACCTATCAACCCCATAACCGCAAAAGAAAAAGAACGCACGGATTCTTAAAAAGGATGCGGCGACCTGGTGGCAGAAGAGTAATTAACCAGCGTCGGGCTAAAGGGAGAAAGAGGCTTACGGTCTAATGAAGACTTTCTTTCTGCGGATGATTGATCTCTACCGAACCTTTGCCCGATTCTTTCTTCCCTCCTCTTGCCGTTTTTATCCCTCCTGCTCGCAATATACAAAGGAGGCGATAGAAAGTTATGGCCCCTTAAAGGGCTGCTGGATGGGATTGCAAAGGGTTCTTCGGTGCCATCCTTTTAATACTGGCGGTTTTGACCCGGTGGAATAATAGAGATTGTCTATGGAAAAGAGAGTCTTCATTGCTTTTGCGCTTTCCCTCGCAGTTCTCTTCATCTTTCAATATTATTTTCAGGTTAAATTTCAGAAAACAACCTCTCCTGTGGTGGAAAAAAAGAGTACGGTAACAATGCCGGAAGAAACCGAACCAAAAGGACCTTCCCTGAAAAAGACCGAAAAGGTGCTAAAAGGGAAAAAGGTCATTGTAGAAACAGACCTTTATCGGGCTGTTATTGATACCTCTGGCGGTAAGATTACTTCCTTAGGGCTGAAAGATTATACCCGAAGAAAAAAGCCACCCTTCCAGAAGGAAGATGAACAGTTCTTGGAGACCATCCCGAAAGGTGAATTTTATCCTCTGGAAACTACCGGTGAGCAGCTTATCTACCAGGCTGACCGCGAAATTCTCTCTCTCACACCAAAGGAACCAACAGGAACGCTGCTCTTACAGGGAGAAAGACCGGGCAGGAAAATAATTAAAAGGTTCACCTTTGATAACCGAAGATATGGCATAGGATTGGAGATAGAGTTTGAGGGCGAAGGTCAGGATACCGAAATCTTCCTGATTGGATTCGGCGCAAAACCGCCAGAGGTCAGAATGCAGACGCCAGAACAGATCAGTGTTGTGAAAGACGAAGGAATTGAACGTTTTCGGCCGGAAAGGATAAAAGAGGAAGAACGCCACATCACCAACGCTACCTGCCTGACCAAAATCAGCCAGTACCTTATCTCCTTTTTAAAACCAGAAAGAGGACTGACCGCCCTTATCTCCAGAGAGAAAGAGACCGGTTTAATCGCCTCTTATTTACTGACACCAGAAAAGGCCAGTATTTACCGGTTCTATTATTATTCCGGACCTGCAGACTATTCCATAATTGCCAAAGAACAAGTCGGAGTAGAAAGGGCTTTGCCTTCCGGACCGATGGTAATTCTAGGTAGGTTTATCTTAAAAATCCTCACTTTCTTCCACAGAATTATACCCAACTGGGGGGTAGCCATTATCTTCATGACCATCTTGGTTAAAATTCTCTTTTTCCCGTTGACGCGCTTGAGTCTGCGGACGATGAAGACGATGCAGAAATTACAACCTTATCTGAAAGACCTCTCTAAAAAATATAAAGGCAATCCGCAAGGAATGCAAAAAGAACTCTTTGGACTTTACCGACAGTACCGAATCAACCCGATGGCTGGTTGTCTGCCGATGCTTGTTCAGATTCCTATCTTCATTGCTATCTTCATTATGTTGAGAACCGCAATTGTTTTGCGGGGGGCACCCTTCGCCTTATGGATAAGTGACCTATCCCTCCCAGACGCGCTCTTTGCCTTAAAGATTGCTGGTAGAGATTTTCCGGTCAATCTCCTGCCGCTCTTTATGGGTGCTACGATGTTCCTCCAGCAAAAACTATCCTCCGTCGCTACCAGCCCAGGGTCAGAACAACAGAAGGTGATGGCCTTTTTCATGCCGGCAATGCTGGTCATCTTTCTCTATAATCTACCATCAGGCTTAATGCTTTATTGGACAGTCACCAACCTCTTCTCCCTCCTGGAACAGGAAGTTGCCACCCACCATATCCGGTGAAGAGAGTAAAGAACGTGAAAAACCCCTATTTACTCTTTTTAAAGAAATGGCGCTGGATAAAAGACCGAGTCGGCCTAATACCTCCGTCAAGATAGATAGCACCAATCACTGCTTCTAAGGCGTTGGCAAGATTAGAAGGGGTCCTTTCTCCACCCTGCTTCTTCTCCCCTTTTCCAAGAAGTAAAAACCGGCCCAAACCCAGTCTTTGTGAAATTTCGGTGAGGGTTGCTTTCTGCACAAATTCGGCACGGCGCTGGGATAGGCGACCCTCACTGGCTAAAGGACAGCGCTGGTATAACTTTTCTGCTACTATCAGGGAAAGGACCGCGTCACCCAGAAATTCCAATCGTTCGTTAGAAGGTAGGTTATTTTCAAATGCGTAGGAAGGGTGAGTCAATGCCATGAACAACAAATCCTTCTTACGGAAGGAATAACCGAGAGCCTTTTCTAATTGTTCCAGACTATTCTTCATTGTGCATTTTCCTGTGAAAGAGAGAAATGGTGATTAAAAAGACAATGGAAAAAGAGGGGGTAAGGAGCGGAAAACGCTGATAAAAAGTCTTTTCGGAAACAAGGTTGACGTTTCCCAGAAGTATTCCCCGGCACGCCGGTGGAAGCCTCTTTACTATTCTTCCCCTTTTATCTAAATAAGCGGTGATGCCGGTATTGGCAGCGCGTATCAGATAGGATCCGGCTTCAGCCGCCCGTAAAGAGGCGAACGCAAAGTGCTGGGCGCTTCCCAGGGTTCCAAGCCAAGAGTCATTAGTAAGGGTAACCAGCACAAACCGGCCTTTGGCGATTACTGCTGCCACCTCTTCCGAAAAGATGTCTTCATAACAGATAAAGATGGCAAGGGGTATCTTTTTAAAGAAGAAGACTCCAGGGTTACTTCCCCGACGGAGGTCAGGAAGGTAACCAGCCTGTCTTTTTACCAGAAAACGGATGACCGGACACCAAGCACCTGGTGTAAATTCTCCGTAAGGAACAAGATGCCTCTTGCGGTAAATGGAAAGAATCTCCCCTTTGGGGGAGATTCTTTCCATTTACCGCAAGAGGCATCTTGTTCCTTACGGAGAATTTACACCAGGTGCTTGG
>CAZPLE010000059.1:0-4013 GCA_964587375.1 uncultured bacterium
TATAACCGCGACTACTGTGTGGAACCGGATGACGGCTGGATTGTCTGCCCCTATGTGGAGGGCTGGCAGGATTATGTTGCCCACAGGTTTGCGCAGATTATCAAGGAGACAGGGGCTGATGGTGTCCGGCTGGATAGGGGCGCTTTGATGTATCCCTGTTTCAATGCGGAACACCAACACTACAATGGCACCTTAGCCAGTGCTGTTCCAGCCACAAGATGGGCAAATCTTCTCCAAAAAGTGGTGGCTGCGGTGCGAAGAGAAAATCCTGAGGCTTGCGTCTATACCGAACATGCGGCTTCTGACTATCTTTCCCAGTTCCACGACGGATCCACAGCCCAGCAGTTTGAATGGCGGTATCCGGAGTATGAGGACAAAAAAGCGCTCAACCTTTATGACCTGGTCTTTTTCCGCTTTCTCTTTCCGGAATTCAAACTTTACAACTGGGGTCAGACCTTTGAAGATGGCGCAAGAACAGCATTTTTCAATGCCGTCTGCTTTGAACGCAGCGAACTGGCGAATGACGACCAGGTCTACTATCTGGCGCGAACCGGAAAGGTTCTGCGCGAAAGCGGAGACGTCTTTGCCACCCTTTCACCGGTGCCGCTGGTTCCAACCAAGATTGATTACCTTTATGCCAATAAGTTTCCGTTGAGAGAAAAGGTAATCTATACCCTTTATAATAAGAATGACTATGTGGTGGAAAAGGACCTATTAAGCGTTCCGCACCGGCAGGGTACTCATTATGTAGAACTGGCTTATGATGAGGAGATACCCTATCGGACCATAAAAGGTGAAGCACTCCTTTCCTGCAGATTGGCGCCGATGGAGGTGAAGGCAATTGCCCAGTTTCCCAAAATACTTGATCTCAAGCAGGAAGGAGATAAACTTACCATCAGATTGAGAAAAAGGGTAAGATCTCCAAGGGTTGAGGTGTACTTTGGGTCCGATACGGGAAAGGGTATCACCTCCGGCAAAGCACTTCCTCTCCAACAGGGAAGAGCCACCGCAGACCTTAACGGATATCCACAGGGAACCAAGGTAATAGTCAAATTGTTCAGTGGGCATTACCTTGAGGACGAGGTGATACTTGTGGTAAATTAAGGTTAGGAGGGATTAAGATGAAAGGAAAAAGATTGACGGCACTTTTGCTGGGAATCTCACTCTTTCTTTTCGCCAGCCACTTAGCAGCCGAGGAAGTGCTCTTCAGCGATGACTTTGACAGCTATAGTATCAAAAACTGGGGACCAATGCCGACAGCCGCCATCACTGTTGAAAACGGCATCCTGCGGGATAGTCCCCAGGCCGGCCAGATATTTCTCGCCTCCTTGAAGAAGTTCAAGTACGTCACCTTAGAGATGAAGGTAAAGTTCAACAGGTTCAGCACCGATTCCACTATCTTCTATTACTTGGGTTTCCAGAGTCTTACGCCCTGGTGCTACAACGTCTGCTGGATAACCATTCAGGATGCGGCTCTCTTCGCCTCCGTTGTTAAAGATGGAGATACTGCCAAAAGTGTGCGGGAGCATGTCTATGACCTGGTGCCGAACCGCTGGTATCTTATCAAGATTGTCTGGTCAGAGTCCCAGATTCAATTCTTTATTGATGGAGAACGTATCTACCGGATTACCAGTCCGGATGCCATACCGGAAGCCAGCATGCCCATCTTTTTAAGCGCTAATACCCTGGGTAGCCAACCGGCAGATATGGAGATTGACTGGGTGACCATCAAAGGCGAGCGGAAAGAATAGGCCAGTCTGATGGAAAGGAAGGGTTTTGTGAGGAAGAGTCTGAACAGGATTCTTCTCTTCCTCTCTTTTCTTCTATTGTTCGTCTACTTTGGCGAAAGAATAGATGCGGAAGAAGTGCGCATTGAAAAGAGAGAAGGTTCCGTAGTCTTGGAAAACCCACTCTTTCTCTGCGAACTCTCCACCGTAAAGGGGCTGCGCTGGTCAAAGATACGGAACAAGCAGACCGGCAGCGACTATCTCTTCAAGGAGGCAAACTCTCCTATCTTCATCATCCAGGGCAAGAAGGTCTCTCTTGACTCCCAGAAGTTTACCATCAAAGAGGTAAGAGCCACGGAGAAGGAAAAGAGAAAGAGCGCTCAGATAACGCTGGTTTCGGAAAAGCCACCAATGGAAGCCACCATCCAGATAGAGATAGATGAGACCCCAAAGATGGTTTGGTCTCTAAACTTAAAGAACCTCTCAGAATCGCCGCTAAGGGTTCAACCCATCTTTCCGGTTCTAGCGCGGTTAAATATTGATGAGGACCTTTCCGAAAACTACTATTTTTACCCCTGGCGCAGTGGCATTGTGGGAAAGGTTGACTGTGAGCATATTGAAGAATATGGCAACCTTGCCTGGATGCAGGTGATGGCAATCTTCCACCTCAAGACTGGCGCTGGCCTTTATACCTACCCAAAAGATAATACCGGTGGTTTTAAGGGGCTTGTTCTTAAGAAACTGTCGCCTAATTCCGAGACGATAATAAGGCATAGCGAAACGCCGTTGCAGTATGAAATGCCGAAAGAGGAGATATTCGATTTTGATGAGGGTATCGGTCTGGCCTATTACTACCCGGAGAAGGAGGTGGTTTCCGGTAGAGAATACCTCCTGCCGGAGACGGTAATAGGTGTCTATCAGGGTGGCTGGAAAGAGCCGTTAAAGGATTATGCGAACTGGGCGCATACCTGGTACCGCCATGTAGAAACCCCCCAGTGGTTTAAGAACTGCTTCAGTTTTATAATTGGCCATCCACCTGGGTTCTGGTCGGAGAAGGAACAGAGGTATATCTACGCGGAAAACCTGAAAGGTTGGGAACATATTACCCAGTGGGCGATGTGGGATGACTATCCGCCAGATGTTGATGGCCGTCCGCCCTTTACCATAGACCGCTACCGTCCTGGTGACTTTGACTATAACAGACACCGGGGAGGCCTTGAGACCTTCCGGGAAGAGGTAAAGAAGTGCCAGGCAAAGGGGACCCGTTTCACCGTCTACATTGACCACCGTTTTTGCTGGGCAGGGTCAAAGATAGGAGAGGCACACGGCAAGGAATGGGCTTCAATGGACAGGCCCAACAATTATGCCCAGTTGGGTCCATATGACCCCAGCGGTACCGGTGGCTGGAGCGAGTGCTTCTACGAACCCAACGCCTGGGCAGATTACATTGCCCAAACCTGTGGCCGGATAGTAAGGGAGACCGGTATGGATGGCATCTACTTAGATGAGTTGATGATTGGATTCCCCTGTTACAATCACAACCATATCCATTACCAAAAGGATCGGTTCCCTTACAACCCCCAGCTTCTGATTCAGAATGCTATCAAAGCCAGGGAGGCGATGAGAAAGGAGAATCCACAAGCCATCCTGATGACCGAACACGCCGGCAGCGACTACTACACCCAGTTCTTTGACGGATCCTGGTCCCAGACCTATTATGCGGCTGGTTTTCCGTTTGCGGAAAAGTATTACGACGAGTTTAGCCTTAACTACTTCCGTTTTTGCTTCCCGGAGTTCAAACTGGCCGAATGGGGAGAGTCTCCAGACCAGGTTCGGCGGTGTTTCTTTAATGGTATCGGACGCTGCGGCGGCTTTGGCGGAAGGATAGACCAGGTATTAAAAGAGAACGGTGATGCCTTCGCTTCCCTTAGCCCAGAACCCCTCATTGAGACTAAGGTAAAGAAGGTTCTGGCCAACAAATTTCCCATTCCGGAAAAGACAATCTATACCATTTACAATAAGAGCGAAAAGAGAATAGACCAGGAGGTATTAGAGGTTGAACCCAGAGAGGGTTACCATTACCTGGAACTGGTTTCTGATCAAGATATCCCTTACCGGCTGGAACTCTCCCGGATGAAGGATGTTCTACGATTGGAGATGCAACCTTTTGAGGTCTTGTGTGTAGCGCAACTGCCGCAGATCATCCAGGCGATTCAGGAGGGTAGCCTCATCAAGATTTCACTCCGCAAGCCAGTACCTGGCGCCACCCTCTACGCCTTCTTGGAT
>CAZPLE010000060.1:0-6974 GCA_964587375.1 uncultured bacterium
ATTCTATTATCTCAGTCACCGCCCCTGCCCCTACAGTCCGGCCACCTTCCCGAATAGCAAAACGCTGACCCTTCTCCATGGCGATGGGGGTAATCAGTTTCACTTCAATGTTGGCATTGTCTCCGGGCATAACCATCTCCACACCAGGAGGCAGGGTAATGGTGCCAGTGACATCGCTGGTGCGGAAGTAAAACTGGGGACGGTAGTTGGAGAAGAAGGGAGTGTGGCGGCCACCCTCTTCTTTGGAAAGGACATAGACCTGACACTTAAAGTGGGTATGGGGGGTGATGGTCCCAGGAGCAGCCAGAACCTGACCACGCCTTACCTGGTCTTTCTCTATGCCACGCAAAAGGATACCGGCATTGTCTCCAGCCACTGCCTCATCCAGGGTCTTGCGGAACATCTCCAGACCGGTAACGACACTCTTTCTGGTCTGGGTAGTAAGTCCGACAATCTCCACCTCCTCTCCCAGTCTAATTCTGCCCCGTTCTACCCGGCCGGTGGCTACCGTTCCCCTGCCGGTGATGGAGAAGACATCCTCCACAGAAAGGAGGAAGGGCTTGTCTATATCCCGGACAGGGGTGGGGATGAAGTCGTCCACTGCGTCCAGCAGTTGGAAGATTGGGCCGCATTTGGGACAATCTCTTTTGGCGCAGCCACAGGCTAAAGCCTCAGTAGCACTTCCCTTGATAAAGGGAACTTTGTCTCCTGGGAACTCGTATTTGTTAAGGAGGTCTCGCACCTCCAGTTCCACCAGGTCTAACAGTTCTTTGTCGGTTACCTGGTCAATCTTGTTTAAAAAGACCACGATGGCCGGTACCCCTACCTGACGGGCTAAAAGGATATGCTCTCTGGTCTGGGGCATCGCTCCGTCAGCGGCTGAGACTACCAGGATAGCACCATCCATCTGAGCGGCGCCGGTAATCATATTCTTGATGTAGTCGGCATGGCCAGGACAGTCAATATGGGCGTAGTGGCGCTTTTCGGTCTGGTATTCTGCGTGGCAGATGTTGATGGTCAACCCCCTCTCCTTTTCCTCAGGAGCCTTGTCAATATCCTCATACTTTAAGAAAGTGGCTTTGCCTTCTTTAGAAAGGCACAGAGTGATGGCACTGGTAAGGGTTGTTTTGCCGTGGTCTACATGGCCAATGGTACCAATATTCACATGTGGTTTTCCAGCCCGGTCAAACTTTTCTTTTGCCATTTTTTACCTTACCTCCTATTTTAAATTTAAAGTGTTCCCTCCCTCTTCTACTGGTTCGTAGTGGCTGGGTTCCATTACATAACTGGCCCGGCCCTGGGTGAGGGAACGTAAAGATGTCGCATATCCGAAAAGAAGAGAAAGGGGAGCAAGCGCCCGAATTATCTTCATCGGTGGCCGATCCCTGATCTCCTCAATCCTTCCTCTTCTGCTGGTTATATCACCAATTACACTCCCCAAAAAGTCTTCTGGCGTGGTGACTTCCAGTCTCATTATCGGTTCCAGCACAACTGGCGAAGCTCTGCGAACCGCTTCTTTAAAACCCAGACTGGCGGCAATTCGGAAGGCAATTTCCGAAGAATCCACCGGATGATAAGAACCATCAAGCAATATGACTTTGAGATCAATCACTGGAAATCCTTGATAAACGCCGGTTTCTGCTGCTTCAATTATTCCTTGTTTGATCGCCGGGAAGTATTCTTTGGGAATCTTTTCACCTTTAATCTTCTCCTCAAATACTATTCCACTACCTCTGGGTAAAGGTTCCAGGCGCAAAAAAACGTGGCCATACTGCCCTTTGCCACCGGTCTGCCGGATAAACTTCCCTTCTGCTTCTGCCGGAACGGTAATGGTTTCACGAAAAGCCACTTGCGGTTGACTGGCTTTGGTAGCCACCTTAAATTCCCGCAGGAGACGTTCCCTAATGATTTCCAGATGCAGCTCACCCATTCCGGAAATAATGGTCTGCCCAGTTTCGTGATCAGTGCGGACCCGAAAGGTAGGGTCTTCATCAGAAAGCCTGGCAAGGGCCATACTCAACTTTTCTGATTCTGCCCTGGTTTTCGGTTCCACCGCTACAGAAACAACCGGCTCCGGTACACTCATATGTTCCAGAACAATAGGGTGTTTCTCTGTACAAAGTGTATCACCCGTCTTTGTTTCCCGAAAACCCACCACCGCCACGATTTCGCCGGCACCCGCAAAACTCAAATCTTCACTCCTGTTGGCATGCATCCTTAAAATTCGGTTAATCCTTTCCCGGCAATCCCTGGTGCTGTTGTAAACAGTAGAGCCTACCTTGAGAACTCCGGAATAAACTCTTATATAAGTAAGCCGTCCCACGTATGGATCGGAGGCAATCTTAAAAGCAAGTGCACAAAAATTTTCTTGGGAAGAAGCCACACGGGTTTCTTCTTTGCCAGTCTTAGGATTTTTACCTTTAACTGGGGGAAGATCGATAGGAGAGGGAAGGTAATTACAGATAGCGTCCATTAAAAGCTGCACCCCTTTATTCCGAAGAGAAGAACCACAGAGAACCGGGAGGATGCGACCGGACAATGTTTCTCTTCGGAGTGTTTTGATGATAAGGCCTTTGGGAATCTTTTCATCTTCAAGGTAGAGAGACATCAATTCCTCGTCGCTTTCCGCCAGGCATTCAATCATTGTTTTTCGGTACTCTTCCGCCTGAGAAAAAAGAGGCTCGGGAATTGGTCCGCGAAGGATACTTGTCCCTTCATCATCTCCGTAAGTAAAAACCTCCATTCTTACCAGATCAATGATACCGGTAAAGGTTTCAGCCTGGCCTATGGGTAGTTGAATGGGACAGGGTTTTGAACCCAGCCTTTCCCGCATCATCTCCACCGTTTGAAAAAAATCCGCTCCAACCCTATCCATTTTATTGATATAAGCAATGCGCGGGACCCGGTAGCGGTTCGCCTGGTGCCAAACTGTTTCCGACTGTGGCTCCACCCCACCGACTGCACAAAAGATACCCACCGCACCATCCAGTACCCTTAAAGAACGCTCCACCTCAATAGTAAAGTCCACGTGCCCTGGGGTATCAATCAGATTAATCTGGCAACCCTGCCATTTAAAGGTGGTAGCCGCGGAAGTGATGGTTATTCCCCGCTCTCTTTCCTGTTCCATCCAGTCCATCGCGGCGGTTCCCTCATCTACTTCCCCTATCCGATAAAGTTTTCCGCTGTAATAGAGTATCCGTTCGGTAGTAGTGGTCTTACCGGCATCAATATGCGCTATAATACCGATATTCCGCAATTTAGAAAGGTGCAGATGTTCTTCTGCGGTATTCTTTTTAATCTGAGCATTACTGGAAATCATATATGGATTTAATTATAACTTAGGCCAACGGCAGGGTCAAATTTCACCTTTGAGGGTCTTGATGATTGCCGGAACTATTTCGTAAAGATCTCCCACCAGACCATAGTTAGCCACTTTAAAGATGGGTGCTGAAGGGTCTTTATTTATAGCCACGATTACATCGGAGGTGCTCATACCAGCCAAGTGCTGGATGGCACCAGAAATCCCACAAGCAATGTAAAGTTTGGGTTTAACGGTCTTTCCGGTCTGACCAACCTGGTGAGCATAAGAGATCCAGCCCGCATCCACTGCTGCCCGACTGGCGCCAACCACTCCACCCAGGGTATCCGCCAGCTCTTTGATTAACGCAAATCCCTCCGGCTTACCCAACCCCCGTCCACCAGCAACGATGATACTGGCATCGGTAAGGTCAATCTCTTCGGTACCGGGCAAAATCTGAAGGAGTTTCAAACGGTTGACAGGATTAATTTCGGAAAGGGGGACTTCTACGACATTGGCCCCCTGAACAGGATATTGTGGCAAGGCTTCTTCAAAAACATGGGGTCTTACGGTCGCCATCTGTGGCCGGTGGTTTTCACAAAGGATTGTTGCCATTAGATTTCCGCCAAAGGTTGGCCGCGTTTGCTTCAGTAATTTGGTCTCCGGGTCAATGGCTAACTGGGTACAATCGGCAGTTAAGCCGGTCCGCAAGCGCGCAGCCACTCGGGGCACAAAAGAACGGCCAATGGCGGTGGCGCCGGCGATCAAAATTGCTGGTTTAAACCTTTTTACCAAGTAAACCAAAATGTCGGTATATACATCGTCCTGAAAGTGGAGAAGGCTTTCGTCTGTTACCGCATAAACCCTTTCAGCGCCTCGTCTTAAAAGTTCTTTAATATTGTCGCTTGCCAAACCGATATAGACCGCACAGAGGTTCTGACCTAAATCTCTGGCGAGGGTCTTTCCCTTTCCTAAAAGTTCAAAAGAAACGCCAGCCAGTTTACCACTCCGTTGTTCCGCAAATACCCATAAATCTCGGTAGGAAGCCGACTGGGTTGTTCTCTCACTTGGCACAACGTCCCGCTGAATCACGATGGCGTTAACCCTGCAAACTTCCACACAAGCGCCGCAATAATTACATCGTGCAAGGTCTATTATGGCAATTTTATTCTCAACTCTTATGGCCTGAAACGGACAGGCTTTGATACACAGGTTACAACCGGTGCATTTTTCAGTATCTACCGTAATCTTCATAGAATATTTTGACTTTTAAGTTCCTTGCAGAGTTGTCGGGCAACCTCTGCGGGTTCTCCTTGAAAGATAACACTCTTTTTCTGCAACTGTGGAGTCCACACCTTAACCACCCAGGTAGGTGAACCAGCAGAACCGAAGCGGCTCTTCTCACCACCCAACCTCTCCATATCTATCACCGGTATTTCCGTTTTCTTTGCTTTAAGTATCCCTTTCAAAGAAGGAAGTCTGGGCTCTCCAATCTCCTTCAAAACTGTAATCACAGCCGGAAGTGGACCCTCAATCTCCTCATAGTGGTCTTCCATCATCCGACGGACTCTTAGGGTAGAATTGGTAACCTCTTTTATTTCACTCACATAAGAAAAGAAGGGCCATCCCAAATTTTCGGCGATTTCAGGTCCAACCTGGCCGGTAGAGCCATCCATCGCTTCTCGGCCACAGACCACGATATCCACCGGCCATAACTGGCGAACAAAGAGGGAAAGTGTATAGGAGGTTGCCAATGTATCGCTCCCAGCAAAACCCTTATCACTCAAAAGAAAAGCCTGGTCAAATCCCAGGCTGAGAGCCTCTCGTAAAGCACTTTCTGCTTGAGGTGGACCCATGGTGCAGACAATCGCCTGACCGCCATACCTTTCTTTAAGCCGCAGTCCGGTTTCTAAAGCGTAGAAGTCATAGGGATTAATGATACCAGGCACAGCCTCCCGGATAATACGGTTCGTCTCCGGATCAATCTGTACTTCCGTCGTATCTGGAACCTGTTTGATGCAAACAATAATCTTTTCCATCACAATAAAATTTTTGATTATATCATTATCCCTTAATCACCGCAAGCGGAACCATCCGGGCAACCTTTCTGGAGAGACCACTCCCTTCAACAACTTCTACCACCTCATCCACTCTCTTGTAAGCCTCAGGAACCTCTTCCGCCAGTCCCTTTAAACTCGGCGCTCGGGCAACAATTCCGATGGCTTCCAATTCAGCCACAGCATTTCTTCCTTTCATCCGGCGCACCGCCTCGTGCCGGGAAAGCATTCTTCCTGCACCATGGCAGGTGGAACCAAAGGTTTCTAAAAGTGCGCGCTCTGTGCCAACCAATACATAAGAGGCGGTTCCCATCGTCCCCGGGATAAGAACCGGCTGACCCACGGTAGCGTAGGATGCCGGAATCTGGGGGCAACCGGCAGGGAAAGCCCGGGTAGCGCCCTTGCGATGCACCAAGACCTTAACCTTCTTCCCATCAACTATGTGTTCTTCAATTTTGGCAATGTTGTGTGCGATATCATAAACAGTGGCTATTTTAAGTTCTGTCTCTGTTTTCCCTAGGACTTTCTTAAAAACATCCTCAACCCAGAAAGAGATAATCTGGCGGTTAGCCCAGGCAAAGTTAGCCGCAGCAGCCATTGCGCCCAGATACCTTTTTCCCTCATCAGAAGTGATCGGCGCACAGACCAATTGGCGGTCCGGCAATCTATATCCGTATTTGCCACTGACCTTTCCAAAAAGTTGGAGATAATCCTCTGCTACCTGATATCCCAATCCGCGGCTTCCGGTGTGAATCATTATGGTAATCTGTCCGACAAAAAGTCCGAAGACTGACGCTACCTTTTCGTCAAATATCTCTTTAACCTCCTGAATTTCAAGAAAATGGTTGCCACTACCCAGAGTTCCCAATTGGTCACTGCCGCGCTGGTAAGAACGTTCGCTTAAGTCTTCTGGGTTGGCGAGTTGATATCTTCCATTCTCTTCAATAAATTGAAGGCTGCTTTCACTTCCAAAACCTGACTTTACTGCCCAGAGAGCGCCCTCTTTCAGAACATCAGCCAGTTTAGGCCGGGAAAGTTTCAAACGACCGGAGGCGCCAACGCCACAGGGGATCGCCCGGTAAAGAGATTCCACCAACTCCTTCAGTTTCCCAACAACCTCTTCCTTTTGCAAGCCAGTTCTCAAAAGTCTGACACCACAATTTACATCGTAACCCACAATGCCCGGCACAGTAACACCCTCATTTATATCAAAAGCAGCCACCCCACCGATTGGTGCACCGTAACCCCAGTGGATATCTGGCATTGCGAGGGAATGTTTCAGAATGCCTGGCAGGTGTGCCACGTTGGCCACTTGCTCCGGAGAACGGTCCTCAGTCACTTTGGGAAGCATCGTTTCCGAAACGTAAATTAGCCCCGGCACGCGCATCTCGCCTTCTTGCGGAATTAAAACCTTATACCGGTCAATCCTTTCTAATCTCATAATCCTTATTCTTAATTTTTAAGTCAAATTTTCATTCGTGCCCATCAACATTTCAACGATCTTCTTCCATATTATCTTTTCATCGCTACCCACTAAATGAGGCCTTTCCGGAAGGGAATAGTTATAGCTGTCAATGTAGCGGTTCAGTTTAGTCAAGCGCTCACCATATATTTTAAGG
>CAZPLE010000061.1:0-6909 GCA_964587375.1 uncultured bacterium
CTGGATGCACGGGGCACCGTTCTCTTGGTCCATTTAGATTCAAACCGTTTAGACGAACGTTTGAAAGAGGCAGTGTACATCGGCCGTGTCCAGAAAAGACTGGGCATGGCGACCAATATTAACGCCAGCGCCTGTTTGAACTCATTCTTTAATGGCGACCCTAAAACCGCGCACATTGACGATTCAGGACGACCCTTCTTTGACGAATCGTTCGTCGGTCCTCAGTACAAAATGGGCTGCCCCTTTGCGGTTGAATCACGCATCCCAGCGATCAAGGAAAGGGTTGTTCGTTTCCTGGAATGTTATCATTCCGCAGGGGTTCCGGTCAATTTTGTCTTCGTAGACTGGGAAATAGATGGACCAATTGAATGGAATGGTGCCTGGGAAAATAGCAAGCGGTGTACCCGCTGCCGGAAAATTATGGGCAGTAAAATAGAAAACTTTTACGAGTTTCAGAAAACCTTGCGTATTATTCGTTCTCGCTTACAAAAGGAAGCCTTTGCAGATTTGGTACTTGCCTATTTCCCGAAGGCACGGGTAGGAAACTACGCTGTTTATCCTCATAAGGGGTGGCGTTGCTGGTACGATTATTTTGAGTTTCTTCCGGAAGGAGCGCCTTTTATAGTTGACCAGAAAGCCAAATACCGACCATGGTTTCACGAATTTCCTTTGACCGGATATAACATCGGCATGCCAACTATTTACACCTGGTATCCTATCTTCCACTGGTATGACTTCAAAAATCCGGATTATCGCTGGTTTTACAATTTGCTTCTGGAAGCGAGCAATGCCGGAGAAAGCGCCCTGCCGATTAAAATATCCCTCATCACCTTTGTCCACTGGCACACCACTGCTCCACCCCCCCAACCGGACCCGGCCGTTAAACAATTCAGCGGGGAAAAATATCAAGAACTTTTGTGGCATATGCTCTTCCGCGGACACTCTACCTTCTTTCTCTGGTGCCAGGATGAAGAGGTTGAAGATGAGGTCCGTTTATTGCACCAAGTCTATGCGGCTGCACTAAAATACCGAGATTTTCTGAACAACGGAATACCAGTCACTTTTGAAACACCCAAGGAGGAAGGTACGGTAGTTTCCGGATTGCGCTGGAAAGAAAGGGTGCTCATTCGTCGCACCGATTTTGCTAAAGATACGGAACCTTTTTTACTCCATATTGAGGGCCAAAAACTGAAGGTCCCACGGCTGGAAGATGCGTGTCAGATATTCAACATCTAAAAGTGGTCCTGGATAGACCGAAAAGGGGTAAGATGAAAAACCTCGTTAAATTTCCAAAGTTTCCCACAAGCGTATTTCTATTGTTAGTTGTTGGCGTTGTCCTTTTCTTGCATGGTTGTCAATATAGTGAAAGAAAAAAGACCATCACCAAAGTGACTTTTGCCGCCGAAACCGATGCTAACACAATTGAAATTTACAAAAAATTAATTGCTGACTTTGAAAAAAAGAATCCCGGCATTAAAATAGTCCCCTTCTATATCCCAAGTAATTATTACGCAAAAATACTAGCGATGTTTGCTTCCGGCACACAACCCGATCTCTTCTGGATGGGTCAGGGGTTTGGCGATTTCGCCAAGAGAGGTTGTCTGCTTGAACTGGAGAACGAAATTGACCCAGAAATTATTAAAAAGATAGCTTCTTTTGCTCCGGAGGTACTTAATCTTTACAAGTACAAAGGGAAATTGATGGGTGTCCCAACAGGAATAAATGTGGCACTGCTAATTTACAATGTTTCCCTTTTTGATAAAGCAGGGGTAAAATATCCTGAAGATAACTGGACCATTAAAGACTTCTTGAATACTGCAAAAGCCCTGACAAAAGACCTGAACGGCGACGGGAAAAATGACCAGTTCGGTGTTTTTATAGATAGTTTCAAGTGGTTGATGAACTCCTTTGCTGGTAGCATCATTTCTAAAGATGGAACAAGGTGTGAAATTGCCTCTCCCCCTTCGGTAGAAGCGCTCGGTTTTATGCGCGATTTGATAACAAAATATAAGGTTTCTCCACGGATGGTGGGAGGCGAAACTGAAGGTTTCGTCGGCCAGGAACCTTTTTTAACCGGTAAAATAGGCATGACTGTCGTTCTGGATATTCACCTCAGCCGTCTCCGGAAGATAGTAAAAAACTTTGAGTGGGATATTGCGCCGATTCCCTGTAAAGAAAAGAGGCGTTACTGGGCAAGTAGTTCTGGATTTTGTATTGCTACTGGCACAAAAAATAAGAAAGAAGCCCTCGCTTTTGTGGAATATCTGGCCTCAGACCATTTTGCCCAAAAAAATCTATCGGAAATAGCAATTCCAGTGATGAAAGAGGTGGCGGAAGAGGTCATTTCACAAACGACTCAACCCAAACACATCGGTTGTTTAATGGAGATAATAAAGGATATTAACCCCACTCCTCGGATACCAGGCATAACACAGATTGAAACTATTGCCCGAAATTGGGAGGAGAAGGTTTACTTAGGAACTATCACTCCGGAAAACGCCTGTCGGGAGGCAGCCAAAGAGATAGAAAATGTTTTGAAGCAATCGAAACAATAACCGGATGTTTTTACACTGTATCCCTTGAAGGGCTAAAAGGTGAAGACGAAAGAAAAGAGCCTATTTATCCTTTGTTTTCTTACGGTGTTCGGTCTTTGCCCTTCTGGTGGTAGACTTTCCACCGGCCCTGAAAATATCTGCCCACTGGCAAGAACCATCAGGCTGACGGCCACCCCGGAAGATGAATTTTATCCTTCTTTTTCTCCTGACGGGAAAAGGATAACATTTGAAAGGGCTGGACATATCTGGATTATGGATGCTGATGGTAAAAACCAGCAGCAATTAACTTTTAGTGATTATGCCGAGGGATTCCCCAGGTTTTCTCCTGATGGGAAATTGATCGCTTACCACTCCAATTCTGCAAGTTTAGGTATTAACTGGGATATCTGGATTATGGATAAAGATGGCGAATTAACAAAGCAGATAACTCGGGACAAAGGAAATGATGAATTTGCCAACTGGGCACCGGGTGGGAAAAACCTTGCATTTCACTACCGAAGAAGTAGTTTTGGACACGAAATATACCTGGTCAACATAGAAACCCTAGAATGGCTTCAAATTACCGACGGAAAACAGAATGATGAATTCCCTTTTTTCTCTCCCGATGGTAAGAATATCATCCTTTCCTCAGCCAAATCTGACCAGGAAGAAAAGACAGAGATGAACCTTTTTACAGTTGCTGCCGGTAGCCAAAACCGAAAGCAACTCACGTACGGGAAATACGCTGACTGGTTCCCGGCCTGGTCGCCAGATGGAAAAAAGATTACCTTCCAATCTAATCGCTCGGGGAATAATGACATCTGGCTTTTGGACCTCGCAAATGGAGAACTGTTCCAAATAACTACAGACACATCTGACGAACTCCATCCTTTTTGGTCGCCGGATAGCAAATCTATCCTTTATGTCTCTAATCGAACCGGGGAATACGATATCTACCTTGATGTTTTGAAATGAGGGAAGGCTGGAGGTGATGAAGAAGGCTCTCCTTGTTTTCCAAGCAGGAGAAAGCCTGTCTCCAGCGAGAATGAACTTTATTTTAACTCTTGGTTTGGCTACCGGAGATAAAAAATGGCTAAAAAAGTCCGTGCCAGTCGGGTGTTAGCCAAAATTCGTTCTGGAAAGGTTGCACTCTGCACCAAAATAAACCTTTCCGATCCCAGTGCTGTAGAACTGGCCGGTTTGGCTGGGTTTGATGCAATCTGGCTGGACAGGGAACACATCCCCGACGATTGGCAAAACCTCATCCACCAGATCCGAACCGCTAAACTGTATGATATGGATTCCATCGTCCGGGTTGCCAAAGGTTCATATTCCGACCTGATTAAACCCCTGGAAGCAGATGCCACCGCAATTATGTATCCCCACCTGATGAGCCTGGCAGAAGCAAAACAGGTGGTCTATTATACGAAGTTCTATCCTGTTGGAAGAAGGCCGATTGATGGTGGAAATATGGATGGGAAATTTGCGCAGATTAAGCCTCAGGATTATATAAAGATGATGAATCGGGAACGTTTTACCATCGTCCAGATTGAAGATCCGGAGCCTTTAAACGAACTTGAGGAGATAATTAAACTGAAAGGAATTGATGTGGTCTTTTTTGGTCCGTCAGACTTTGCACAGGGGATAGGTTTCCCTGGGGATTTTAACCACCCCCGCGTGATGGGAATAAAAAAAGAGATTATACGTTTGTGCAAAAAATATCAACGCTATGCTGGAACCGTGGCTACTATTGCCAATTTTAGGGAAACCATGGAAATGGGTTACCACTTTATCACCGTTGGGGCTGACGTGATAGGGCTTGGAAATTATTGGCATAACCTCTTTCGCTCCCTTCAAGAACTTTTGGAAAGGGGCCGGAAATGATCAAGGTTGGCATCATAGGATTAAATGAAGGCAACGGCCATCCTTATTCCTTTTCCGCTATCTTTAATGGCTACGATGAAAAGGCCCTGGTAGAACTCTGTCCTTTTCCCATAATCAAGAAGTATTTGCCGCTCCACCACCGAAACAGAACATTCATCAGAGAAGCCTCCATTACTCACATCTGGACTCAAGACAAAGAGATTTCAAGAAACGTTGCCCGGGTAGCAAAGATACCCAATATTGTGAGTGAATATAGACAATTGATGGGGAAGGTGGATGCGGTAATCCTGGCACGCGATGATGTCTCAAACCACCTGGTTATGGCTAAACCTTTTATTGAGGCAGGGCTACCCATCTACATTGATAAATTGCTCACCGACAATCTAAGCGACCTTGCCAAACTGAGGGAGATTGCCGGGGAAGATTATCCTCTGATGGCCGGATCAAGTGCTGGCTACCACCCGTCCGTGGAGAAGGCCAAAAGAGAATTGAATATGGCAAACGTCAGAACAGTACACGGTGTAAGCAGGAGTACCTGGCTAAGGTATGCCAGCCACCTCATTGATGGAATCTGCTCTATCTTTGGCACGGGGGTGGAAAGCGTCCAGAACTTAGGCAGGAATGGCTTTGATATCGTTCACCTTCATTACCAAAAAGGGTTGGAAGTCGTCCTTCAGGTGATTACAGACCTTTCTCTGCCCATTCAGTTCACCTGTTACTCAAATGACCGGGAGGGACATTACACGGTCAATTTCACTGACTTACCATCCTACCGAAATTATTTCTTTAGTTTCGTCACCATGCTTAAAACCTTTGTGGAAATGGTCAGGACTGGCCGTCAGCCCATACCCTTTACGGAACTGGTCAAGATAAACCAGATAATTATCGCCGGAGAAATGTCCAAAAAAGAGCACAATCGTAAAATTTTCCTGAAAGAACTGGAGAGTTAATTATGGATGTCAAGAAACTCTTTGATCTAACTGGAAAGGTTGCCCTGGTGGCTGGTGGTGCTGGGAAATATGGCCAACCGATCACGGAAGGGTTAGCCGAAGCCGGTGCCACGGTGATTATCGCTTCCCGGAACGAAGAGAAGTGCCGAAAAGTCGCGGAAGATTTCCAGGCAAAAGAGTTAAGGGTGTTTGGCATGCATCTGGACCAGTCTGAAGAAAACTCTGCCCAGCAACTGCTGAAAAGAATCCGGAAAGATTTTAAAACGCCGGAGATCCTGGTAAACAATGCGGTCTGGAGACCGATGAAGAACTTCTATCACAGCGATGTCTCTCTCTGGGATGAGTCAATGGCTGTCAATGCGCGGGGGCTCTTTATTATGTGTCGGGTCTTCGGTGACGCCATGGCAGAAGAAAGAAGGGGCAGTATTATAAACATCGCCTCTGTTTACGGTGTTGTAGCCCCAGATATGAAGATTTACGAAGGGACAAATATGGGCACTGAACCTGATTACCCTTACACCAAAGGCGGGATGATTATGTATACCAAGTATCTTGCCTCTTACTATGGGAAATTTGGCGTAAGGGTAAACTGCATCAGCCCCGGTGGACTCTTTGCCAACCAGCCAGAACCCTTCTTAAGCCGCTATGTCGCTAAAACCCTTCTGGGAAGAATGGCTGAGTACCACGATATAAAAGGACCGGTTGTCTTTCTTGCCTCCGACGCCTCCTCTTACGTAACCGGCATAAACCTGATAGTGGATGGGGGGTTTACTGCCATCTAACCTACCATACCCCTTTGCCTCTAATAGGAACTTCTGGTAAACTATGATGTACTTTTCAAGCAAAGATGGGTTTGGAGAGATTGATAAGGCTTTTCCCGCGGCACAAGGTTTACTTCCCGTCCCTGGCCGGCAGAAAGGAGAATTCTTTCCTCATCATCAGAGATGAGAAACAGAGATACCTGGTGGTTGAAGGCGAGGCTTGTGGGGAATTTGAAGGCACACCCATTGACCAAAACCTTCGGCTTTGCCCTTTAAACTCTACCAACGCAGCCAAGATTCGGGAATACCTTCCCCACCTTATCCCGGTTCCCTGCAACCGGAATATTTCCTTTGGTTTCGGTGACCGCCTGGGCATCGCAACGCCAGCGCATGCACAATGTGCTGCTGGACGTAATATCTTCCCGGTCTTCGCCCAGCAGTCGGTCAGAGAAAACAGCCGAACAAAGAGAACCTATCAGATGGTAATTGACGATGCGACCTTCGGCGTACTCCAGGCTGGTTATCAAGGTGGGTGGGGTGCAGATGCAGACCACATCAAAGATATCGCCAGTCTGAAGGAGGCGCTTTACGCCGGGTTCTCCATGTTCACCATAGACCTTTCGGACCACCTAAAAAATCCGGATGAGATGCACCCTGTTGAGTTGCAGAGCCATTTTGTGAAAATCCCTCAGGCAAAGGAGATAGAAGACCATTTTCGGAATAGAGAATACCGAATAAGTGGAAAGAAGTACTGCTTTACTCCGAAAGCGACCAGGAATG
>CAZPLE010000062.1:0-5815 GCA_964587375.1 uncultured bacterium
GTTTTGAGGACAGCACCAACGCTGTCCTGAAAGGCGTTGATTTCTGGGTGGAAGAAGGAACCACCACCGTAATCGCCGGAGTCAGTGGGTGCGGGAAAACAGTTCTTTTAAAAACGATTATCGGCCTCCTCTCTCCTTTAAAGGGAACGGTGCTTCTTTACGGTAGAAACACTGCGCAATTTTCTCCAGACGACTGGATTAAGGCGCGGCGGGAGATCGGCATGGTCTTTCAGGGAAATGCCCTCTTTGACTCCCTCACCGTGTGGGAAAATGTCGGTTTCTATCTTCTGGAGCACAGCAGCCTCCCGGGAGAAGAGGTCCGAAAAGAGGCTACCAACGTTCTCAAACTGGTGGGTTTGGAGGGGACGCAGGACCTTCGGCCGGAAGCCTTAAGCGGCGGGATGAAAAAAAGGGTTGCCTTGGCGCGGGCACTTATCTTCCGTCCGAAAATAATACTTTATGATGAACCCACCGCGGGCCTGGACCCGTTAACTGCAGAAAGCATAGGAGATTTAATGGTTGACCTTCAGAAAAGGCTGGGCACCGCCGCTTTAGTGGTCACGCACGACCGGTACCTTACCTTCCGAATCGCCAACCGTATTGGTCTGCTCTCAGAGGGAAGGATTAAAGGGTTTGGGAACCCGGAAGAGATAAAGAAGAACCATGATAGAGATGTCCGCCAATTCTTCGCTGTAAGGGAGTAGGTTATGAAGAGGTTAGCTCTGGAACTGCGGGTCGGGCTGTTTGTGGTTGTTGCGGTTGTGCTCATTCTCTTCTTTGCCATTTTCAAGGGCCAGTTAAACCTCCATCGGGGCGGCTATGAAATAAAGGTGGCTTTTAATTATGTAGCCGGTGTCGACCGGGGTTCACCGGTTCGCCTCAGCGGCGTGAGGGTAGGAGAAGTAAAGAAGGTCGAGATCGATTACACCACGGGACCGAAGGTCTATCTCACCCTGGCACTGGATAAAGGAGTAAAACTGGGAAGGCATTCTCAGGTCTTTATCCGCAGTTTCGGCCTGATAGGTGAAAAATACGTGGAGATACTACCCTCGCCCCTGACCGATACACCACTGATTCAGCCGAATGAAATCCTGACCGGAACCGAACCTCTGCCGCTGGATAAACTTCTGGCGCTGGGTGAAGATTTAGGCCGAAGCCTCCAGAGAATCGTTACTTCCCTCGACCGGGTTTTGGGAGACCCCAACTTTAAGAAAGAGGTTTTTGCCACACTCGACCAAATGAAAAGGCTATCGGAGCAGGGCAATGAAACCCTGGTCAAGATAGAAGAGGCGGCGGAACAATTAAAGGTTGCCGCTACCAAAGCAGAAAAACTGTTGGTTTCCGCAGACACTCTTGTGGAGCAGTCCCGTCCGGCTCTGGTCCAGTCCCTGGTTAATTTCCAGTTAGCCTCCGCAGCCCTATCAATAGCAGCAAAGAATATGTCAGAGGTGATGGCAAAGGTCCAGAGCGGAGAGAATACTTTGGGTGCTCTTTTGTCCTCATCTGACCTCTATTCCAAAATGGAAGATACCCTGGCAGAACTGGAAAGGGCTGCTGCCCAGTTTGCCGAAGCCTCAAAAAATCTGGAGACTATCTCTGCGGATATCAGGTCTGGTAAGGGTTCGGTAGGGAAATTCTTGACCAGCGATGAACTTTACAACGAGATAAAGGGATTTGTCAGTGAGATTCGAGCCAAACCCTGGCGCCTCTTTCGTCCAGGGTCCTAAAGGACGCCATAAGGTATCCTGTGGGCGTCCAAAATGTCTATATTTATTTTTGTAGTATTAACTTTCTGGAGGTATTATGGCTTTAGGTATCATCCGCAGCTTCTTTGCGTTGATTGCGGTAATTACCGGTTATTACGTGGCTCCACCAGGTTTAGGTTTTACCGGTGCCATGGCTGGCTTGGCGAGCGCCGGCCTTATCATCCTCTTAGAGATAACACTGGAGAACGTTCCCACCCGACGTATCTTTCTGGGAGCCTTGGGTCTGATTACCGGATTAATTGCCGCCCGGCTCCTCTTTGAAATGATACTCTTGATCCCTCCGCGATTAGAGGTTCAGTATTATGTGCGGTTCTTTCTCTATTATCTCTTCGCCTATTTGGGCGTCACCATCGCCCTGCGCTACAGCGGTAAGTGGTCGCTTCTGGCTGGATTGTTAAATGAAGAGGAAAAGATTCCGCCTCTTATTCTGGACAGCAACGTCATTATTGATGGTAGACTCTTAGATTTAGCCCACACCGGTTTTCTGGACTACCGGCTGATTGTCCCGCGCTTTATCATTAAGGAACTCCAGATGATAGCCGATGCCTCCGATGACCTGAAGCGCCAGCGAGGTCGGCGGGGCCTGGAGATGCTCAACCGGATGCGCCGGGATTCAGAGATTAACCTGATTATTGAAGACCTGGATTTTCCCGATATCATCGGTGTTGATGCCAAACTTATTCACCTTGCCAAGACTTCCGGTGCCCGCATCCTTACCAATGACTACAACCTAGCCAAGATTGCGGAGGTGCAGAATATAAAGGTACTCAACCTCAACAACCTCTCCACTGTTCTCAAACCCCGGTATATCCAGGGAGAACACCTTTTGGTCAAGGTAATCCGTGAGGGCAAAGAACCTGACCAGGGGGTGGGGTATCTTGACGATGGAACGATGGTGGTGGTGGAAGGTGGCCGCAAATATATCGGCGAAACGATAGAGGTCGTCATCGCCAACGCTATCCAGACACCTACCGGAAGGATGCTCTTCGCTGAACTCCCCCGCTAATAAAAAGATAATCTATGGAAAATTATACCAAGCGCAGCCTCCTTGGGATGCTGGGCCACAGAGTGCTGGCTTTCCTCCATTTTCTCGGTTCCCTCTCCCTACTCTTGGTGAAGGTAATAGCCGCTTTCTTTTCCGGGAGACTCCACTTTCAACGCTTCCTTGCCGAATGCGAGGTCTTCGGCAACCGCTCTTTCTGGACAGTGGCAATCATCTCTTTCTTTATGGGGATGGTGGTGGCGATGGAGGCAGCAACCCCTTTGAAATTGACTGGCGGAGAGTTTTACGTCAGCACCATCGTCGCGCTCTCTGCTGTTAGGGAACTGGGTCCGGTGTTGGTCGCTTTTCTCATCTGCGGAAGGGTGGGTTCGGCAATCGCAGCCGAGATAGGCACCATGAAGATTACCGAACAGATAGATGCCCTTCAAACCCTCGCGGTGGACCCGGTGGAATATTTGGTCTTGCCCAAATTTGCTGCCAGTTGTCTGATGCTGCCTGTCCTCACTATCATGGCCAATGCACTTCAGATTCTGGGTGGTTATGTCATCGGAACGACTACCCTAAACCTCAACTCCGGTCTCTTTTTCTATCAGGCGTTCCGGTTCATAACAATAAAGGATCTTCTCATTGGTTTGCTCAAGTCCTTCATCTTCGGCGCCATTATCGTCATCGTCTCCAGTCGGGAAGGTTTCTTTACTGAAGGAGGAGCCAAGGGCGTGGGAAAAGCCACCACCTTAGCGGTGGTTATCTCCCTCTTTATGATTATCGTGGCGGACCTGGCGGTAACTGCCCTCTTCTACTTTATCTAAACCTTAACCTCCGCTCTAACTCCTGGAGGTTCAGTTTCGCCAAAAGGAAGGATGGATCCAGCGCAAGTGCCTTCTCAAACGCTTCCCTTGCCTCTTGATAACGCTCTTGTTCCAGAAAAAGAACACCCAGCGTATTGTAGGCCAGGGGCTGGTAAGGGTCCAGTTGGAGAGAATAGCTCAGGTATTCTTCTGCTTCCGCGCCAGAACCTTTCTGAAGCAGCGCCAGCCCTAAATTGGCATATCCTTGGGGCCAGTAAGGGTGAAAGGTCGTCACCCGGTGATAGACTGCTACCGCAGCATCAAGATCGCCGGTATGAAGGAAGGTATTGCCCGCAATAGTCAGTAAATCTCTGCTGCGCGGCTGATACCTTAACGCCTCCTTGATAAGAAAAACCGCCTCTTTTCTCTTTCCAGCCCGGAAGGAGTGATAACTCTTGCTTCCGTAAAGGTCAGCCAAAAGCCCACCCCACCCAAAATAACAGGCGGGTATCAAAACCAGAGCCAAAAAGACCCCGAAGATTACTCTTTGCGTATTTTGTGTCAAAACGAAAGACCTACACCCTTCCTTGCCAAAAAGAGCCACAAACCCAGCCAAAAGGTAGAAAAGGAAGAGGGTAACCGGCCTCTGAAACGGCGCAGAGGCTATACCGGCAACGCAAAGACCCAAGATTGCAGCGGTCAAGAATAAGGGAAGGAACCGTCCTTTGGAAAGAAAGCCTCTTGCGGTCTTGAAACCAAAAAAGAGAAGGAAGAATATAAAGAGGGCAAAGGAAATCCCGCCCAGAATACCCTCTTCCGCCAGAACCTGCAGGTATTCGTTATGGCTGGTGCCTGCTTCTAACTTACCAGCAAGTTTTTGGCGCAGGGTGTCAGAATAATAAAGCGGCAGGACCTCATTAAGGTTGCCGGCTCCCAGACCAATAACCGGATGTTTACTAAAAGCGGCCAGAGTTGCCTGCCAGATAAGGAGCCGACTCTGCAAAGAGGCAGGGGCCCTTTCGGTAAATTCTGCCTCTTTGCTCCCGGAAGCAACCTTTATCTCTGTCCTTTGGGCTTTTCCAACCATCCGCTCCCCGGCCGGAAGAGTATAAAACCACCAGAAGGCCAGGCTGGTCAGAAGGAATAGGAAGACCAAAACTATAAATTGAACCCTTCGCCACCTTAAAAATGCGGCTAACACCAAAAAGAGAAGGGAAACCATCAATGCCAGGTAAGAAGTTCGGGTGTGGGTTAAGATAAAATGGCAATAGACAAAAGGTAAACTCATTATTCCATACCAGCGCCACCCTTTTCTGGGGTAAAAGAAAGCCATGTAGAGGAGCAGCGGGAGGAGTATTAAGTGGTACTCAGCGACGAAATTGCGGTGTCCAAAGGTAGCGATCGCACCCTTAAAAGGGCCTTGAGGAACTACAAAGTCAAGACCAAAGAGCTGAAAGATACCATAGAGGGCAATTGGCAGAGTGGGAATGACCAAGAAAGGCAGAAAAGTTTCTATCTCACTCTCTTTGAGGTAATTGGAAACGAAAAAGAAGAGGCTTGCTCCTAAAATCAGGTTGGCCAAGGCCAGGAGTCCGGCTTCCACATTTACCGCTCCCCCCAGGGAGATGGCAACGAAAAAAAGAAAAGCAAAAAATGGGTAGATAAAAAAGGGAAGAAAGATATGATTACCGGGTGGTCTTTGCCGCCACAGTCTCCAATTAATGGTGGCCCAAAGGGCCACAATTGCCCAGCGCAGAAGAAACCACCTGGGCATTTGGTAACCCTCAAATGAGAAAGGGAAGAAGAGGAAGGGCAAAAGGATTAAGAGGCTAACCAATATCAATCTTTCAATACGCATTGCGGAAGGAAAACGGAGTAGCAAGAATTATCACTAAGTCCAGCCAGAGGCTCCAGTTCTCTATGTAGAAGAGGTCGTAAGCCAGACGCTCCTCAGGCAAGAGGTGTCCGCCGCGCAAACCATGAATCTGCGCCCAACCGGTTAAGCCGGGTTTAACCACCAGGCGTCTTTCAAAGTAGGAGACCGAAAAATAGGGTAGATCAGGAAGGGAGATGGGCCGTGGGCCAACCAGACTCATCTGACCGGCAAGGATGTTGAATAACTGAGGCAGTTCGTCAAGATTCCAGCGCCGCAAAAACCTTCCTACCGGGGTGATGCGGTGGTCATTCCTTTCCGTCCAGGGAATCCCTTCTTTCTCTTCATACATCGTCCGAAACTTTATGATGGTAAAAGGGTTACC
>CAZPLE010000063.1:0-7694 GCA_964587375.1 uncultured bacterium
GCCCAGGCAAAGAGGTATTTTTCCGGAACGGTCTTTACGATGGATGAAGTAGGTCAATTCTCTGACTAACCTGGTAAAGAGTTGCTCAACAAAATTGAAAGGAAAATGGGAGACCAAAAAGGGTTTACCCTGGTGGAGATAATTTTGGCTTCTTTACTCCTGCTGATAACCCTGATTGGTGGAGTAGTCTTCCTTTCTGCCAACCGAAAGAACCTTGTTTTTGCCAGTAGACAGCGACTGGCAACCTGGGCAGCGGTCTCTAAGATGGAAGGTTTGAAAAGCACTGATTATCACTCACTCCAGAACAGTTCTGAAAATATTACTCTTTCCGGAAAACCATTTCACCGCACAGTCACAGTGGAAAATATAGATGAGGATGGCGGTGGCACCGATTATAAAAAAGTTACTGTTGGTGTATCCTGGAGTGGCGGAAATCTTTCTTTGGTAACCTACATAGCACCAAAAGAATAGTGGACTAAAATTTATGGGCCGAGGGTTTACCCTGGTAGAGGTGGTAGTAGCCATCTTCATAAGTGCGGCGGCGTTGTTCGGGATTGAAACCTTAATGGTAGAGTCTTACAAACAGTGGAAGGTGAGTCAGGATGTCACCAACCTTATCCGGGACCTTGATCTCGCAAGTTATCTGGTAAAAGGCGTTCTGGAAGAAGCCGATAGCGACACCATTCTCAATAGCGGCACCAAAATTGTGGCCTCATACAAAGATGTCTGGCAGAAAGAGTTATATCCGACAGGTACCAATCTTATCTTCAAAGACGCTAAAAGCGCCAGAGAAGAACAAGTAATAGGGACGCTTGATTCCCTCTCCTTTGAACAGAACTCCAGCGTCAGTATTCTGGTCAAGATTAGGGTAAAAAGAGGAAAGGAAAGTTTGGAAAATTCTTTTCTGGTCTATCTCAGAAACAAGGGTGGTGGATAGATGAAAACCTTTTATTTGCGAGACAAAAAAGGCTTTCTCTTACCCCTGGTTATCATCTATACCATAATTGCCATGATAGTGGGCACCGGTATCCTCCTTTTGGGCTCTTTGGAACGGATTGAAGCCGCCAAAAGGCTTCACCGGGAGGAGGCCTTCTACCTTGCCGAAGCAGGAATTAACTATGCTTACTACAAACTCAAGGAAGACGCTTCTTGGCTACCAGATGAAGGTTCTTTTTTTTCTTTGGGCGCAGGAACTTTTCAGTTGAAAGCAGAGACTAACGGTGATACAGTGACTATCACCTCTACCGGGATGGTGAAGGGACATCAGGAGAAGGTCGCAGCCACTTTTCAAAAAGGAGGGGGTGGAATCTTTGCCTCAGGTATATTTGGAACGACCGATGTGATTGTTAATAATAACTCTCTAATAGATAGTTACGACTCCCGACTGGGTCCTTATGGAGGTTCTAATATCGGTTCGGAAGGGAACACCAGCAGTAACCTGCGTATTTCTGTCTCCAACAACGGAAAGATAAAGGGAGACGCCGCAGTGGGCACTGGCAACCCGAGTGATATCTATGTAGGAAATAATGGCGAGATAACCGGCAACCGCATTTATGATGCTTCAGAAAGAACCCTTGACCCAGTTACCATACCTGGTGACCTTCTCTCCCTCTCCTATCCATCCTGGGGTGACCCAAGGATTCAGCCTTCCGGAAGTTACACCCTGTCCGGTGGGGTGCTTTCTGTGAGTAAAAATAAGACTATTACCATTTCCAGCGGCAGTTTCCGGTTCAAGAAGATCTCTACTGATAATAATTCCACCATCAATATCACCGGTGATGCCCGGCTCTATATTGAAGAGACCCTAACGCTCAACAATAACGTTCAGTTGAACTTAGGTTCCGGCGTCTCTGTGGAGATGTATATTGGCCAGAATATCTCTCTTGAGAATAATTCCCGGATGAACTATCCTGGTGACCCGACCAAGTTAGGCCTTTACCTTGCCGGAACCAGTTCCCAAACCTTTGCCAACAACTCTTACGTCTCTGCCAGTCTCTACGCACCCAATAGCACAATCTTGATTTCCAACAATGGTGGTTTCTTCGGAGATGTAGTGGCTAAAAAGATTGACCTTTCTAACAATGCTATGTTACACTATGACATTGCCCTGCGGTCTCAAAGACCACCTGGAGACCCTGGCGGAGAAGCTGAATTTTTCTTTCTCTCCTGGAGAAAACCGAGGTGGATAAAATAAAATTAGGTAAGGATAAAAAAGGTGCCGATGAAAAGTTTTAATCAGGAAAGGAGTGTGTCCTTCTTCCAAAAGGGTTCTGGCGGGGATGCAGTGGCTCTGGATATTGGAACTTCTTATCTTAAACTTGGTGTGGTAAAAAATAGAGAGGGGTTGAAAGCGGTAGAGTTTGCCCGGCGGCCTGCTTCCCCAGAAAGTCTCATCACCCTGCTGAAAGAGTGGGTGGAAAAACACAACCTCTGGAAGAAACCCACTTTTACTTCTCTCTCCGGACCAGAAGTAAATATCCAGTATTTGCCGCTACCGGAAGTCCCTAAAAAGGAACTGCCTTCCGCGGTCAGGATTGAAGCCGAACAGATTCTTGGCGAAAGTCTGGAGGAGATGGATAGTGACTTCTTTGTGATGCGCCAGGGAAGGGAAAAGAAAGTCCTCTTTGTCTCTGTTCCGAAAGTCCTTACTGACCAGCGGATTTCCTTTGTCCAGGAGGCAGGCTTGCGTCCCGCAGGTATAACGCTGGATAGCCTTGCCTTAGGAAACGCTTTTCTCGCCAGCGAGAAACCTGAGAAGGGAACCCTGGTTCTCAACATCGGACACCGCACCAGCAACATTGCCGTGGTAGAAAGAGAGAATGTGCTCTTCGTCCGGGAGGTCTTCTGGGGCATTGAACGGATAGTGAAAGAGATTACCAGCACCACAAATTTTGATACTCAGTCGGTCTTTGACATCTTTGAGAAAAGAAAGTATTCTATGATCAACCTTCAACCATATATTGAAAAGGCTTCTTCTTTCCTTCTGGAGGAATTGGAAAAGACCGTTACTTACCTGGCGACCATATACTTTCGGGTGAAGAAATTATCGCTGGTCGGTGGAGGGAGTCAAATACCCTTTTTGCCGGAATTTATTGCGGAAAGGCTTGGCATCCCGCTCTTCTCCTGGAACCCTTTGAGAAGCGCTGGCCTTCCTGACCACCAACGGCAAGGAGAGGCTGCCTTTTTTGCCTTGGTCGCAGGCTTATCACTGGAAAGGGAACCTGTCTTTCAGACTAAAGAATTTTAAGAAAACTTATGATTGAAATAAACCTTATTAAAAGAAGGTATCTCCTGCCGGTCCAAAAGAGGGAAAGAATCCTCTTCTTCCTGGGTATTTTTCTTCCCATTCTTTTCTTCTCCATACTGATGCTTCTTATTATCTCTTCTGTTAACAAGGCGATTATCGCCAACTATTCTACCCGTCTGGAGAATCAAAAGAAGGCTCAGTTGGCCGAGATAGAAAAGATCCTCACTCCTCTGCCGGAAGAGATTTGGCATCAAAAAGAGTTAAAAGAGATTGCTGAACTTCTGGCGGAGAAGTATCCACTCCTTTCTTCTCGAATGGTCATTCTGTCTGAACTCACTCCAGCCTCTCTCTTTTTTACCAGTATCAACTTTGAAGAAAAAGGGCTCTTTTTAGAAGGACAGGGACAGGCTGGAAACCAGACACTTTCTCTCCTGGCTCAATTTCTGGAAAGATTGAACAAAAACCCTCTCTTTCTGAAAGGAGCTTCGCCTTTGAAGGTTGAGGAAATCAGGGAAAGCAACGGGATTATCAATTTCCGATTGGTAAGCAAAACTGAAGGATGAAGAAGATACCTTTACGGTGGGCTCTGATTGCCGGTGTGGTCTACGTTGTTTTAATCGTCACACTCTCTGGGATATTTATCCTTCCCCAGAATCTGAAGATAAAAGAACTGAAAGCCAAAATCCAATCAGGAGAGGGCGTTGCTGGCAAAGAGGAAGAAACAGAAAAGGCGCTTTCTCTGCGGAGAGAATTGGAAACGACTTACGAAAGATTGAGCAAAAAAGTTTTGCCATCAGACAATTTTGTTCTTACCAAAATCTTTGAACTTGCTGGCAAGGCGCGGATAAGAATCCTCTTGGTAAACCCGGTTGAGGAAACCGGCAAAGGAGAACTTCTTCAGGTTCTCCTGGTGGGGATGACCCTTTCCGGCGATTACCGTCAGATAGTAGATTTTATCCACTTATTGGAGACAGACCATCTGGCCTTCCGGGTTACCAAAATTAACCTCAAGAATGAGGAAAATCACCTTCAGGCTGAAATTGGTATCGCTACCCTGAAAAGGAAAAGTTTATAATCAAAATGAATAAAAGAATGGTCTTTCTGCTGGTGATGGTTGTGATAGCCATTGGTCTGCTGCTGGTGAGTCTCAACCTTTCGGAAAGAAAGCCCTCTCCTAAGATAGCAAAGAGTAAATCCGAAGGGGAAGAAAGTGGGTTAAAAGAAGAGATATCCGCCAGTAGCAAAGAAGGAGAAGGAGAAATAACGGTCAAAGCATTCAAGGAGAAGGAGAAAGTCGAAGAAGAGATTACAGATAAAAAGGAGTTCTGGAAAGAGACAGCAGATATCCTTCAGAAGTTGTCTTTCCTTAAAGGTTCTTCCGAAGATTATTACCGCCCGATAAAGAGAAACCCTATGGAGCCAGCAAGCTATGTTGCCACAAGAGGCAAGACCGGCCCTTTTTCGCTAATCATAAAAGAAGAGCCGCTCCACCTTACCGGTATTCTTCTTGACGAAGGAAAGAAAGCCGCCATAATTGATGAAAAGATTGTCAGAATCGGCGATACGATAGCTGGGAAAAAGATTGTAACCATAGAAAAAGGAAGGGTTGTTTTAAGGAAAGGCCAGGAGGAAGAGATTCTTACCCTGGCAAGATAATAAAGGGGGAATTTATGCCTTTTTTCAAAAAGACCAAAATTTTAGTTCTTTTCTTCTTTATCTTCTTTTTGACCGCACCTCTTCTCTTCGGCGAAGTACCGCCGGAAGAAACGCACTTCCAAAATGGCCTTAAGTACTACCTCAAAGGCGAAGACTCTGCCGCGATAACGGAACTGAAAAACTCCCTGGTGCTAAACCCTGACTATGAGCCGGCAAAGAGACTCCTCTCCATTATTTCAGAACACAAGGTAATGGCTGAGGACGCTCTCAACCGGACAATAGGCACATTAGACCTCAAGAATGCTGATATCAATGATGTTTTGCGTCTCTTTTCACAGGAATATGGTCTGAATATCGTTGCTGGCAAAGAGGTGGTTGGTACAGTAACTATCTCCTTTTCCAATATTACGGTCGGAGAAGCACTAAAAGCGATCTTGGAACTCAACGGCTTTGCTTACGAAAAGGTAGGCAATTTCTACTGGGTCACCACTTGGGAGAACCTCTATTCCCGACCGTACCTCACCGCAGCTGGAGTTTTAAGCACCGAAATAATAACCCTTAACTATGCCAATGCTGAGGAGATTAAGAGAATAATCACCCCTCAACTCTCCCCAGCCGGCAGTGTAGAGGTTCTGGTTAACCTTCTGGTAGGAGGCTGGGAGATGAGTGGTGTTTCCACTTCGGAAAAGGAGATAGGAAAAAAGGTGAGAACAAAGAGTAGCAAGGAAGAATTGCCCAGAACCTTAATTCTGACAGACTTTCCCGCAGTCATCAATAGGGTCTTAAAGATAGTCAAGGAACTTGATGTTAAGCCCCCTCAGATATTGATTGAGGCGATGATTGTAGAGGTTAATACTCAAGCGGTAAAGGATATCGGAATAGAATGGCACGTTGATGACTACGATGTCAACAAGATTAAATATGGTTTTGTTCCTGGAACCGTCACCACTCCTTCTCCAGGCTTTACCGGTTTTGGATTTGAGTATAACCTGGATACCTCAGGCAACCCTCTGGCTCCGTTTGCTGCCAAAATACATGCGCTGGAACAGGATAAAAAAGCCAATATCCTTTCCAGCCCCAGAATAATGACGCAGGAGGGTCAGGAAGCAACTATCCTGGTTGGAGAACGATATCCCATTATCAAGACCGATGTTACAGCGACTGCTACCGCACCCATCACCACCGAAACCCTTGACCATTATGAACCCATTGGCGTCAGTTTGCGGGTAATCCCTAAGGTAATTGGAAAGGATGAAATCAATATGGTGATCCATCCTGAGGTGAGTTCTCTGGGTGAAGATGTGGTGGGAAGCACCGGTGTAAGGTTCAAGAGGATTAACACCCGAGAGGTTGATACCAATGTCACGGTCAAAAATGGTCAAGTGGTCGTTATCGGTGGTCTCATCAGCAATGAAGACCGCGATACCATATATAAGATACCTCTCTTGGGTGACATTCCGGTGCTGGGGCATCTCTTCAAACGGACTGTAAAAGAACCCAAGAAGGTTGAACTCTTGGTATTTATCGCACCACGCATCACTCCGGAATCTGCAGATGCTTCCAAACTTTATCAGGAAAAGGCTTCTGGCCTTCTGGAGAAAAAGTAAAAAATTACACCGCTATAAAACCTTTCCGCAAAGGTCAAAATTTGAGAGAGAAAGAACCTTCACCCTGACAAAGCGACCACTTTTTACCCGGCGGTCAAGGTATATAAAGCCATCCACTTCCGGAGCGTCATATTCTGTTCTTCCGTAGGATCTCTCTGGATTATCAGGGTCTAAACCTTCCACCAAGACCTCCAACTCCTGCTGGACGAATCTCTCCAACCGTTGTCTCACAATCTTCTCCTGGACTTTCCGCAACCTTGCTATTCGCTCTTCCTTTAAAGGCTCCGGAACCTGAGCGGAGAGACTGGCCGCCCTTGTCCCTGGTTCTGGTGAATAGGCAAAGATACCCAATTTCTCAAACCGTGCTTCTTCTACAAAATCCAGAAGGATTTTAAAGTCCTCTTCTTTTTCTCCGGGAAAACCCACGATAAACGTGGTACGCAGAGCAATGTTCGGAATGGCTAAACGCAGGGTTTTGATTAAAGAACGGTAGTCTTTCAACCTTCCTCTTCTGCCCATTGCGGAAAGTATCTGATCGGAGGCATGCTGTAGGGGTATATCCAGATAATGGCAGATCTTTTCTTCTTTCTCCAGAACTTTTATTAAACTGGGTTGATATCCGGTAGGGTAAGTATACAGAAGCCTTACCCAGTGCAGACCATCAATCCGGCATATCTCTCTTAGCAATTCTGCCAGCAGTGGCTTTCCGTAGAGATCAACGCCGTAGGCGGTGGTATCTTGAGCCACAATATTCAACTCTTTTACGCCACCAGCAGCCAGGGCTGCCGCCTCCGCAACCAACCTCTCCATCGGGTAACTGCGTAACCCTCCCCGCAAAGAAGGAATTAAGCAATAAGAACAACGATTGTCGCACCCTTCGGCAATCTTGAGATAGGCGTAATGGGGCGGTGTGCACAAAAAACGGTTGGGCAGGTCGGCAACTTCACCGGGAAAGATGAGACGGTCTACCTTAGGGAATTCATTAAGAATCTCTTTACCAAACCTGCTGACCAGACAGCCTGCCAGATAAATCTTCTTGGTGGGAAACTGTTCTTTGAGCAAAACCAATTCCTTCAGAAAACTTTTTGATTCCGCCACCGCTTCGGTAAGAAAGGCACAGGTATTCAAAAAGAGGAGGTCTGCACTTTGGGGTTCAGAGACCACTTCCCAGCCCTCTCCTACCC
>CAZPLE010000064.1:0-5993 GCA_964587375.1 uncultured bacterium
GTTATAAGGTCGACCGGATTGAGCGCCGGCCAGAAGGAAACCTTCTGGTGATCGATTATAAGACCGGCGGCGAACAGAAGTTTCCTTCTCCGGAAAGACTGGCAGTGTTGGAATGGAATCGGATTTCTATAAAAAATGCCATCGGCTCTTTCCAGCTGCCCCTTTACGTAAAGTTTACCAACCAGGAATATCAAACCTCTGGAACGGTAGCCGCTCTTTACTACTTAAGAACCGCTACCCTGGAGACTTTTCCCGAAGAGAAATTCCTTCCCCAGGAAGAAGAGATACTGGAAAGGTGCCTGGCTGCTGCTTCGTTTATCCTTTCTGAAATTACCGATCCCCAACAAGATTTTATTCCTGACACAGATTCCTGTCATAACTGCCAGTTTACCAGCATCTGTCATTAGCCTTTTGTGAACTTTCTGGGTTCTGAGGTTAAAATATAACCTAAATGAGGATTGAAGATTTAAGGTCGGTACACTTTGTGGGTATTGGTGGCATCGGCACCAGTGGAGTGGCACGGATCCTTCTTGCGAAAGGAAAAGAGGTTAGTGGCTCTGATGTAGAAGAAACCCCTCTCCTTGGAGAACTAAAGAGGTTGGGCGCTACAATCTTTTTGGGCCACCGGCCAGAAAACATTTCTGACCGGGTACAGGCGGTAGTTGCTTCCGCCGCAATTCCTCCGGATAACCCAGAACTAATAACGGCGCGAAAACGGACTCTGCCGGTACTTACTTACAGTCAAGCCTTGGGTTCTTTAATGGAACGGCGTTTTGGGGTAGCGATTGCTGGTACTCACGGCAAAACGACCACCAGCGCCATGATTGCCTCTATTTTGAAACAGGCAGGTTACGACCCCGGTTTTGTGATTGGTGGAGAGGTTCCTTCTCTGGGAGGAAATTCCGGGGCTGGGAAAGGAGATTTTCTGGTAGCAGAAGCCTGTGAGTACCGAAGAAATTTTCTTGCCTTACGGCCAAGAACGGTACTGGTTACCAACATTGAGGAGGACCACCTTGATTATTATCGTGACATTACCGAAATTGAAGAGGCATTTCTGGAATTCCTAACTCTTTTGCCGCCAGACGGTTTTGCGGTTCTCTGCCGAGAAGACAAAAGGGTTATGAAGGTTGCTTCCCATCTTAACCGCCGTTTTTTTACCTATGGGTTTTCTGAGAGCGATTATCAGGCAAAGAAGATCAAATTGGATTTAAAGACCACCTCTTTTGAGGTATATTTTGTTGGCCGACCCATAGCCGAAGTCTCCTTGAAGATTCCGGGTCAACACAACGTTCTCAACAGTTTAGGAGCCTTTGCTCTCTGTCACCGCTTAGGGATTGAGGCGAAAAAGGTGGCGGAGAGTCTACGAGTTTTTCCCGGTGTCCGGCGCCGGTTAGAGCTGAAAGGCTCCTTTCAGGGAGCAGTTGTGCTTGATGATTATGGCCACCATCCTTCCGAGATAGTGGCTACCCTTTCCGCAGTCCGCCAGTTCTATCCTAATGGCCGCCTCATAACCATCTTTCAACCTCATCAATACAGCCGGACCCGATTCTTTCTTGATGATTTCGCCTCTTCCTTTACCCTGGCCGAGGAGGTTCTCGTTCCAGAGATATATTTTGTGCGGGACAGCGAAGCCAGCCGGCGCAGCGTCTCTGGAAAAGACCTGGTAGCCAGACTAAGACAGATTGGGAAAAAAGCATATTTTTTGCCTACCTTTGAAGAGGTGGTTGCCTACCTTAAGAAGGAGATTGGGTTTGGGGACGTGGTTCTCACCATCGGCGCCGGACCAGTCTATAAGGTGGCGGATAGGCTATGTAATGAAGAAAATGGCTGAAAACCGCTTTCGTTCTCATTTCTCGAATAATGGCCTTCTCCAGAAAAAGATTGGAAGGGCGGTTTTGTCACTGGCGATGCCCTTGATAGCAGCCGGTAGCCTTTCCATCTTCTTAGAACTGACCGATGCGTTCTTTGTCGGCCGGCTTGGTTCGGAAGCACTGGCTGCGGTGGCTCTGGCAGGCGTGGTTATATTTTTGCTGAGTACTATTGGAATGGGGCTGGGAGTGGGTACGACCGCCTTGGTGGCTCGGGCATTTGGGGAGCAGGACTACCTGAGGGCAGACAGGGTTGTTGTCCAGTCGCTCTTTCTGGGTATCTTTTTTTCCCTGGCAATAGGGATAGTGGGGTATCTCTTCTCACCCTACCTTCTCCGTATTTTGGGTGCGCAAGACACAGTTCTGAAAATGGCTACCGCATATCTGAGAATCCTCTTCGCTGGGATCTTTACCATGTACTGGACTTTTTTAGGTAGTTCCGCCTTTCAGGGAGCTGGAGACACCTTGACTCCGATGAAAATAAACGGATTGTCGGTTATTCTTAATATCATCCTTGACCCCCTTCTCATTTTCGGATGGTTGGGGTTTCCCCGCTTGGAGGTGGTTGGAGCCGCTATCGCCACCGTTTTCTCCCGGACTATCGGCAGTCTCCTACTTTTGGTTCTTCTCTATCGGGGAAGAGACGCTCTTCAGATTAAAGGGGTTGGCTTAAGGCTGGAGAGAAGGACGATGGCCACCATCATAAGAATAGGCTTTCCCAGTTCTATTCAGATGGTTTTGCGTAGTTTCTCGGCGACAGTGCTGGTCAAAGTAGCTGCTCTATTTGGAAGCGTCGTCCTGGCTGCATATGGCGTCGGCGGTAGAATTTACAGCCTCTTTTTATTGCCTGGTTTTGGGTTCGGAGGTGCTGCCGCAACCCTAATGGGGCAGAATTTAGGTGCTGATAATTCAGGTAAAGCTGAGAAGAGTGCCTGGACAGCGGTTCGCTATTATCTATTCTTCCTTATCTTTTGCGGCTTGGTCATTTCCCTTTTTGCCACCCCGATTGCCAGAGTCTTTAACCCCAATGTGCAATTTGTGGCAATAGCAGTAACTTATTTCCGCTATATGTCTGCTGGAGCGCTGTTTCTCTCCACTGGAGTAGTCCTTTCTCGGGCTTTGCAGGGGGTGGGGGATACTGTTTCACCGATGATGGTAACAGCCATTTCCCTCTATCTTATCCAGATTCCTTTGGCCTATTTTTTGGCTCTCAGGACACCGATGAGAGAGACCGGACTCTGGTTGGCAACCGCCTTAGGAAATTTCATCAGCGGCCTTCTTATGTTTTCCATCTTTATCCAGGGTAAATGGAAAGAAAGGAAGTTATGATTCCAAGTGGGTTTCCAGAGCCACCTCGCGGATTTGAACCGCGGACCTGAGCATTACGAATGCCCTGCTCTACCGCTGAGCTAAGGTGGCGGAAGTTATATTTTACCATTTTCCTGGAAGGTTGCTCCAGGTATTTTAGGATAGATAATGTGGTATAATTAAAAAGTTAAATTTCCAAAAATTATCTATCCTGGAAATGGACTATTTGGCATTTGATCTTGGCGCTGAAAGCGGTCGGGCCGTGAGGGGGAGCTTAAAAGGTGGCCGCTTAGAACTGGAAATTATTCATCGGTTTAGCAGTCGGTCTGTCCTTCTTCCGGACGGTTTGCATTGGGATATTCTTTACCAGTTCTCCGAGATAAAGAACGGACTTTCCATTTACCGCCAGAAATATGGTACCAACCTTGTGGGCATAAGTTGCGATTCCTGGGGGGTTGATTATGGACTCTTGGACCGGAATGACTGTCTGGTCTCCAACCCTTACCACTACCGGGACCACCGGACCGACGGTGTGGCGGAGAAGGCGTTCCAGAAGATCTCCTTTCAGGAGATTTATCAGCAGACCGGGATTCAGTTTATGTCCATCAATACCATCTTTCAACTCTATTCCATGGTTCTGGATGATTCTCCCTTATTATCGGCAAGCAAAACCTTTCTGATGATTGCTGACCTTTTTAACTTCTTCCTTTCCGGAGAGAAGGCGCAAGAATTTACGTTGGCCACCACATCCCAGCTTTTTAATCCTGTTTCTCACACCTGGGCGAAGCCTATCTTTGAAAGACTTTCCCTCCCCTTTCATATTATGCCTCAGATTTGCCAACCAGCAACCATTATCGGTAAATTAAACCCCGCAGTGGCTGAAGAGACCGGGCTTTTTAGAGTTTCGGTGATTGCTGGAGCAAGCCACGATACCGCTGCTGCAGTTGCTGCCTGCCCAGCAAGGAAAGGTGAAAATTTTGCTTATCTCTCCTCCGGAACATGGTCTCTTTTCGGTGCCGAACTGGTAAAGCCTCTGATTAACGATGCGGCGCGGGAAGCCGGATTCACCAATGAAGGTGGTGTAGGAAATACCATTCGTTTCCTCAAAAATATCACTGGTCTGTGGATTCTTCAAGAATGCCGTCGTCAATGGGAAAGGGAAGGCGAAAGCCTTTCTTATCCAACCCTGGTGGAGATGGCAGAGAAAGCACCCCCATTCTTGGCGGTGATAGATGTTAACGATCCCTCTTTCTTGGCACCCAAAGATATGGTGGCAGCCATCGCCACGTATTGTGAAAAGACCGGTCAGCGAAAACCGGAAAAGAAAGGTGAGTTTGTGCGCGTAATCTTAGAGAGCCTTGCTCTCTCTTACCGTAAGGTTCTAAACGACCTCAATCGGGTTATTCCCGAAAGGGGTAAGATAGAGGTTCTTTACATAATGGGTGGGGGTTCACAGAATCGACTGCTTAATCAGTTTGCCGCCAATGCCTGCGGAATTCCGGTCATTGCCGGGCCGGTGGAGGCAACTGCGGCGGGAAATATCCTCACCCAGGCACTGGCAACCGGCGCACTGGGTTCCTGGCAGGAGATCCGGGAGATAATTCATAATTCCTTCCCTTTAACCACTTACCAGCCAGAGGATTCTGACGCCTGGTTTTCTGCCGGAGAGAGGCTGAAAGGATTACCCTAAATGTTTATCCGTAGGAAGACCTTTCCCGGCGGCGTTAGGCCTCCGGAACGAAAAGAGACCGCAACGTTGCCTATCGTAAAGGCTTCCTTTCCTTGGGAAGTGGTCATTCCTCTTTCTCAGCATACCGGTGCTCCGGCATCACCCCTGGTAAAACCTGGAGACCGGGTAAAGACCGGAGAGAAGATAGGTGAAAAGAGCGCCTTTATCTCCGCTTCGGTGCATAGTTCCGTCACGGGAAAGGTCATCGCTGTTGAACCCAGACCACATCCTTTGGGATCCTGGGTAGATTCAGTGGTGATTGAGAGAGAAGAGGAGGAAGAGTTTTCTTATTTACCTGCTCTGGACTGGCACAGAAGCGCACCGGAGGTTTTGAGGGAACGGGTGCGAGAGGCAGGGATCGTGGGTCTGGGCGGAGCAGCCTTTCCAACCGAAGTGAAGCTCTCTGCGCCAAAACCAGTCGATACTTTAATCATCAACGGTTGTGAGTGCGAACCATGCCTTTCTGCTGACCACCGCCTAATGGTGGAGAAGCCGGCAGAGATAGTTGAGGGGTCCCTGATCTTAGCCAAGATTCTGGGTGTCAGAAGCTTCTATTTTGGCATTGAGGATAACAAACCAGATGCCATTATTAAAATTAATGAAGCCCTGATGAAAAGTAATGACGCCAAAGGGCTTGAGAGTAAGGTCGTTGCCTTAAAAAGCAAGTATCCTCAAGGCGCCGAAAAGAACCTTATCTATGTCCTTTTAGGCAGAGAGGTTCCTTCTGGAGGCCTTCCGATGGATGTGGGAAGTGTGGTCTCCAACGTCGGCACCGCTGTAGCCGTTAAAGAGGCGGTCTGTGACGGTAAACCACTCTACGAAAGGGTAATTACCGTAAGTGGCCAGGTCGCAAAGCCGTCAAACCTTTTGGTGCGCATTGGAACCCCTCTTGCTGAGGTGGTTAAGGATTGCGGCGGTCTTACCTCAGATGAGGTTGCAGTAGTTCTGGGAGGGCCGATGATGGGTGTTCCGCTGCCATCTCTGGACTTTCCTCTGGTGAAGGGTGCATCCGGTCTTACGGTTCTCTCCCGAGAAGAGATTCGCGACTTTGAATACGGACCCTGCCTGAAATGCGGACGGTGTGTGGA
>CAZPLE010000065.1:0-15143 GCA_964587375.1 uncultured bacterium
AGGTGAAGGTAAGCGGCAAAAAACTGGAGGATAAGATTTACCGAAAACATTCCGGTTATCTGGGTGGATTGAAAGAGATTGCGCTTAAAAACCTACTGGCAAAGAAGCCGGAAAAGGTCATTGAGATTGCGGTCAGAGGAATGCTACCCAAAAACCGTCTAGCAGAAAGATTGTTTAAAAAGATGAAGGTTTACCCTTCTTCCGAACACCCCTATTTTGGCCAGCACCTTATCAAAATTTAACCAGTATTCAAAGTATAGATTAAAGTTTTTCCAATGAACCTTTATCGACAAAAAGGTTTCACTTTTATTTCCGGAGGTGCGAGATGGCAAAGGTCTACATAATTGATGTTACCAATCGGGATGGGGTTCAGACCTCACGGTTGGGATTGGCAAAACTCCAGAAGACCATAATCAACATCTTGCTCAATAAGATGGGAATTTACCAGAGTGAAATGGGGTTTCCGGTGACCAAACATGAAATTAACTATCTGAAAGCAAACCTTCTGCTGGCGAAAAAGGGGGTTCTTGCTCCGATAGTCCTTTCCGGTTGGATGCGTGCCATTAAGGAAGATGTAGAAGAGGCGTTAAAAAATGTTCCAATTCAACATATAAACATTTCCATTTCTACCTCTGACCAGATGATTCAGGGGAAGTTTTTGGGGAAGGTTACCCGGAAAGATGTGATTGACAGGATGGTGGAAGCCCTCAAAACCGCTAAAACAAACGGTATAAAGACCATAGGAGTTAACGCCGAAGATGCCTCCCGGACCGACCTTAATTATCTGGTTGAATTTGGAGTGGCAGCAAAGGAAAATGGTGCTGACCGGCTGCGGTATTGTGACACCCTCGGTTATGATACTCCCTTTACCATTTACGACCGAATTGCTTATCTGGTGGAGAAGATCAAACTTCCTATAGAACTCCACTGCCATAATGATTTGGGGATGGCTGTTGCTAACAGTATCGCGGGGGCAAAGGCAGCGATTGATTGCGGTTTTGATGCTTACATCAATACCACTGTTAACGGAATGGGTGAGCGTTGCGGAAACGCTGACTTGGTATCTGTCATTCTTGCTCTTAAGAAAGGGGCAGGGTTGGCAGAAAAGTATGAACTGGATAAAGCGGTGGACCTTAAAGTCTCCTGGAAACTGGCCAAGTACGCTTCCTATGCTTTCGGGGTTCCCATCCCCATTAATCAGGTAGGGGTTGGCGCCAACGCTTTTGCGCATGAATCGGGTATCCATGTTGATGGCGCCTTAAAAGATTCCCGAAACTATGAACTTTACCATTACGAAGAGTTGGGCCGGGGAGAACCGGAAATAATTGAGACCGGCCGGATGATAACCGTGGGTGAATACAGCGGAATTAAAGGCTTCCGGAACGTTTATGGTAAATTGGAGATTGAGTTTAAAAGCGAAGAGGAAGCCAAGCGTATTCTGGACCTGGTAAGATATGCGAACGTCCACACCCAGAAACCACTGGTAGAAGATGAACTTCGGTTTATTGCTGACCATCCGGATGAAGCTGCCCTTTTGATGACTATGACCATTTGAGGATATGGGACAGACCATTGCGGAAAAGATACTGAGCGCCAAGAGCGGAAGAGAAGTCCGAGCAGGAGAAATATGCCTGGCAGAGGTAGACTTTCTTTTTGCCCAAGATGGAACTGCCCCCCTGGCTATTGAGGCATTTGAAAGGATGGGTGGGACAAAGGTGGCCTTTCCGGAGAGAGTTGCTTTTTTTATAGACCATAACGCCCCCAGTCCCAATGCAGGGGTGGCAAACCTCCACAAGATGATGAGAAAGTTTTCACAACAACATGGAATCAAACTTTATGAAGGTGGTAGTGGTGTGTGCCACATTCTTGTTGCTGAAGAGGGGTTTGTGAAATGCGGAGGGTTGATTATCGGCGCGGACAGTCACACTCCAACCAATGGAGCGTTAAACGCTTTCGCTACCGGGGTGGGTTCTACCGACCTGGCTGCCAGTTTAATCAGCGGTCGTTTATGGTTTAAGGTTCCAGAAACTATCCGGCTTAATCTTTCTGGGAGACTACCAAAAGGTACTTACGCTAAAGACGTAGCCCTATTTATTGTGGGAAAATTGACCGCCAGTGGAGCCAATTATAAGTGCCTGGAACCTTTTGGGCCGGTAGTGGACAGCCTTTCTGTAGAGAGCCGTTTTACCATTGCCAATCTGGCAGTGGAGGCTGGTGCCAAAGCCTGTATACTAGGAGCAGACGAAAAGACCTTTGACTGGCTGGCGCGGCATAAGGTGAGCAAAGAGGAATGTAAACCGGTCTCTTCAGACTCAGATGCGGAGTGCCCAACCCTCGCTTTTGACCTTTCTGAACTTTCGCCTTTGATAGCCGCTCCCCACAAAGTAGATAATATTTTTCCTGTAACGGAAAAAGCTGGGATTAAGATTAACCAAGCTTTATTAGGAACCTGTACCAACGGAAGGCTGGAAGATTTTCAGGTGGCGGCGCAGATAATTGGCAAGAGGAAGGTTCATCCCGATTGCCGGTTGATAATTGCCCCGGGCAGTCGGCAAGTCCTATTAGAGGGTATAAAAACTGGTATCATTCAGCAGTTAATATCCGTCGGTGCTATTCTGGTTACACCAGGGTGCGGACCATGTGTGGGTACCCACGATGGTATTCCGGCTGATGGTGAGGTGGTGATTTCTAGTGCTAACCGGAATTTTTTAGGCAGGATGGGTAATCCTGGTGCAGAGATCTATCTTGCCTCTCCGGCAACAGTAGCAGCCAGTGCGGTTTCGGGAGAGATTACCGACCCCCGTTTTTTATAATAAAAAAAGATGAAAGGCGCAGAGATTCTGGTAGAAGCATTAAAAAAGGAAAAGGTCAATTATCTTTTTGGAATACCTGGTGGTCAAATCATCCCCTTTTTTGATGCCCTGTACCACCAGAAGGAGATAAAGTTTATTCTTACCCGGCACGAACAGGCAGCGGCTCATATGGCTGATGGTTATGCCCGTGCCACTGGAAAGACTGGTGTCTGCGTTGCCACCAGTGGTCCTGGTGCTACCAATCTCGTTACCGGGCTGGCTACCGCTTATATGGATTCTATCCCCATAGTTGCCATTACTGGACAGGTTCCCACGCACATGATAGGAAACGACGCCTTCCAGGAAGCGGATACAACAGGAATTACCAGACCAGTGACTAAGAATAACTATCTGGTGAAGGATGTTAGGGAACTTGCCGAAATAGTCCGGGAAGCATTTTACATTGCCTCCTCCGGACGACCCGGACCGGTGCTGATTGACCTGCCCAGCGATGTCCAAAGAGCAGAGGCAGGATTTGTTTATCCAGAAAAGATTGAGGTCCCAACCTACAAACCCAAAATAGAGGGGCATCTTCCTCAGATAAAAAGAGCAGCCAATTTGATTGCTGATGCTAAGAGGCCTTTAATCTATGCGGGTGGAGGAGTAATACGAAGCGGTGCGTGGCAAGAACTGACTGAATTTGTACGCCGCTCTGGTATTCCGGTGGTGCTTACTTTAATGGGTTTAGGTGCTTTTCCAGCCAGCGACCCGCTCTTCGTTGGTATGCCAGGTATGCACGGACCAAAGTACGCAAACCTGAGTATGATGGAGTCAGATTTGATTATTGCCATTGGCGCCCGTTTTGACGACCGGGTTACCGGAAAACTGGAAACCTTTATTCGCAATACAAAATTTATCCATATAGATATTGACCCTGCGTCCATCGGTAAGACGGTGCGGGTAGACATCCCCATTGTGGGAGATGTAAAAGCGGTGTTAAGGCAACTGATTCCCTTGGTAGTTCCGCCAGATTGTCAGGAATGGCGCGAAAAGATAAGATCCTGGAAGAAACAATTTCCCCTTACTTATCCTAAGGATGACCAGAAACTGCATCCGCAGTTTGTTATTGAAGAGATAAATCGTTTAACGGAAGGGAAGGCGGTGATAGCCACTGAAGTGGGTCAGCACCAGATGTGGACAGCCCAATTCTACCGTTTTGAGTACCCCAACTCTTTTATTTCTTCGGGAGGCCTGGGAACAATGGGTTTTGGTTTTCCGGCAGCCATCGGAGCCAAAATCGGCTGTCCGGACAAAATAGTCTTTGACATTGCCGGTGACGGCAGTTTTCAGATGAATATTCAGGAACTGACTACAGCGGTTATCAATCGGATTCCGGTAAAAGTGGTGGTTCTTAACAATTGTTACTTAGGTATGGTGCGACAGTGGCAGGAACTTTTTTATGGTAAACGGTACTCTGGTACCTATCTGGGTTCCTGCCCAGACTTTGCCCGGATTGCAGAAGCATTTGGGGCCCGGGGTCGTCGGGTAACCAAACCGGAGGAGGTGGAGCCGGCGCTAAAAGAGGCGCTTGCCGAAGAAAAACTTCCTTTTGTAATTGACTTTCGGATTGAGCAGGAGGAAAATGTCTTTCCGATGGTGCCAGCGGGTGCCTCCCTGAATGAAATGTTGGATGGCCTGGCTTAAAAGGTTATGGAAGAATTGCATGTTATCAGTCTGACGGTAGAAAACCGTTTTGGTATGCTTGCTCGGATTGCTGGACTCTTTTCGGCTCGTGGTTACAATATCAACAGTTTAGTGGTGGCGCCCACAGAAGACCAGACGAAAAGCCGTCTGATACTCACCGTTTCTGGGGATGAGCGCATCATTGAGCAGATAACAAAACAACTCAACAAACTTATTGGCGTGATCAAAGTGACCGATTTCTTTCACAAAGATATTTTGGAGAGAGAACTTCTCCTGGCAAAGATTCCCAATGATACCAGAAAACGTTCGGAAATTCTTCAGGTTTTAAAACTTTTTCAGGGAAAGGTGGTGCTTATTACCCGCCGGTACCTGACAGTGGAATTGATCGGAAAAACCAGCAAGATTGATGAGTTTATCAAAACTTTAAAGCCATACGGAATCAAAGAGATGGTAAGGACCGGTAAGGTTGCTCTCAGCAGAGAATAGGGAGGGGAAAGATGGCGAAAATCTATTATGATGCCGACGCCGATTTAACCGTTTTGCAAAACAAAAAAGTGGCGATCATAGGCTACGGAATTCAGGGCAGGGCGCATAGCCTCAACCTGCGTGATTCCCAAATTGACGTGGTTGTCGCAGAATTGCCTGAAACTGCCAACTATGCAAAAGCCCTCCAGGATGGGTTTAAACCTGTTTCGGCTAAGGAAGCGGCTGCCTCCGCTGATATTATTATGATGCTGGTTCAAGATAACCTTCAGCAGGAGGTTTACCGCTCGGAAATCCTTCCCGGGTTAAAAGAAGGGAAGGCCTTGGGATTTGCGCATGGTTTTTCTATCGTCTTTCACCAGATTGTACCGCCTAAGAACATAGATCTTTTTATGGTGGCGCCAAAAGGACCGGGCGGATTGGTTCGGGAGATGTTCCTGGAAGGGAAGGGGGTGCCCTGTCTGGTAGCGGTAGAGCAGGAATTTACCGGTTCAGCCCTCAAGATAGCGTTGGCCTACACCAAAGCAATTGGCGGAAGTAGAGCCGGGGTAATTGAAACGACCTTTCAAGAAGAGACAGAGACCGACCTTTTTGGCGAACAGACCGTCCTTTGCGGAGGGGTGACCGCCTTAATCAAAGCCGGTTTTGAAACCCTGGTAGAAGCCGGTTATCAACCGGAGATTGCTTATTACGAAACCTGCCATGAATTGAAGCTGATTGTTGACCTCATCAACGAAAAAGGCATCACCGGTATGCGGAAAGGCGTGAGTGATACAGCCGAATATGGTGACCTCACCCGTGGCCCACGGGTCATTGACCACCGGGTCAAAGAAGAGATGAAGCGGATTTTGAAAGAGATTCAAACCGGCGAATTTGCCCGGGAGTGGATATTAGAGAATAAGGTTGGCCGGCCCGTCTATTCTGCTCTGGGCAAGAAAGACCAATCGCATCCGATAGAGATTGTAGGAAAGAAACTACGGGAGATGATGGCCTGGCTTAAAAAGTAAGGCGATGCGCCTCTTTTTTGCTATTCCGATACCCCAAGAGATTTCCCGAAAGGCAAGCGAAGGAATAAGGGAAAAAGTAGAGAATGATTCATCCCTGCGTTGGGTTCCTTCAGAAAATCAGCACTTCACCCTCTATTTTTTAGGAGAGGTGAAAGAAGAAAGGTTAAAGAGCATAAGGGACGCTGGCCAAGCGGTTGCGTCAAAGCATCCTCCTTTTACCATTCAGGTTTTGGGAACTGGTTTTTTTCCAGATCAAGAAAGGCCAAGAATCTTCTGGGCTGGGGTAGAAAAAGGAAAAGAAGAACTCAAAACGCTTGCTGCAAGCCTTTCTTTGGCCCTGAAAGAGGTCGGTTTCTTTCACCAGGACGCCCACCCTTTTGTGCCACACCTGACGCTGGCCAGGATAAAAGGGAGAATTCCTTTAAGGGTGAAAGAAGCACTTAAACTTTTTCAGGATAGAGATTTCGGTTCTTTTTTTGTTGACCGTTTTCTATTGATGGAATCAAAACTCTTTCCGGAAAGGGCCATTTATTATCCAAGAGAGACATTCTTGTTAAAGGTATAAGTCTGGTGGTCTCTTAATTGAAATAAGGCGCCAGCCGGATAAGGGATGAGGGAGGGTAATATGGAAGAGAAACTAAAAGGTGAACTGAAAGAAGCCATCAAAAATATTGAAAGAGAGTTCGGCAAGGGCGCCATTATGCGCTTGGGTGATTATGTTCATGAAAAGGTGGATGTGATTCCCACCGGTGCCATTACCCTTGATTACGCACTGGGTGTTGGCGGCATCCCCCGTGGGAGAATTACAGAGATATTCGGTCCGGAATCTTCTGGGAAAACAACGCTGGCGTTGCACGTGATTGCAGAAGCCCAGGCTATGGGAGGCCACGCAGCCTTTATTGATGCGGAACATGCCCTGGACCCAGAGTATGCACGGAAATTGGGGGTGAAAGTGGACGATCTTCTCCTTTCCCAGCCAGATTCAGGTGAGCAGGCATTGGAGATTGCTGACCGGCTCATCAAAACCAATGCCATTGACGTAATCGTGATCGATTCGGTTGCTGCCCTTGTCCCGCGGGCAGAACTTGAAGGAGCGATGGGAGATAGCCTAATGGGTTTACAAGCCAGGTTAATGAGCCAGGCATTGAGAAAGATGGCTGGAGTCATCAATCGCACCAAAACCTGTGTCCTCTTTTTAAATCAGTTGCGGGAAAAGATAGGGGTCTTTTTTGGAAGTCCGGAGACGACACCAGGAGGTCGTGCCCTTAAGTTTTATGCCAGCGTCCGTTTAGACATCCGCCGCATCGGTTCGATAGAGGGTGAAAAAACAGCCAAGGGTAGTAAAGATTTAATCGGTAACCACACCAAGGTTAAAGTAGTCAAAAATAAAGTAGCCCCTCCTTTCCGGGAAGCGTTTTTTGATATTTACTATAATGAAGGTATCTCCAAGGAGGGGTGTCTAATTGATGCTGGCCTTGAGGAAAAGATTTTAGAAAAGAAAGGCAACGCTATCTACTTTGGTAGTCAAAATTTAGGACAAGGGAAGGACCAGGCAAGGCTCTATTTGAAAGAACATTTGGATGTAAGGGAGAAGATTGAGTCAGAACTGCGAGCCAAGATGTTTTTGTAATCTAAAAGGGCAGTTCCAATTACTGCCCGGCGAGGTAAGAGGAGGTTAATATGGAGCGAAAAAGAACTTACCAAAGAATCCTTCTGGTAATGCTCATTCTGGCGTTTGGAGGGTTTTCTTTTTGGGGTGGAAAAGCCTTGGCAGAAAAAGGAGAAGAAAAGGTTGCCACTCCTCTTAACCTTGGTCCAGAAGTTACTTCACTGGAACAGGCTTTTATTCGTGTTGCCGAAACGGTGAAGCCTGCGGTAGTAAACATCCGCACCATTCAAAAGGTGGCAGTCCAGTCCAGTCCTTTTGAGGAGTTTTTTAAGGACCCATTCTTCCGCCGTTTTTTCGGTGATATCTTTCCTTCTGAACCCAGGGAATATCTGCGGCAGGCGCTGGGAAGTGGGGTTATCGTATCACCAAACGGGTATATCCTGACCAATAATCATGTGGTTAAAGATGCCACCGAGGTGAAGATAAAACTTCTGGATGGTCGAGAGTTTACCGCTACCATCAAGGGACGCGATGAAAAGACCGACCTTGCCCTGGCAAAGATAGATGCTGAAAACCTACCCTATGCGGTCTTTGGTGATTCTTCTCAAATTAAGGTAGGTCAATGGGTAATAGCCATTGGCAACCCTTTTGGCCTGGAAGGGACAGTAACTGTTGGTGTGGTAAGCGCTACCGGTCGCCATCTGGGTTTGACCCCAATAGAGAGTTTTATCCAAACCGATGCCTCTATTAACCAAGGTAACAGTGGTGGTCCGCTGGTAAACCTAAAAGGCGAAGTCATCGGAATTAATACCGCCATCGTAGCCTCCGGACAGGGTATCGGCTTTGCCATCCCTTCTAATCTGGCACAGAGCGTTTTTGAACAGATTAGAACCACTGGCAGGGTGGTTCGAGGCTATTTGGGTGTTTCCATTCAACCTATAGACCCAGAGATGGCTCAAGAGTTAGGATTGGGGAAGAGAAGCGGTGTTTTAATCACCAATGTCTATCCCAAAACGCCCGCTGAGAAGGCAGGCTTAAAAGCAGGCGATGTGATAATAAGCGTGAACAATTCTTCGATAAGAAGCCCAGAAGAGTTGCAGACAGATATTGGTGCCAGAAGACCCGGTGAGGTCGTAAACCTTGGCGTTTTTCGCAATGGAAAGGAACTTCCGCCAATCAAGGTGAAACTTGGTGAACAACCGGCACAACTGGGTCTGGCTGCCCCACCAGTAAGCCCGGAAAGTGTTGTGGACGAAAAGGAGTGGCGTGGTATTAAGGTTGCGGACCTAACTCCTGACTTGGCTAAGGAACTGGGGATTTCCGGTGCAACAGGTGTTCTGGTTACCAGCGTCTCTCCGGATAGTCCAGCATTTGGTAAGATTAGTCCCCGGAGCGTAATCTTAGAAATAGATAGGAGACCGATAAACAACCTTTCAGAATTTCTAGAGGTGGTAAAGACGATTTCGGACAAAAGATCGGTGCTGGTGCGGTTCTATTTCCAGGGAGTTTACGGGTATCAGATTATACCCAAAAAAGGTTAGAATTCAATCTGGTTGCGTATCCTGACCAGTCGCTCCAGCACCACCTTCTCTTGTTCGGCTTGGAAGACGCTCTTAAGAACGAGTTTAACTCTCAGAGAATAGATATTTTCTCCGTTAGCAGTGGCTGGAACCGTTCCAGCGCCGTCTTTGTAATAGAAAAACCCTGATTCTGCAGGTAACACATCCAACTGCCTATCCCTTGCCCAGGAAGGTTTTAAGTCTACTTCAGAACCCGAAGGACCATATTTTAAAGTACCATCTGCAATGAGATAACGGACTGTCTTTCCAGTTCTGGTGGTAAAGGATAGTTCAGTAGCCTTGGTGGTGCTGTCGCTATAAGAAAAGGCTGGAGCAGCAATTAACCCTTCTTCTCGGTTAGCCCCGGGTCCGTAAATAATGGTGTTTAAGAGATAAATTCCAAAATTTTCCGCATCTCCACCGCTCCGCACCACCTTGTGAATAGTTGTGGCGCGAGTGAACAAGACCGTTAGCAAACCAAAGATGATGACCAAAATGGCAGTGGTCGTCAACATCTCAATGAGGGTGAACCCCCATCTTTTAGTAGTATCCATTCCTCGTCTTATAAGTTACTGTCTGCAAGATTAACCTTCCACCTTTGTAAACCCAAACCCTGACCTTTAAGAGATTCCGAAAAGCCAGCATAGAATCTCCGGAAGCGCTGTCGTAAGATTCGGTAAATGTTCCGCTTTCAATCTCACTCTCTTTCTCTGGCACCAAAGGGTCAGAGGCGGTAATCTTTGTAACATACTGATATGTGGTACCAGAAATAGTTATACTTCCATTTAAAGTATTGTCCGCAGTAGTAATATCTCCGTAATCACCAGTTGGTGGAAATCTTTGGTCTCTTACCTTATCCACCACCATTTGGCTGACAGCAACCGCATTTGCAATGTCAAAAGCAGTTCCAGATGTGGCAGTATAGCTCATTAGCCTACTCATAATAAGAAGGGTAGAAGCCACCGAGACCGCCACGACCATTATCGCTAAGACCACCTCAATCAAGGTATATCCTTCTTTGCCTTTCATCTCAATCTCCACCTACCCCATGCCGGTAGATAGGTGCGCTGGCCAGCGCCAAACCCATAAAAGATATCGCTGGCAACCTCTGCGTCTCTAAATATGGCAGGATCGTATGCTAGATTTAGATTGGCACCGGAAAGAGTGACATCCCCATTAGCGACCAAGGCACCGCTGATAGTTCCGGTATTACTACCTAAAGTAATATTGCCACTATCTCCGGCACCCCAACTATAGATTACGCCATCAATATCAACATCCGAGCCAGAAGTGCCGATATTTACCTGGGATGGCCCAGGAGAACCATGAGAGACCACTGCTGGCCGAACCCTATTATTGTAGTCAGGCTGGAAGTCAGCATTGATATTGGTAGTAGCGGTTGTGCCAAAGACCATAAGGGCTGCTCTTTGCCTGAAAGCATCAGGGCTAAGGGTCAAATTTGGCGAGCAAGAGATGGTTACAGTTGCGGAAGAGAAAGAGGAGACTAACAAAGTGGTGTCAGAGCCCGAGGCATCTATGGTGGGACTTCCGTTTCCTCTTATTTCAATCTCTGAACCAGATGCCACCATCCCATATATAGTAGGGCCAGTTCCGGCGCTATTATCGCCGATAGTAATCTTCCCATTGGCAATAACTCCGGTAGGGTTTGTCTGCGTCCCCACCGTATTGCCATTGGCAATAGAAATGATACCACCCGATTTTAAAAAACCGTTTATTCGACCATTGCCGTTTGTTGTGATTTTTATGCCGAAAGATGTCGGATTAGTGGCAGCTTGGGCATAAATATCTCCATTGATAGTAAGAATGCCATTTCCAGGCTGAATATTTATGTCCTCACCAGCCCATATAGTAACATTTCCGGGAGAGAAACTTCCTATTGTTTGATTAGAAGTAGTGCCAACAATGGTCACGCTTCCATTTATAACATCTATCCTTCCAAGAATTGTAGGAGGGTTATTGAGATCAATATAAACAACCAAATTAGTATTGCTTTTTTCAAATCGCCAACTCTCTCCATTGCCAATATAACATGTAGAATCTAATGTGTATGTTTCTAGGGGAGGAGAACTAGATCCTGCATAAGGACCAGGAAAAATGTCGTAAGCGAGACTTGCCCGAGTGTAAGATGAACCTACTCCATCGTCATCTTTGAAATTTGATGTTCCCCAAGAAGTTGAGGGAATTGCTGGATCTATAACCACATCCGGAATTGAATTGGGCACTGGTGGACCGAAGAGTTGTGGGTCCACTTTGGTTATGGTGCAGCCCGTAGGGTTCCCGGAAAGGTTTTCTGCATAGGCTATATTTCCATTAATCTGACCATTGGTATAGTTGATGTTTTTAGCGTAAATGGCATGTTTATTAAATGCTTCCGAAATTCCCTGAGTCACTGGAGGTGATGGTGGAGATGAGGGATGCCGCACAGAACTGGTGCTGTTATTCCCACGCAATGGAACTTCCAGAACACGCTTGATTCCTTTGTAGATGCCAACAGAGATGAGGGTATCTGGACTGGTATCATCGCTGTCAATCATAATTCCTACGCAATAACTTCCGCCACCAAGAGACCCTTGAATGCCGGCCTGATTTCCAGTATAAAGGTTTGGGTAAGAGAACGAATTTAAGATGGAATTGGGTAAGTTAATTAAGAAGGAAGTGTCATTTCCAATAGTATCAAAGGGAAAGCTTGTGCCGAAAAAGGGATAGTAGTCAGAAGGAGTTGCACCGGTGCAGTAATTGAGTCGGTAGATGGCGTCTGCCACTCCTGCCTCTGCCAGATTGAGGCTTATAGCAGCATTTTTTGCGTATTCAGCCTGTCGGGAAGTAGCAGCGATTATCCAGAAAAGGCTGGCGACCAGTGCCAGAAGAATAAAGGCAGTAAGTAAGGCAGCCACCAGGGCCATCCCGCCTTTTCGTCTCCAGATATTCATTTATTGCTGGATTCCGGCATTAAAGGTAAAATAGATATCGTCACCCTTGTCATTATTTACTGGGTCAAAATTTTGAAAGTCAGACTGTTTGGCGTTGATAGGGGTTTTATTGTCAGGGATTCCGCACTGGTAGACTTTGTCAGGTCCAGCGGAGATGATGACCATCGTCCCGGAAGCACCTGCCGGCTTAAGATCTGGATTGGTACTCCAGAACAACCGGTACTGGTGTTGCAGGGCATTGTTCGGATCAGACGTTTTTCCCCAGGGATCAATCGGTCTGGAACCGCTACCGGGCGGTGTAGAGACCTGGACAAAATCTTTATAGGTTAGATAGGGTCCGGCCCAGAAATTCCCAGTGGGTAAAGTACTCAACAGTGTCCCATGGGTTCCATCGCCCAGGTCATCATCGCTTACCCCATCCTCATAGTCTTGTGCGTCTTCCCATACGTAAATCTGGGTAGTGTCTGTCTTTATTAGGTCTTCCAGACGCACATAATATCCTACCTCGTTGTATACCTGAGAAAGGACCGTTGCCAGGTGCTGCATCTCAGAAAGTACCTTGTTGACTTTTGCTTGTCTCATTGCCTTCAAGACCCCAGGGATAAGGAGTCCGGCAATGACAGCGATAATCGCCATTACCACCAGCATTTCTATCAAGGTAAATCCACGCCTCTTCTCTTTTGTTAACATTTTAAGCCTCCCTCTTTTCTATATGCGGCAGATAATAAAGCCGATCAGGATAAAGTAGATAGCCTGAACACGAAAGAGAATCTCCTCCTGAAATGGTGTAGCCTTGGGCCCAAATTTTAAAAGGTAATCGCCCAGAATCTTTCTATCTATCTCTATCATCTTTTCCGGCTGGAAGAGAAAGACCGTTCCAGTGGCAAGGGAAAGGAAAAGGAGAAAGATTCTCACCAGATTCAAAATGACTCCCGGACTGAAAGTAAAGAGACGTAGGAAGAGGAGAGATAAGGCTATAAATGACAAAATCGGTCCCAGCCGATACCCGAGGGCCAAGCGGCATCTTCTGGTCTGGAGGAGTTTCAATACCGATGGTAAGATATCTGGCGGAACCTCAATCTCCTTTGCCTGCCGGCAGAGTTCCCAGATGCCCTCTTCTAACGCATCTCTTTTTTCGGTCATCTTTTTCTCTTCCATATATTTAGTGCCATCTTTTGCTAAAAATGTTCACAAGTTCTTTTTGGTCAAGATTTTGCGTAGCCCCCTTTTTGCATTATGAAGACGGGATTTAACAGTACCTTCATTTATTCCCAGTCGTGTGGCAATCTCTTGATATGATAACTCCTCAAGATATCGCAAAACGATTACTTCTTGAAGAAGAGGAGGAAGTTTACTGATAGCAACCCTCAATCTCTCATTTTGCTCTTGTTTGGCAAATATCTCTGTTCCCGAAGGGGTGGAGGCAACAATGTCTTCTAAAAGAGGTTCTGTTACCCTTTTTCGCTTTCTTACTCTTCGGCGATGGAGGTTAATAAGGATACGGTAGGCATAGGTATAGACCATAGATCTTCCCTGGAAACGAGGGAGTGATTGGTAGAGGTTTAAGAAGGTATCCTGAAGAAGGTCTTCTGCCTCTTCCCGATTACCGGAGAGGAGAAAGGCAACCCGGTAGAGCCGTGCCTGAAGAGACTTTATCAGTTGCTCAAACGCTTGCAGGTCGCCTTTTTTTGACCTTGCTACCAGAGAATTTTCCTCAGGCATCGGAAGCAAATCTTATCAGTAAACAAAAGGTTTGTCAAATAAAGTTTGGTAAAGTATAATATAAAAATCCTTTAAATTTGTTTTGTTTGCATAGCGTTCTTAGAAAATTTTTATGGGAATGAAGATCGTTAGTACCGGTTCCTACCTTCCAGAAAGAATTCTGACCAATGCTGACTTAGAGAAGATGGTAGATACCTCAGACGAATGGATTAGAACCCGCACAGGTATCTTAGAAAGAAGGCTCGCTGCTCCCCACGAGGCTGCTTCCGATTTAGGTGCGCAGGCAGGTCGGCTGGCTCTGGAGAGAGCAAATTTTTCAGCAGTAAAAGTGGAAGCAATCATCACCGCCACCATAACCGGTGATTACCCTTTTCCAGCCACTGCCTGCCTTATTCAGGAGCGGATAGGTGCTAAGAACGCATTTGCTTTTGACCTTTCTGCGGCTTGTTCCGGTTTTCTTTACGGTCTGGTGCTTGCTCGTGGTTTAATAATCTCCAGACAATACCGCAACATCCTGGTGATAGCAACCGACACAATGAGTCGCGTTACCGATTATACTGACCGAAGCACCTGTGTATTATTGGGCGATGGCGCTGGAGCAGCGCTGGTTAGCGCCAGCAATGACGATGCCCTATTGGGAAGTTATCTTGCTTCGGACGGAAGTTATGCCCAGATTCTCTACGTTCCTGCTGGAGGAAGTCGTCTGCCAGCCAGTCAGGAAACAGTGGAGAAACGGCTCCATTATATGAAGATGGAGGGTAGGGTTCTTTTTAAGGTGGCTGTTCAGGCGATGGTAGAAGCTGCAAAGAAAGCGATGGAAATGGCAAAGACAAGTGCTGAAGAGATTGCTCTTGTTATTCCCCACCAGGCGAATCTCCGTATCATCCAGGCGGTGGCCAAGAACCTCTCTTTCCCCATGGAAAAGGTCTATCTTAATATCCACAGATACGGTAACATCTCCGCTGCTTCGGTAGCTGTGGGTCTTGACGAAGTTATTACCAGCGGCCGAATAAAACGGGGCGAAAAGGTTCTTCTCTTTACCTTTGGTTCTGGACTCACCTGGGCAGCTGCGGTCTTGAAATTTTAAAACTCGTTTTAAAGGTATTTGACAAAGACACACGAAGGATAATAAAATTAGTCAAACCTTTTCAATGATTTGAGGAGCAAAATGAGACACTGGCAGTTTCTGGTATTGATACTACCCCTCTTTTCATTTCCCGCCCTACTTTTTCCTGCCCCCCAAGAACATCTGGTAACCAAAGGTGAAACACTCTACAAAATTGCTCAAAAATACAACCTTTCGGTAGAGGAATTAA
>CAZPLE010000066.1:0-29533 GCA_964587375.1 uncultured bacterium
GCTATGGGTGGTGGCGATATCAAACTTCTGGCGATGATCGGTGCTTTTTTAGGTTGGAAAGCGGTTCTCTTAAGTATATTTTTTGGCTCCCTGGTCGGGAGCGTCATCAGTCTCCTTCTTATCTTTCTGGGCATAAAGAAACGAACTGACTATATCCCGTTTGGGCCGTATCTTTCCTTTGGAGCAGTGATAGCACTCTTTTATAAAGGTAACACCTTTTTGGGGTACTATATTTAAAAAAGATTTTTTGAATTCTTTGCCACCTCATTCTCGGATGTCCGGTTGGAACCTTTCGGCAAGATATGTAAAAGGTGTAGGTCAGAAGCGCGCCGAAGTTTTGAAAAAGATTGGAATAGAGACCCTTTTTGACCTTCTCTATTATTTTCCCCGCAGGTACCAGGACCGCAAAAAGCCCAGTAAGATTTCCCGGGTTCAACCCGGAGAGACAGTGACCGTTTGCGGACAGGTCGTGACGGGCGGCGAAAGAGAAGGTTACTGGAAGAAGCGCATCTTTACCGTGGCGGTCAATGATGGCTCCGGTACTATCTTTGCCACCTTTTTCAATCAGCCCTATCTTAAGGAGACCTTCCGACCCGGCATGAAAGTAATCTTGTCCGGCAGGGTAGATATCTATCAGGGGGTAAAACAGATAGTCCATCCTGCATTTGAAGTGGTTAATGGAAGAAGAAATCTTATGGAGGCGGGCAGGATTGTGGCGCTTTACCGGCTCCCGGAAGGAATAAGCCAGCGCAGTTTCCACAAAATAATGAAGGAAGCGGTAAAGATGGGCAAAGAACGCTTGCCGGAAGTAATACCATTTGCTATTCGGCAGAAGTTAAACTTAGGCAGCCTTCGTTATGCTCTGAGCAATATCCATTTTCCGGTTACCTTTACTGACCTGAAGAAAGCACGCGAATACCTTATCTTTGAAGAGTTCTTTCTTCTTACCACCTCACTCCTTAGGCGAAGAATGCTTTCCTTTCTTCCACCAGTGGCTCCGGCGCTTGAAAAAGGGTCGGAAAAGCCTCCAGAAGAAGTGATTGCCCATTTTCAGAAACTGGTTCCTTTTCCTCTTACCGAAAGCCAGCAGACCGCTCTGAAAGAGATTATAGAAGACCTCCAAAAACCATACCCGATGCACCGCCTTCTTACGGGAGAAGTCGGTTCCGGTAAGACTCTGGTGGCTGCCGGTGCAGTCTTTTATACGGTGCTTGCCGGTGGGCAGGCAGCCCTTCTGGCGCCAACCGAAATCCTGGCCGAACAGCACTTTATGAATCTTCAACGCATCTTTGTGCGTTCAGGATGGGAGATGGCGCTACTGGTGAGGGCGGTCTCAAGAAAAGAGAAGGAAAGGATTAAAGAAGGGCTGGCAGCGGGCAAAGTCAACTTTGTTGTTGGTACCCATAGTCTTCTTAGTGAGGAAATATCTTTTTCCTCGCTCTTATTAGCGATAATTGATGAAGAACACAAGTTTGGCGTAAATCAGCGTGATTTGCTGGGTGAGAAAGGAAAAGGGGTTCACGTGCTCCTGATGAGCGCGACACCTATTCCCAGAACGCTGGCACTCACCATTTATGGAGGTCTTTCGTTGAGCAGCCTTTCTGAAGAGCGGGGAAAGCGTCAGGTCGCCACCTTTCTTTTTCGGAGAGAGGAGCGCGAAGCCGCTTATCGGCTCTTTGATAACCTTATCCAAAAAGGTAGAACCGGTTATCTTGTTACCAGCCGCCTGAATGAGGGTCGGGGGCTGGTTGGTGCCAGACAGTTATTTCAGGAAATTTCCAGCAGATTTCCCCACTGGCAACCGGCTTTGATTTACGGAAGTCTGCCCCTGGCGGAAAAAGAGAAGGTGGTAACGGGCTTTCGGGAAGGGAGGTACCGAGTTCTGGTAGCCACCTCAGTGGTTGAGGTAGGACTTGACCTTCCAGAAGCAAATATTTTACTGATTGAGGATGCGGAACATTTCGGGCTGGCGCAACTTCACCAGATGCGGGGCCGTATTGGCCGAAAGTTTCAGGATGCGCTCTGCCTGGTGATTGGCAATCCGTCTTCGCAGACTGCGCTGGAAAGGCTTAATCGGTTTGCTTCTGTCTCGTTAGCTCAACAACTCTCCGAGGATGACCTCATCTTAAGGGGCGAAGGGGAGGTTCTGGGTGCACGTCAACATGGTTTGCCCCCCCTTCGCATTGCCAACCTGCGCCGGGACCTTTCTCTTTTACAGGCAGCCCGGAAGGAAGCGGAAAAGATTCTAAAGTTGGATCCCTCTCTTTCCGGTTATCCGGAGTTGAGGGAACGGATGGAAGAACAAGATCTCTGGCCTTCCCTATAAACCTGAGAATTTATGAATAAAAAGTGCCAAGATATCATGGTTCTCATTCCCGCACATAATGAAGAAAATTTCATCGGCAACGTGGTAAAGAGAGCCTCGCCTTTTGTTGCCGAGGTGGTGGTGGTGGATGATGGGTCAACAGATTTGACAGCAAAGGTTGCCTTTGATGCTGGGGCGACCGTAATAAAACATCCACAAAATAAAGGAAAGGGCGCTGCCCTCTGGACCGGTCTTCAGTATGCGCTAAAAAAGAAGTATAAGGCGGTTCTGACTATGGACGGAGATGGCCAGCATTTACCAGAGGAGATACCCAAACTGGTTGCTTGCTACCGCCAGAGTGGGGCTGGTGTCATACTGGGCTGTCGGCCGCGAAACATAAGAAATATGCCCTTGGACCGTTTGGTAACCAACTGGTTCACCTCACTCCTTATTTCCCTATTGGTGCGGCAAAGGATTAGGGACAGTCAGTGCGGTTTCCGGATCATTGATGCCCAGGTGATACCCCACCTTTCCCTTGCTACCAGCCACTTTGATACCGAGTCAGAAATTCTGGTCCAAACAAGCCGCAACGGGTTTAAGATTTCCGAAGTAGAAATAAGTACCATCTATGGTTCGGAAAAGAGCAAGATAAAACCTGGCAGGGACACCAGACGGTTTTTTCGTTTTTTCTTTCGCAGCCTCTTAAGAAGATGAATGCTGAAGATTTTCAGCAGGCCCGCGAAGAGATGGTGGTTTACCATCTTATCAAGAGGGGAATAAGGGATCAGCGGGTGATCGCCGCTTTCCGTAAGGTCCCCAGGGAAAGGTTTGTTCCTTCCCAGTATCGGAAGAATGCCTATGGAGATTTTCCTTTGCCTATTGGATTTGACCAGACCATTAGTCAACCTTATATTGTAGCGCTGATGGTGGAGGCACTTTCCTTGAAATCTAAAGACCGGGTGCTGGAGATAGGAACCGGCAGTGGGTATCAGACCGCAATCTTAGCGGAAATAGTCTCTTTTGTCTATTCCGTGGAGAGGCTTCCACAATTGGCAGAGAGCGCTGGGAAAAGATTGATGGAATTGGGTTATCATAATTTTAAAATCAATGTGGCTGATGGCACCCAGGGGTGGCCGGAATACGCACCTTTTGACGCCATCATTGTCAGTGCAGCCGCGGCTAAGCCGCCGGCAAGTCTTCTAAAACAACTCTCCCCAGCCGGCCGGATGGTGATCCCGATCGGAGACCTCTGGGAGCAAGAGTTGATTCTCTACCGGAATACACCTTCCGGTACGGTATCCAAAAGTTTTGGTGGTTGCCGATTTGTCCCCTTGGTGGGAAAAGAAGGATGGACGGAAAACTAACAGAGTACGCAATTACCTTTTTCCTTTCCTTTCTGCCCATTTCGGAACTGAGGGGCGCCATACCTTATGGCATCCTCAGTCAGAGACTTCCTCTTCATTGCGTCCTGGTTTTGTCTCTTATCGGAAATTTTCTCCCGGTGGTTCCTGTGTACTTAGGGATCCAACAATGGGCAAGATGTCTTTCTCGGAATCGCCTGGCTAAAAGGTTCTTTGACTGGGTTTTTGCCCGTACCCGACGCCAGGCAAAGTCCATTCAATATTCAGAATTTTTTGGCCTGGCGATATTCGTTGGGGTCCCTCTTCCGATGACCGGTGCCTGGACAGGGGCGATTTTGGGGAGCCTTTTAGGCATCTCCCCTCGGAGGGGAATCCCGGCAATACTTTTAGGAATTTTAATTGCTGCTGGTGTGGTCACAGGTGTTTGCCTGGGCGTCATCACCGTTTTTGACTTTTTTATTAAACGATGAAGCGTTTACACCTTTATCTTTCCGGTTATGTTCAGGGCGTTGGTTTCCGTTGGTATGCAGAGAAGATTGCCCGACGTGTGGGAGTCACCGGTTTTGTGCGTAACTTAAGTGACGGCCGGGTAGAGATTGTGGTTGAGGGAAAGCCGGATTGTGTGGCACAATTTTTAAAGGAACTTGAGAGTGGTTATCTGGGTTCCAATATAGACCGAATAGAAAAGATAGCAGAGCCATATTCAGGCAAATTCTCTGACTTTTCTATCCTCTTTTGATTTTGTCTGGATCTTTAGGTAAGGGTGTATGGAGACAATTCAGATCAGTAGTAGAGCCAAGCAGGAGTTCCTTGAGATTACCAGCCAAGTGCGCCGAAAGGTTCAAGAGAAAGGCTGGCAGGACGGGGTTTTGTTTCTTTATGTCCCGCATACCACTGCGGGTCTCTTCATCAACGAGCATGCCGACCCGGACGTGGTTGAGGACATCTCTGCTCTTACAGAAAAGATAGTTCCTGACAACTTCCCTTACCAGCATTCAGAAGGTAATAGTCCGGCGCACGTCAAATCGACACTCTTTGGAAACACCCTTTACCTAATCGTAGAGGGCGGAAGTCTTGTGTTAGGCACCTGGCAGGGAATATTCTTTGCGGAATTTGACGGGCCACGGATCCGGAAGGTTTACTTAAAATTTCTCCCGTCTCTTTAATAAAAAAGATGGATATTAAAGAAGCGGAAAAGAGGATAGCAGAGTTAATCAAGGAGATTAATTATCACAATTACCAATATTATGTGGAAAATAACCCGGTCATCAGTGACCCAGAATATGACAACTTAGTTAGGGAGCTGAAAGACCTGGAAGAGAAATTTCCCTCCTTGCGGCGGCCCGATTCACCCACGCAACGGGTAGGCGGCCAACCGATTGAGGGTTTTAAAACAGTTGTCCATTCCCGACCCATGCTCAGTTTGGAAAACGGGTACTCCGAAGAAGAGGTGAGAGAGTTTGACCGACGCCTCCGCAAACTCCTGGAGATTTCAGAGATAGACTATGCGGTGGAACTGAAGATAGACGGAGTGGCTCTGGCATTGGTTTATGAAGGTGGGAGGCTTATCCGGGCGGCAACTCGCGGGGATGGTTACCAGGGCGACGATGTGACCGAAAATGCAAAGACCATAACCACTATTCCACTCCAGATAGATTACCAAAAATTACTGGAAGTCCGCGGGGAAGCTTATATGCGCCGCGATGAATTTGAAAGGATTAACCGCCAACGAGGAGAAAACGGAGAACCACTTTTTGCTAATCCCCGAAATGCCACTGCTGGAACATTAAAACACCTTGACCCCCGAGAGGTTGCGAAGCGTAAAATCCTCTTTTTTGTCTGGGCTGGTTTCCCGGCGGAGAACCTGGGAGGTCATTTCCAGACCTTACAATTTCTGCGTCAACACCAATTTCCGGTAAACCCTCACACCCGCCTTTTCCGAGGCATTGAGGCGGTCATTGATTATTGTAATTCTTGGCAGGAAAAGAGGCATTTGCTTCCTTATGAAACCGACGGCATGGTCATCAAGGTTAATGATCTCCGCCTCCAGGAAAGAGCAGGGTATACTTCCAAAAGTCCCCGTTGGGCACTGGCTTATAAATTTCCCGCGGCCCAGGCAACCACCCGCATAAAAGAGATAACTGTTCAGGTGGGACGTCTGGGCACCTTAACACCTGTGGCGGTTCTGGAACCAGTCTTTCTTTCCGGCACCAGGGTCACCCGCGCCTCGCTCCATAATCAAGACGAGATTGCTCGCCTGGGAGTGAAGATTGGTGACCGCGTCTTTATAGAAAAGGCTGGCCAGATCATTCCCCAGGTAGTAAAGGTAATTAAAGAAGCAAGATCCGGAGAGGAGCGCGACTTCGTAATGCCAAAGAGATGCCCCATCTGCGGTGGACCGGTGGAACGGGAAGAGGGAGAGGTAGCGGTGCGGTGTGTTAATATTCGTTGCCCGGCACAGGTGAAAGAACGGATTTTTCATTTTGCCAGTCGGGATGCAATGGACATAGAAGGGCTCGGCTGGGAGATGATTCACACCCTGGTAGACAAGGGGTTAATCTCCGACTTCGGCGACCTTTACCTCAACCTTAAATATGAGGACTTGATAAAGTTAGAACGGATGGGAAAAAAATCCACCCAGAATTTACTTTCGGCGATTGAAGCCAGCAAAAAGAGGACACTTGACCGGTTGATCTATGGTCTGGGCATTCGGCACGTGGGGAGCAGGGCTGCAGAAATTCTTGCCGAGCGCTTTGCTTCCTTAGACACTCTGGCCGCTGCCACTGTGGAAGACCTGACCGCAATCAACGAAATTGGACCGGTGATGGCACGTAGTATCGTCAGTTTCTTCCGCAATAAAGAGACGCAAAAGGTAATTGAAAAATTGAAGAAGGCCGGCGTCAATATGGTTTGCGAGGAGAGAAGGCCATCAGCCATAGCGCAGACTTTTGCTGGGAAGACCGTGGTGCTCACCGGGGCTCTATCCAGTTTTTCCCGGAGCGAAGCAGAAAGACTGATAAAGGAACGGGGAGGTCGCATTTCCAGCACCGTCTCCAGGAAGACTGACTTGGTAGTGGTGGGCAAAGAACCCGGTTCAAAACTGGCCCGAGCACAAAAACTGGGTGTAAAGATTCTTTCTGAAGCAGAATTTCTTGATTTGATAAAATGATAGCGATCAAAAGGTTGGTGGTAGGACCTCTGGCCGTTAACTGTTACTTGGTCTTTAGCCGGGAGAGCCTGGAAGGAGTAATCATAGATCCAGGTGGGGAAAGCGAAAAGATTCTTAAGGCTGTGAAACGTTCTGGTGCCAGGTTTAAGGCAATCATCAACACTCACGGCCATTTTGACCATACTGGAGCCGATTTCATAAAATTGGAATTGGGGATTCCGCTCTTAATCCACAAGGAAGAATTGCCCATATTGAAGAATGGTCTTACCGACCAGGTAAGGTTAACCGGCTTTGGACCCTCAGGGGGAAACCTGGAGCCGGATGGGTTCCTCAATGAGGGGGACCGAATAAGGTTAGGAAGTGAAGAACTTATTATCTGGCATACACCCGGCCATTCCCCGGGCGGGATTTCCCTTTTGGGCAAGGGAATCATCTTCACTGGAGACACATTATTCTGCAAGGGAGTGGGCAGAACTGACCTGGAAGGTGGAGATGAGAACCTTTTGAACAAATCGTTAAGAAGGATACTTTCCTTACCTGCGGAAACGTTGGTCTATCCGGGCCATGGTCCGGTCACCTATGTTGAGGATGAAAGGGGTATTATTTAAGATGGAAAAGGAGTTCTTTCCGGAACTGAACCAATTCCTGAACTTTATCACCACCGAAAAAGGGTTGAGCAAAAACACCGTTTCTGCTTACCAGCGTGACCTTTCCAGACTTCTCTCCTTTCTTCGCAAAAAAAACCTTAAGATTTCAGACTTAACCTATCCTCTCTTAGCCTCTTTTTTGCTGGAAATGAGAAAGACCCTTTCTCCTTCTTCCTGCGGCCGGATGGTCGCGGCTATCTCCAGCTTTTTGAAGTTTCTGGTTGAGAGTGGAAACCTCTCAGCACATCCCCTACCGGAACTGGAAAGTCCGAGGTTAGAAAGGAATCTCCCCCAGGTGCTTTCCCGGGATGAGGTAGAAAGGCTTCTTGCCACCCCTGATAACTCCCTAAGAGGCTTAAGGGACCGGGCTATCCTGGAGCTTCTTTATGCCACGGGAATGCGGGTGAGCGAACTGGCCAGCCTGAAACTGGAGGATATAAACTTTGACCAGGGGCTGGTGCGGGTCTTTGGAAAGGGGAAGAGGGAGCGCCTGGTTCCTTTCGGGAAGAGTGCTGCCAATGCTTTAAAAAATTACCTTGCTGCTTGGTGCAACACCAAAAGGTCTTGTGGACACGTTTTTTTAAATAGGCAGGGAAGGCCATTAAGCAGGCAATCAGTCTGGAAAATTATACACAAGGCAGCAGTTTCCTGTGACCTTGCTCAGAAGGCTTACCCCCACATTCTGCGCCACTCCTTTGCTACGCACCTTCTGGAAGGGGGCGCAAATATCAGAATAGTCCAGGAGTTATTGGGTCACCGAAGCCTTTCTACCACCCAAGTTTACACCCACCTGGAAAAGAGCCGTTTGAAAGAGATCCATAGCCGGTACCATCCTCGTCCCTGAAGAATGAGAGAAAAGGCAACCTTCTTACAAGGCAACCGCAGATTTTGCACCAGAGAAGTTAGAAATATTTCTCTTTTCTTGATACCCTTTCTTATCGCCTTTCTTCTTTTACCGGCCATTGTTCAACCGTGGACATTTGCGGTGGTAGGTGATACCCAAGGGGTATCTCCCCAAGAGCCGGTCTCCCCAGTCTTTGACAGAATTATTGAGAAGGTGAATCAAACCGATTGTGAGTTTTTAATCCACTTGGGAGACCGAGTATCTGGGGCTACTGACCCGGAGCGGCAAAGAGAACAGTTCCTTATTTATCTTGAAAAGAGGTCAAAACTGAAGGTCCCGGTTTACGAGGTACCGGGAAACCATGACCTTCCAGTAAAGGAGGTAGGGGTGATCTATCAGGAGTTAATCTCCCCTTTCTTCTATCACTCTTTTGACCACAAAAACTGCCATTTCGTTCTTCTCTCCAGCGAGATGATAACAGGCTTGGCAGGCGGTCTGGGAGAAGAGCAACTTGCCTGGCTGGAGGATGACCTGAGAAGGAATATCACCAGTTCCAAAATCATTTTTGTCTTTATTCACCGGCCGCTTTACCGAGGCCTAATCCATCCTTACCCGTTGAAGGATGCAAAGAGGTTAGCAAAGATTCTGAAGCGATACAAAGCAAGATATATCTTCGCTGGGCACGAGCATCGGTTCGGGATAGCGCGTCGCGGAGCGATAATAGAGTATATAAGTGGCGGAGGAGGAGCTCCTCTGCTCAACTTTTCCGAAGAGAATGGCGGTTATTACCACTTTCTTCTGGTTAGGGTTGAGCAGGGTAAGGTGGAGGTCTCTCCGGTAAGAATAGACTACCCTAAAGTTTATCAGAATTTTGGGGTGCCCTCTCCATTTGACAGAAAACCCAATACATAGTATAATTATTATACTTAAGTATCAAGATAATGTATTTTGTGAAGTAAAGAAGTTAATAAGGAGGGTTTTTTTATTTATTATGGAAAAATATGATGCGACTAATATCCAGGTTTTAGACGGGATTGCTGCGGTCCGCAAGCGACCGGCGATGTACATTGGCGACACCTCTGTTGCCGGTTTACACCATCTGGTTTATGAGGTCGTTGACAACGCTATTGACGAAGCAATGGCTGGTTACTGTAGCCTCATAAAGGTGGTGATTGGCGTTGATGGAACCGTTACGGTAGAGGATAACGGCCGCGGTATTCCAGTAGATTTGCATAAGACAGAGAACCGTCCCGCACTGGAAGTGGTTATGACGGTTCTTCATGCGGGCGGTAAGTTTGATGCCCGGTCCTATAAAGTCTCCGGTGGCTTGCACGGAGTCGGCGTTTCGGTGGTCAACGCCCTTTCCGAATGGCTAGAAGTAGAGGTTTATCGGGATGGAAAGATTTACCACCAGCGCTATGAGAGAGGGGAAGTGGTCACACCCTTAAAAACCATCGGAAAGACTACCCGGACAGGCACCACCGTGACTTTTAAACCCGACCCTACCATCTTTGAAACGGTTGAGTTTGATGCTGATATTCTTTCCAACCGGTTAAGGGAACTGGCATTTTTAAATCCCGTTTTGTCTATCTATTTTGAAGATGAGCGCAGCGAACGAAAAGAAGAGTTTCATTACGATGCCGGACTGATTACCTTTGTAGAACATATTAACCGAAACAAAGTTCCTCTTTTCGCGCCACCGTTCTTCATCAAGAAAGAGGTTGATGGCGTTGAGGTGGAAATTGCTTTGCAATATAACGACTCCTATGCGGAAAATGTCTTTACCTTTGCCAATAACATCAATACGCGAGAAGGTGGTACGCACCTTTCCGGTTTCCGCTCTGGACTCACGCGTAGTCTCAATGATTACGGTCGCAAATACAACCTTTTGGGAAAAGAATCCATTTCCGGTGAAGATACCAGAGAGGGTTTGAGTGCCATCGTTTCCGTAAAACTTCGTGATCCGCAGTTTGAAGGTCAAACCAAGATGAAACTTGGCAACACCGCGGTTCGTGCCATCGTTGACCGCTTAACCGCAACCTACTTTACCGAATTTCTGGAGGAGAACCCTGCCGCCGCAAGGGCTATCATCAACAAGGTAGTTTTGGCTGCTCAAGCACGAGAAGCCGCCAGAAAAGCACGAGACCTTACCCGGGCGAAGAGCAGTATTGACGGTGGTCTTCTCCCTGGTAAACTTGCGGACTGTAGCAGTCGTGACCCTAAGGAAAGAGAACTCTTTATTGTAGAAGGTGATAGTGCCGGTGGTAGTTGTAAACAGGGAAGGGATCGCAGATTTCAAGCAATCCTTCCCTTAAAGGGTAAGATTATCAATACCGAGAAAGCGCGCTTGGATAAGGTTTTGCGCAATGAAGAGATTAAAGCCCTTATCTCGGCTCTGGGGACTGGCATCGGCGATGACTTTGATTCTTCCAAATTGCGGTACCACCGCCTTATTTTGATGGCAGATGCCGATGTGGACGGTGCTCATATTCGTACCCTCCTTCTAACCTTTCTTTACCGACAAATGAGGCCTCTGATTGAGCAGGGTTTTGTCTATATTGCTCAGCCACCACTCTACAAAGTTAAAAAGGGCAAGAGAGAATTCTATGTTCACGATGACCGGGAGATGGGACGCCAACTCCTTTCTCTTTCGTTGGAGAATAACACGGTCTTTTCAAAGAAGAGTAAAGAACTGAAAGAATACACTAAGGAAGAGGTGCGGGAACTTGCCCGATTGTTGCAGGCGATAGAAGATATTGAAAAGAGTCTTCGCCACAAAGGTCTTTCTCTTTTGCTTTTGCTTAGAAAAATCTCTCCTGAGGGAAAACTCCCTCTTTACGTGGTTCGCGCTGAAACCCAAACAAACCCGCTTTCCAGCTCTTCGGAGAAGGAAGAAGATTATTACTTTTACGACGAAGCTGGACTTTCCCAATTTCTTACTTCCCGGGAGAAAGAATTTCCAGTGGTGGAAATCTTTGAATCCCGGGAACTGGAGCGCATTCTGAAAAAACTGGAAGGTTTCGGAGTGAAAGCCACGCACCTGGAAGAGCCATTTTTTATTATAAAAAACGAAAAGATGGAATGGAAGACCAGCCCCCTGGAGTTGGTCTCAACCTTGAAAGAATTAGGGAAAGAAGGTCTTTCTATACAGCGCTACAAAGGCTTGGGCGAGATGAATCCTCAGCAATTATGGGAGACCACCATGGATCCGGCGAACCGCCGGCTTTTGAAGGTCACTCTTGCAGATGCAGTTCGGGCTGATGAAATATTTACCATTCTTATGGGCGATGCGGTGGAACCCCGAAGAGAATTCATTGCCCGGCATGCCCACGAGGTAAGGAATCTGGACATTTAAAAATGGTAGAGGAAAAAGAAAAGATCACACCGGTAGAATTAGAAACAGAGATGCAGCGGTCTTACATTGATTACGCGATGAGTGTCATTGTGGGCCGTGCCCTCCCGGACGTACGCGATGGTCTTAAACCTGTTCACCGCCGCATTCTCTATGGAATGCAGGAACTGGGTTTGGAAAGCAATAAACCTTATAAAAAGAGCGCCCGCATCGTCGGTGAGGTAATGGGTAAATACCATCCGCATGGAGATGCTGCTATTTACGAAACCCTGTGTCGGATGGCTCAGAGTTTTTCTTTACGCTATCCACTGATAGACGGCCAGGGTAATTTTGGGTCCATTGACGGTGATGCTGCCGCCGCGATGCGTTACACCGAAGCGCGCCTGGCGCCGATTGCTGGAGAACTCCTCTCTGACCTGGAGAAAGATACGGTAGACTGGCAGCCCAATTTTGATGAAAGTTTACTGGAACCATCAGTTCTCCCCAGCAAACTTCCCAATCTTCTGGTGAATGGGTCCACCGGAATTGCAGTGGGCATGGCCACCAATATACCACCGCACAACCTTAGAGAAGTTGTCCAGGCACTGGTGATGGTTATCGGGAACCCGGCAGCAACCGTAGAAGAATTGATGACGGTTCTGCCTGGTCCGGATTTTCCTTCTGGCGGTTATATTCTGGGCAGAAGCGGTATAGTTTCCGCCTACCGCACTGGTCATGGAATCATCACGATGCAGGCGCACACCGAAATAGAAGACTTATCCCACAACCGACAGGCAATCGTTGTTACCCAGTTGCCTTATGAAGTCAATAAGGCAAATTTGGTTGCCGAGATTGCTTCGCTGGCTGAGCACAAGGTGGTTGATGGCATTTCCACGGTGCGCGATGAATCGGACAAGGAAGGGATCAGGGTCGTGATTGAACTCAAATCCGGAGAGAACCCGGAGTTGATCCTCAACCAACTTTACAAACACAGCAGTCTTCGCACTACTTACGGTATTATTAATCTGGCTCTGGTTGACGGAAGGCCCAGGATTCTTACCCTGCCGGAAATGTTGACTGAGTTCCTCAATCATCGCCGCCGAGTCATTGCCCGGCGTACCCAGTATGAGTTGAGGAAAGCGGAAGAACGGCTTCACATTCTGGAAGGTTATCTTATGGCACTGGCCAATATAGATAAGGTTATCAACCTTATCAAGTCCAGTTCTTCTCTTCCGGAGGCGAAAGACGGACTCCAAAAAAGGTTTGAACTTTCCGAAAAGCAGGCAGATGCTGTCCTGGCGATGCCTCTTGCCCGACTTACCAGTCTGGAACGGAAAAAGATTAAAGATGAGAGTGATGAGTTGAAGAAGAAGATAGGAGAATATAAAATAATTTTGGCTGACCCCAAACGTGTCAATCAGATAATTAAAACGGAACTCCAGGAACTGGGAAAGAAGTATGGAGACCCACGCCGCACGCAGATTTTATCCACTGAGGCGACCGATTTTGCCGAGCGCGACCTGATAAAGCCGGAAGAGACGGTTATTACCCTTTCGGCCAGTGGTTATATCAAGCGCACGCCACTGGACACCTATCGCCGACAACGCCGGGGTGGTAAAGGGGTTCTGGCTGGCACCAGCAAAGAGGATGATTATTTGAAAGAACTGGTTTTAGCCAACACCCTTGACTACCTTCTCATCTTTACCAACCTGGGCAGGGTTCACTGGCTTATGGCTTACCAGATTCCGGAGCAGAGCCGACAGGCAAAAGGCCGGCCCATCGTCAACCTTTTACGGCTTCAGGAAAACGAGACCATAACCGCAATTATCCCAGTAAAAGAATTCAGCGGTGATAAGTTCCTCTTTATGGTGACCGAAAAGGGGCTGGTAAAGAAGACCCCTCTTTCTGCTTACAGCCACCCCAGACTTGGAGGCATCATTGCGCTCTCTTTAAGAGAGAAAGATTATCTTGCTGGTGTCCGGGTAACTGGTGGAAACCATAATATCTTTTTGACCACCCGCAATGGGATGGCTATCCGGTTCCAGGAGTCAGATGTTCGGCCTATGGGTAGAACCGCCAGTGGTGTTCGGGGCATTCGGCTTTCTCCCGGGGATACGGTGGTCGGCGTGGAAGCTCTGGTAGAACCAGCCCCACTTCTGACCGTGACCGAAAGAGGTTTCGGCAAGCGCACCCGGTCTGACTTCTACCGGCTACAGAAAAGGGCTGGCAAAGGAATCATTGATATTAAGACCGATAAACGGAATGGCAAGGTCGTTACGATGCACGTGGTAAGAGATACCGATGAGATACTGATTCTTTCTCAGAGAGGTCAGGCAATCAGGATTGAAGGTGGTTCCATCCGCTGTATTGGTAGAAACACCAAAGGCGTGAGACTGATCAACCTCACCCCGGGTGACCGGATTACAGACGTAGTAACCAACGAAATCACCGAGGCAAAAGAAGAGAAAGAACCTCGCAATGAAAAGAGAAGAGAAGGTCCTTCTGCTGGTGAACCATCTTAAGAGCGTTGTCTCTTTTTATTACTTTGCGGTCCCTGAGTAGCGCACTTCCCGGATAACGGTCACCTTAATGGTGCCCGGATACTCCATTCCTTCCTCAATCTTCTTGGTTATCTGGTTTGCTATCAGGGCTGCCTCTTCATCCGAAACACTTTCCGGCTTAACAATTACCCTGACCTCCCTTCCTGCAGAGATGGCGTATGCCTGTGCCACTCCGTGGAAACTACTGGCGATGGCTTCCAGTTTCTCCAGCCGTTTGATATACCCTTCCAGGGTTTCACGCCGCGCGCCAGGCCGGCTGGCGGAGAGAGCATCTGCGGCCGAAATCAATACCGCATAAGGGGTTGTGGTGGAGAAATCATTGTGGTGCCCCTTGATTGCTTCCAGAACTTCCTTGGGTTCCTCATAGCGACTGGCGATTTCGTAGCCAATCTGGATGTGGTCGCCTTCCACCTCCTGGTCCACCGCTTTGCCAATGTCGTGAAGGAGCCCAGCTCTTTTGGCAATAGACTGGTCAAGTTTCAATTCGCCAGCCATTATGGAGGCAAGATGGGCAACCTCCAGGGAATGCTGGAGGACGTTCTGACCATAAGAGGTGCGGTACTTTAACCTTCCCACCAATCGCAGAAGTTCGGGATGGAGTTTTGGAATTCCCAGCGAGAGAGCGGCTTCCTTGCCTGTCTGGAGAACTTCTTCCTCCATCTCTCTTTTTACCTTTTCCACCACCTCTTCGATCCGAGCCGGATGGATCCGACCGTCACTGATAAGTTGTTGCAGGGCAAGTCGGGCAATCTCGCGACGAAAGATGTTAAAAGCGGAGATGGTTACTGCCTCAGGGGTATCGTCTACGATTAAATCAACACCAGTGGCTGCTTCAAAAGCACGGATGTTGCGACCTTCACGGCCGATGAGCCTCCCCTTCATTTCATCACTGGGAAGGCTGACCACAGAGGTGGTAGAAGTTTCTGCCTCTTCTGATGCGGAACGCTGAATGGCTTCCAGAATGATATTCTGGGAAATGCGGTTTGCTTCCTCCCGGGTCTCCTCCTCAATGCGCTTTATTCTGATGGCCGCCTCCTGCCGGGCCTCATCTTCCATCTTGGTAATCAAAATCCGCCTTGCTTCTTCGCGCGAAAGGTTTGCCACCTGAGATAGGCGTCGCTTCTCCTCTTCCAAAACATTGGTCAGTTCCTTTTCTTTTTGGGAGAGAGCCTTTTCTGCTTCCTGCAGTCTTTTTTCCTGTTGATTGAGTTCCGATTCCTTTTTCTCCAGAAAGGCCAGTTTCCGTTCCAGATTACTCTCACGCTGAGTAAGCCTTTGCTCCAGAATTTGTAACTTTTGCCGTTCTTCCTTCGTTTCTTTTTCAACTTCAGCCCGGAGCCGAAAGAGCGTCTCCTTTGTTTCCAGTTCCAGTTCTTTTTTTCGGCGGTTTATCTCCCTTTCTGCCTGAGCAACGATTTCCTTTGCCCTGGTTTCCGCGCTTTTAATATCTCTTTCGGTGCGTAAAAAATGGATAAGATAGCCGGTAAATCCACCAATGATTAACCACAGAAGGATGTCTGAAAGAGTCAAATTAACCTCCTTTCCAATTCATCTGTATCAGGCAGATGAATTGTGCGCGGTCGGTTTGGAAGGCAAAACTTTGGTTTTTTACTCCTTGAGGTTTAGGTCTTTGCGGGAGAACCAGAAAAGAAGGTTTCCCAAAAAAGAAGATCCAGGGAGTAAAAAGGGGGGTGAATAAATCTAATTTTATTTTCAATTTTTAGTCTCATACCTTCCAAACCAAACCTCATAATTAAAATTATAGTTTAATCAGTTCTACGTTTTTTATCTCTTTTATCGCTTTGATCTTTTCCAGAACCTGTGGAGTGATTCCCGCATCAATATTCAAGATGGTAATGGCTGGTCCCCCCTTGGCTTTCCGGCCCAGGGTCATTCCCGCAATGTTAATTTGGTTCTCGCCAAGGATTGTTCCGATCTTGCCAATGATACCTGGCCTATCCTCATTACGGCAGAAAAGAAGGTTGCCTTCCGGAACCGCATCTACCAGATACCCATCAATTTTAACCAGGCGCGGTTCTTTACCGAAGATCGTTCCTGAGACCGAAAGGCTCTGACCCTGGTTACATACGATGGTCGCAGTAACGATGTTGGCAAATTCCACTGCCCGATTGCTCTTGGACTCAGAAACCTTAATGCCCCTTTCCCTCGCCAGGAGAGGAGCATTTATGTAATTGACAGATTCACCCTGAAAAGGGGTAAGTAGACCTTTCAGAAAATTGTGGCGCAGGGGAGAAAGGTCAAATTCCGCTATCTCCCCATAATACTCCAGTTGCACCTCAGCGATCCGACCCGGAGCAGCCTGGGCAAGGAACAGACCCAGTTTTTCGCAGAGGATAAGATAGGGCCGGAGCAAATCAAGGACTTTTTCGCTCAGTGAAGGCAGGTTTGCCGCATTGGAAATTACCCCGCGTTTCAGGTAATCAACAACCTGCCGGCAGATATCCACCGCAACCCTCTCCTGAGCCTCTTTAGTTGAGGCCCCTAAGTGCGGAGTTGCCAGAAGGTTTGAGTGGGAGAGTAAGGGGTTGTCTACTGGTGGTTCTTTTTCAAAGACATCCAGAGCCGCTCCTTTTATCTTTCCAGAACGGAGCGCATTTAACAACGCTTCTTCGTCAATCAAGCCCCCGCGGGCGCAATTGACAAGGAAGACACCAGGTTTCATCATCTCCATCTCTTTGGCGCTGATAATGCCCTTCGTCTCCTCGGTGAGAGGTGCATGCAGGGTTATGACGTCCGCTTTTCTTATCAGCGTCTCAAATTCAACCAAAACGACTCCGGTAACAGCAGCCTTTTCTTCGCTGATAAAGGGGTCATAGGCAATAACCTCCATTCCAAATGCCAGACCGTACTGCGCCACCCTCTGACCAATCCTTCCCAGCCCTATTATTCCCAGCACCTTGCGGTACAGTTCTGTTCCAGTAAAAATTTTCTTTTCCCACCTTCCCTCTTTTGTGGAACGATGCGCTTCCGGAATGTTACGAAGAAGGGAGAGAATCAATGCAAAGGTATGTTCTGCAGTGGAAATGGTATTCCCTTCCGGTGAGTTCATTACGATAATTCCCTTGGCAGTCGCTGGTTCAAGTTCCACGTTGTCAAGGCCTACTCCGGCGCGGCCAATAACCTTTAGTCTATCGGAGGCAGCAATCACTGCCTGGGTTACTTTTGTTCCGCTGCGCACAATAAGACCATCATATCCCTTAATCTTTTCCGCCAGAACATCCGGGGAAACCTTGCCAATTTCATCAACTTCAAAACCTTCTCTCTTCAAAATTTCAATTCCCTCCGAGGAGATGGGATCAGTTACCAGAATCTTCATTTTTGCCTCAAAAATACCTTTTCTGCAGCTCCCACACCAACGCCCGGCACAACCTGATAACCCATTTTTGCCAGTTGGACTTCCAGTGCTGCAATCGCCTCCAGGATTTCAAACTGGTCTATCCACCCCAGATGGGCGATGCGGAAGATTTTGCCTTTTAGTTTTCCTTGCCCTCCCGCAAAGGTTATACCGGAGCCGTCACGGAGCACCTTGGTTAAAAGTTCAGCATCCACGCCTTCCGGCGCCCAAACAGCCGTAACCGCATTACTGGGAGTTTCTGCCAGCAGTTTCAGTCCCAGCGCCCTGACTGCTTCCCGGGTGGCTTCCGCAAGGATAGCGTGTCGCCTCCAGATATTTTCCATTCCCTCTGCTTTCATCATTCGGAGTGCTCCTGCCAGGCCAATTATGAGGGTTAAAGCCGGAGTATAGGGTGTATCCTCTTTCTCCAGTGATTTCCGATAAGCGGCAAGGTCCAGGTAATAACGCGGTGATTTGCGCTCTGCCACCCGGTGCCAGGCCCGCTGGTTCAGAGAGATAAAGGCCAAGCCGGGCGGAAGCATAAAGGCTTTCTGGGAAGCAGATACCATAACGTCAATGCCCCATTCGTCGGTCCGACACTCCACCGCACCCAGACTACTGATGCCATCCACTACGTGGAGGACCTCCGGAAACCTTTTAATAACCTCGCTTATTGACCTTACATCAGTATGGGCTCCGGTGGAGGTTTCACACAACGTGGTAAAGACCACTTTTATCTCCGGTTCTTTACGTAGCGCCTCTTCTATTTGGGTCGGGGTTACCGATTTCCCCCAGTCAACCATAATGGAGGTTACTTTTATTCCATAGGCAACCGAGATCTCCCGCCACCTTTCCCCAAACTTCCCTCCTTCCACCACCAGACATCTCTCTCCCGGTGAGAGGAGATTGCTGACCGCTGCCTCCATAGCGGCGGTACCGGAAGAGGTGAGGATTATTACCTCCTCTTTCGTTTGAAAGACTTCTTTCAGTCCGGAGAAGCACTCCACTAAAATCTTCCGAAATTGAGGCGTTCGGTGGTGAATAAGCGGCTTTGCCATCTCCAGAAGGATCTCCTCAGGAACTGAGGTGGGCCCGGGGGTAAAAAGTCTACTTTTCCACATCTTTATTCCTTTCTCCGTTTGCGTTTTTAAAAATGGCCTTCTTTCACAAGGCCAGTTTAGGACTAACCCTTTCTTCCTCAGGTATGACAAAAAGAGGAGCGGGCTTGTATCCCAGTGGCCGGGCGAGCAGGACCACCGGTATCTGGGCTATCTTAATATTATACAAGTTAACGGTCTCGTTGTAAAATTCCCGACGGTCGGCTATTTCATTCTCTAAGTAGGAAATCCGCTGGCGTAAACTGGCAAAATTGTTGTCGGCTTTAAGTTCTGGATACTTCTCTGCGACCGCAAAAAGAGTCTTCAGCACCCCTCCAAGCGCTCCTTCGGCTTCCAGCCTTTCCTCCAGACCTTTGGCACCAGAAATGATGGAACGGAGGCTGATCACCTTTTCCAGGGTCTCTCTTTCATACTTCATGTATGCTTTGCACACATCTACCAATTTTTCCAGTTCATCCAGGCGCTGTTTCAAAAGGACATCAATATTGCTCCAGGCTCTGGCGATGTTGTTTTTCATCATTACCAAAAGGTTATAGATACTTATTAAGCCACCTGCCAGTGCAATCAAAACCAGCAGGACAAAAACTATCCAGATGATCTTCACCATCTTCCCCTCCACAAAAACCTTGAGAGATCCCTAAATCTCCTTATCACTAAAGGAGATTTTTAAGGAATTAAAAGACTTTTGGTAATTATCAATTTTATCATTTGGTAATAACTTTTTCCAAAAGCGGGTTCACCAATCAATAAGCCAAAGATCCCCGAAAGGTTAAAAAAGATGAGTAAAAGACCCGCAAGGAGTAGAGAATAACCCTTCCAGCGCAACCGATTTAAAACCTCTTTTTCGCTCCGGTTAGAGAGAATGAAGGGTCTTTTAAGAGAAGGTTTTTCTATCACCAGCGTATCCAAAGGGGAAGCGGTAGAAGCCTTCTTCAGCGTTTCTTCGGTCACCTCTTTCTCTACCTCCCTTACTGCCTGGTCCCACTCCACTATATCTACCTGGCCATCCTTATTTTTATCGTAACTACCCAATTTCTCTTCATCCCCTCGGATAACCGCCAGACGTCCGAAGATTTCAGCCCTGATGTCAGCAAACTTAGGGTTCTTTTTAACTTCGCCCAGCACGTAAAGGAGCGTGTTAGGGTATATTGCCCACTCCAGATAACGTACCGAACCAACAGGGTCAATACCGTCGCTATCGCTAATGTTGCTAGGATAACCAGGATAATAGATTTCGCATTTTAAGTCAAGTTTCGCCCCTTTTGGATTAACCAGAATTTTATTATCTTCTTCATCACTGAGAAAGAAGGGCGCGTAAAGAAAACCAGAGTCAATCGTTACCCACTTGGTGGTTGTGCCATAGCGCGTATATCTTCTTCTTAACTCCTGAACCTTGTACTTGCTCAGACAGCATTCCTGTCCAGTGGCAGGGCTGAAAAGGCCTGGTTTTCCGATTTTGGCTATTCCGCTAACCTCAACCAGCCCCAGAGCCAGCGAGCGAATAGGCGAGGTAGGTGTGGCTGCTATCCAGTTTATGCGGGGTAGGGTTTTCAACAGGCTGTACAGGAAGAGATAAAGACCGGCCAGCAAAAGGAGAATGAGCAAAAAAAATGGCGATAGACTACTTATGGTCATTGAGCAAAGACCAATTGGAAAACCTGAAGAACATTTTCTACCGGTATAATCTCTAAGTTTGCCAGTTCGTGTTTAGGAATCTCTGATAGTTCCCGCTCATTATCTTTAGGGATAATCACCCTCTTGATATTAGCCCGTAAGGCTGCCAGGAGTTTTACTCGTAATCCACCAATTGGCATAATCCTGCCCCTTAAGGTTATCTCTCCGGTCATCGCCAGGTCACCCGGTACAGGCTTCTGAGTAAGGCAGGAGGCAATGGCTACCGAGATGGTGATCCCCGCAGATGGTCCATCTTTGGGCACTGCCCCGGATGGAATGTGAATATGTAGGTCATTACGGCGGTAAAAGTCTGCCTCCAGGTGCAACTCTTCGGCATGCATCCTCACCAGACTCAAGGCGATTCGGCAGGATTCTTTCATCACTTCCCCAAGCCGTCCAGTGATTATGAGGTTACCTCTCCCTTTTAAGCTGCTCACTTCGGTAAAGAGAACATCTCCACCGTATTCCGTCCAGGCCAGACCCGTTACTACCCCCACCTTGGGAGCCAGGTCTGCACTTTCCGTCCAGTATTGTGGGACCCCCAGATACTTTGCTACCCTTTTTTTGTTTATTTTTACACTACCCTCCAGACTCAATTTACCCAGTTCCTTCTCTTTAACAACCTTACGGCATACATTGGCAATTTGGCGTTGCAGATTTCTCACACCTGCTTCCCGGGTATAAGACTTGATAATCTCTGTTATTGCTTCATCGGAAAATGTTATTTCTCCTTCGCTTAAACCATTGGCGCTCCTTTCCCGGGGGATTAAGAACCTTTTGGCAATCTCCATCTTTTCCGAAGAGGTATAGCCAGGAAGGGAGATAATTTCCATCCGGTCCAGAAGGGGCGGGGGAATGGTTGCTTCGTTGTTGGCGGTAGTAATGAAGAGAACCTGAGAGAGGTCAAAATCGACCTCAAGATAATGGTCGTTGAAGGTATTATTCTGTTCCGGGTCAAGGACTTCCAGAAGGGCAGAAGATGGGTCCCCGCGAAAATCCATACCTATCTTATCTATCTCATCCAGAAGAAATACAGGGTTCTTCACGCCCACCTTTCTTAAGGACTGGATGATTCTGCCGGGCAAGGAACCGATGTATGTCCGCCGGTGACCGCGGATCTCTGCTTCATCACGGATTCCACCGAGGGAAATTCTGGTAAACTGCCGTCCCAGAGAACGGGCAATTGATTTGCCCAGAGATGTTTTTCCGCTTCCCGGCGGGCCTACAAAGCATAATATCGGCCCTTTTAAATGGGGATTCCTCTTTCGGACCGCCAGATATTCCAGAATCCGTTCCTTCGGTCTTTCCAGTCCGTAATGGTCTTCATTAAGAATCATTTCTGCCCTTTTGATATCAAGATTGTCCTGAGTAGCCTTTTGCCAAGGGAGATTGACCAGCCAATCCAGATAATTTCGGACCACGGTGGCTTCGGGTGAGAGGCTCATCATCTTGGAAAAACGGTCCAGTTCCTCCAGAGCTTTTTTCTTAACTGGATCCGGCATACCGGCGGCTTCAATCTTTTCCTGAAGAGATTTAACTTCCGAAGTTTCTGCCTCCTTCCCTAATTCCTGCTGGATCGTTTTCATCTGTTCCTGCAGGATATAATCTCTCTGGCTCTTCTCGATCTTTTTTAACACCTCTCCCTGAATCTGGCGTTGTACCTCAAGAATCTCTATCTCTCTGTTGAGAACCTTCAGGAGAAGCCGTAGTCGGGGCGTTATCTCAACGGTATTTAGCAGTTCTTCTTTATCCTCTTTTTTGAAAGGCAGGTATCCTGCCACCAGGTCGGTCAATCTCTCCGGGTCAGAGGAAGAGAAGATACCTCCTAGGGCTTCTCTGGGTAGGATAGGGTTGATCTGGAGGTATTTTTCCAGCGATTCAATCAAGAGGCGAACCAGAGCCTCTTCCTCAAGTTTTCCCGGCTCTCTTACAGTGGTAACCGGTTCCACTGAAGTAGCAAAGAAACGACTTTCCGGATAAACCTGGTTAATCCGAACCCGGGATATCGATTCTACCAGAAGCTTCATCTGGCCATTCGATTGTCGTATTACCTGCAATATTCTGGCCAGTGTTGCCAGGGGTAACAGATCTTCTTGTTGGGGGTCCTCAGTTTCCGGATTACGCTGGAAGACTAAAATTACGATGTTGTCGGTACTCTGGGCCTCCTCCACAGCATTGATTGTCTTCTGTCGTCCAATCAAAAGTGGAACCACCATTCCCGGGAAGACCACAATATCCCTCAGAGGAATGGTGGGCATCACTTTTCGTAACCGAATCTCTTTTTGTCCGGGGTTGTTGTTAAGGTTCTTTTTCCCGGGGCTATCCTTTTTGCGAAATTTGGGCATACTTTAAGTTTTTTGATAAGGTTGTTTGGCAAGGATAATATCGCAGATACCGTACTTCACTGCTTCTTCGGCAGACATATAGAAGTCGCGTTCGGTATCCTTGGCGATTCGGCGAACCGATTTCCCAGTGTGGTAGGAAAGAATCTGATTGACCCTGTCCCGGAGTCGCATCATCTCCTTTGTCTGGATAGAGACTTCCGAGACATCTCCCTGGAACCCTCCCCAGGGCTGGTGAATAAGGACCCGCGCGTTGGAAAGGATATACCGCTTTCCTTTAGTTCCGCCAGCGAGAAGGATTACAGCCATGCTACTGGCCTGCCCCAAACAGTAAGTTGCCACATCGCAATCCACAAACTGCATAGTATCGTAAATAGCCAAGCCAGCGGTAACCAATCCACCGGGACTATTGATGTAAAGGTTAATTTCCCTATTTCTGTCTTCGCTCTGGAGGAAGAGCAACTGGGCCACCACCAGATTGGCAACCTGGTCATCAATCTGGGTGCCGATAAAGATAATTCGGTCTTTCAAGAGCCGGGAGTAAATATCATAGGCTCTTTCACCCGTGGGTGTTGACTCAATGACAAATGGGACCATCATAATGACCTCTTCGATTTTTTTATACCTTTATCAAACCTGATTTTTCAACAAGGAGGGCACGCTTCTTCAAAAGGTTTAAGGTCTTTTCTATCCTCATCTGATTCTTTAGCCTTTCTCGTCTTTCGGAATCAAATTCGGCAGCATACGCCTCCTTCTCCCTACCAGCGACCCTGGCCATAATCTCTATCCTTCTGTCAACATCTGAGTCGCTAACCTCAATCTTTTCCCTTCTGGCTATCTCTTCCAGGACAAACGAGGCTTTAACCTCTTTTTCTGCCTGGGTTTTATATTTTTCAAAAAGTTCCTCCACAACCTTCTTCCGTTCCTCTTCGGTTTTGGTTTGGAAATCAGTGATACCCTTTAGGTGGTGCCGCACCAGCTCTGCTGTTCTTTCTTTCACCAGAGACAAAGGCGGAGTGACCTGCGCTCGCGCCAGTAGTTGTTCCACTATTCTTCCGTCTTCTTCTTGGACAGCAACCAACCGCGCCTGATATTCCAACCGTTCTCTCAAATGCGCCTTCACCTTTTCCCGAACCTTTATATCCCGAACCTCCATCTGGAGTCTGGGATTTTGTTTCAGTATCTCTTCCAGTACCCGATTAACCTCTTCCTCCGTGATCTCCAGTTCCTTTTTTTCCAGAGAGAGGCCGCTATAGGAGTCAATCTTCACTTCCGGTGCAACATCAAAGGTAACGGTGTAGGAGAGGGTGTCTCCGGTAAATTCAATTTCAGAAATTACCGGTTCCGATATCGGAGAAAGGCTATGTTCTTCCAGTGCCTTCTGATAAGCCTCCGGAATGATCTTCTCCATTACCTTCTGATTGATCACCTCCTGGTATCGCTCCTTTATCAGATGATGGGGTGCTTTCCCGGGCCTAAAACCCGGAATCTGGACCGATTTTTCTATACCTTTCAGGATATTTTCATTGGTCTGTCTAACAACCTCCGGGTCCACTTCAATCCGCAGGCTCCGCTGGCAGCCATCAATCACCTTAAGTTCTGTTTTCATCGTCTAACCATTCAGGAAACTTCAGCAGTGGGTAGGGAAGGATTTAGCGCCTTCGTCTTCCTACCTCGCCTCAGGTCGCCACCCGCTGGCAAGGCTTACCAGCCTTGCCTTAACTTCGCTCCCTTCAAATCCTTCCCTTTTCAGGAAACTTCAGCAGTGGGTAGGGAAGGATTTGAACCTCCGAAGACCTTTCGGTCGCCAGATTTACAGTCTGGTGCGATTGGCCACTCCGCCACCTACCCGGATTGTTAAAACTATACCATTTCTTCCAATTTTTGTCAAAAATGGGTAAATTTTCTTGCAAAAACACCCCTTTTTTATTAAAATATATGCCATTATGACTAAAAAATTATTCATTTTTGACTTGGATGGAACTCTCCTGGACGCCTATTCTGCCATTGTGGAGAGCATGAATTATACCCTGCAGCGGCTGAATTATCCCCAGGCAGATCCGGCAAGGATCATCCGGGCGGTCGGTTATGGAAATTACGGCCTTTTAAAAATGTTTATCAGAGACCAAGATTTACCAGTGGCCAAAGAGATTTACCGCCAGCATCATCAGAGTAATTTGTACGGGAAGGTTTTTCTTATGCCCGGCAGTCTCACCCTTTTGCAGAACTTACGGACAAAAGGAAAACTTTTAGCGGTAGCCACCAACCGGCCGAGGGATACAGCGCTTTTATTGTTAGAGATTTTGGGAATCGTTGACTACTTTGACCGGGTTCTGGCGGGTGAAGAAGTCAAAAATCCAAAACCGGCTCCAGACATCATTTTGGCGCTGCTGGAATACTTCCAGGTTTCAAAAAGGGAGACCGTTTTCGTTGGCGATATGACTATTGATGCCCAAACCGGGAGAGCCGCAGGTGTGGATACAGTAATTGTTACCACCGGTTCTTCCACCAGAGAGGAGATTGAAGCGGTAAAACCTGGTTACATCATTGACTCCCTGGGAGATTTTCCGGCAGAACTCTTCGGGATTTAAGTTTATAAGAGGCGGCAAGCAGCCGCCAGTTTTTCGTAAAAAAGGGGCACGTCCTCAATAATTTTGGTAGCCTCAGGGAGTGAATCCAGAATATCTTTGGAAAAATCATTAAGTAGTCGCATATCAAAAATGATGATGACCCCTCTATCCGCCTTACTCCGTATCAACCTGCCAATAGATTGCTTTAAAGAAAGGGTCGCCAGGGGCAAGATATATTCTGAAAAAGGCTCACCACCATGAGAAGCGATGGCTTTTTGTCTGGCTACAACCAACGGGTCTGACTTGCTGGGGAAAGGTATCTTTTCAATTATGACCGCCCTTAAACCCGGAATGTCAATACCTTCCTGGAAACTCCTGGAGCCAAAGAGTAAAAGATCACCACCGGATTCTTTAAGGATTTCCATCAGGTGAGACCGGCTACCGTCTATACCCTGACAGAAGACCATGATCCCTTCTTTTTGAAGGTCTTCCCGGACTTTGAGGTAGACCTTTTCCATTCTTACTCGCGAGGAGAAGAGAGCCAGTTCCTTGCCCCGTAGGGTTTTTGCTGTGTGTTTGATTCCTTCTGCGAGGGCAGTGACGAAAAGGTCAGGGTGGTCAGGGTAAGCGTAACGCTGAAAGTTTTTTGGAATGCCAATAATTGCCTGGCGGGAAAAGTCAAAAGGCGATTCCAGTCTGGCGGTAACCAGAGCGGGAGAATTATAAAGCCCCCACCGCTTTAAAAAGAAATTAAAATTTCCGGCAACGGTGAGCGTAGCAGAAGTGAGTACTACTGCTTCCATTCTGGAAAAAAAGTTTTTGGCCAAAAGTTCCCCGATCTCCACCGGGACCGCCTTAGCATACCAACCATTTCCGTCACCTCTTCTTTCGGCAAAAGAGAGGAAGTTTGCCGGTGGATTAAAGATAAATTCCATATTCTGACGCCAGGTGCTAAGTTCCCTTTCCAGACCAACCAACTCCGCCTTATCTTCTACTTCCCATTCTGGCCAACCCTCAGCCGCCTCCCATAGTCTTTTGACCTTTTTTTCTAACTTTTGCCAACAAATTAAAAAACTCTGTGCGATAGCCTCAACCTGTGGCCAGCGGTTATCCTTTTTTATTTCCTGAAGGTCAGCCGTTCCTGATTGCGGTAACATCTGGAAAAATTGGCTGGAAAACCCAGCCCACAATCTTCTGGCTTCCGCACTCCCTTTTTGAAGAACCTTACCGCCGCCCCGCTCTTTATTCTCTAAGGCAGAGATCAGAGAGAGAATTGCAGGTACGCTTTCACTTTCCACACTGTGGCCATAACTTTCTGAAGCAGCATCTTCTATATTGTGAGCTTCGTCCATAATGATATTCTTAAAATCTGGGAATCCGGAAGGCGAGGAAAAAGTTAGACTGTGATTGGAGACTATTATCTCTGCATTCTCTGCCGCCAATCTCGCATTCTGATAAAAACATCGGGTGTAGAAAGAACAGGTTTTTCCCAGACACATTCGGTTGCTCGCTTTTATACTTTCTATCCAGGTTTTTAATATCGGAAAGCGTCTTTGCATGAAGGAAGGCATCTCTTCGATCACACCATCTTCACTTCTGTGGCTGAAAGAGAGGAGATAAGCAAGCGGTACAGGGTTTTCTGAGAAGATTTGCTGGCTGGCCTGCCAGATCTGTGCAAAGCGCCGCCGGCAAAAATAGTTTCCTTTCCCCATCAGTTTAGCCCCACGCCACCCTATTTCTTTAAGGCTTTCCTTTAAAAGGGGCAATTCTTTTTTCCAAATCTGCGATTGCAGATTTCTGGTATTGGTAGAAATGACTATCCGCCTCCGATTTTTGGCTGCAAAGATGACTGCCGGAAGAAGATAAGCCAGTGTCTTACCTACACCGGACGGCGCCTCCACCACCAGTTTTTCTTTGTTATTAAAGGCGCGGGCTACCATCTGCGACATCTGGATTTGTTGGGGCCGGTACTGGTAATCTTTAAGCCCCTGTAAGATTCCCTCTTTCCCCATTAAGCGAACAATCTCCTCTTCTTTTACCGGTTCCTCCACCTCCTTTCTTTCCAATTTGCAAGAAGAATCTGCCCACCTGGATATCTCTTCTTCTCCCTTCTCTTTCGTCTTTTTCACCGATGCCTCTTTCTGAATCTTTAAGTTTATCTCCTGGAATAATTCGTTAAGAAGTGTCTGCTGCCCGTAAAAGATACCAACCATTCTTTCCCAAAGGTCCTTCTCGGCTGGCTCCACTCGGCTGACTACCTCCCAGAAGATGCGGAAGGTATGTTTTGCATCCGCCAGGCTTCGGTGGGCTTCTGTCTCATTAAAGAACTTTTTTACCAAACTTTTAAGGCTATAATTCCTTTCGGTAGGAAGTACCAGGGCAGTAAAAATTCCCGTATCCAGGGTTTGGTTTTTTAACTCCAAGCCCGCCCCTTTCAGGAAAGCAAGGTCAAAAGCAAGATTGTGGCCGGCAAGCGGCAGATCACCAACGAACTGATTCAGTCTTTGCAAGGCTACGGAAAGGTCAACCCCTTTTTTCCTAATCTCCTCTTCTGTGATCCCGGTTAGGTTAGTGATAAAGGATGGTATCTTAACTCCCGGATTAACCAACACTTCCAGGGTATCAATGATCTTTCTGCCTTCAGCCTTAATGGCACCAATCTCTATAATCCGGTCCTCTTGCGGAGAAAGGCCGGTAGTCTCAAGGTCCAGAAATATCACCTTTTTGGTCTCCCAAATCTCCATTATCTTTATTTTTGGATACTAAGATTGTAGCAAACCTCAATTCCAGATGTAAAATACTCTCCTTTTTGCCGCAGCGAAGAAGGTTTTCTCCTTTAGACAAAATGGACAGGTTTACTTTTTGGGGTCAAAGAGTTAAAATATCTTGAGGAGGAAAGCAAATGAGAAGTATTGAAGAGGAGATTGAAGATTATATCCAAGAGATGCAGGAGGTAATGTCACTTCTTCCAAAAGGTACACTAAAAGAGATAATCAAAATTCTTTTTGATGCTTACCAAAACGGAAAACAGGTTTTTACGATGGCAAATGGAGGGCCTGCCTCTACTGCTTCCCACTGGGCGCAGGGGCTCTTGAGATACCCGATAATTTCGGAGAAGAAAGACCGGGTAGTAATCAAAAAACGGCTTCGAGCCTATTCTCTTTGTAATGATGTAGCCACCTTGACTGGCTGGGCTAATGATCTGGGTTATAAATACTGTTTTTCGGAGCAACTGGGTAACCTTTTAAATGAAGGAGATGTAGTAATTGGTTTCACGGGAAGCGGCCATTCCAAAAATATTTTGGAAGCATTTAAAAAAGCCAAAAAGATGGGCGCCATCACCATCTGCTTTTCTGGAGCAACCGGTGGGAAAGCAAAAGAGATAGCCGACATCACCTTTCTTGTTCCCACAGATAATCCAGACCTGGTGGAAGATATCCACGTCAGCCTGGGCCATTTTTGTTGTAAGGTGTTGAGTAGGATGATTCGCAAGAAGGTGGGAGACTGGTAATCTTTTTCTAAAAGTCCATCCTTAAATATGATGGGAGAGAAACATGGAAGAGAGTAAAAAAGTGGAGAGGTACAAAAGGTCCTTCTGGAGGGTTGTGAACAAAGATGTGGAGGTCCAATATACCCTGGTGGTTATCTGGCTGATAATCATCGGGTTCCTGGTGGGCGGGCTTTTAACCTACCTGACCATCTGGAATAACCTTTTGATTTTACCAAAGATCACTCATCCGGAACAGTTACTTGAAGTTCAGCGACGGATTTTAAAACTTTTAGGAGTAGAATTCATATTAGGTGGACTGCTGGTAATTATTCTGGCCGCAATTCTCCAGTTTCGCATTCTGCATCGTATCTCCGGTCCCCTTTACCGCCTGGAAAGGGTAATTCTGGAAGCCGCAGAAGGTAAACTTCCTAAAGAACCAATCGTTCTTCGGAAGAAAGATCTCTACGGAGGGCTGGCCCGCGCTCTTAACAACCTCATCTCTGCTATTAGGTCTGGCAAGAAGTTTGAATGAGTTACCTCCCAATATCCTCTTTCTTTTAGTTTTCCTTCCGGTCCGCGCTCCGTTTTAAACCCTGGGCAAAAAGGTTAAAGAGCAGAGAAGGGGTTTCCGGATCCGGTTCAATCTCCGGGAGGGAAGCAGAGAAAGCCATACCCAAAAGAACACTGGCGTAAATCTTCGGGTTGCCTTTTCTGATAACCCGTTTTTTAATGCCTTCTTCTATTACTCTGCTAAGACGAGTGATAT
>CAZPLE010000067.1:0-21684 GCA_964587375.1 uncultured bacterium
GGCTGGAGAATGTAAGAGCGAATTTGATTTCCGAACGAAACCTCTCCGGCTGCCTGACGCATCTGCTGTGCTTTCTTTCGTTTCTCCTCTTCCTGTAATTGGTAAAGTTTACTCTTGAGAATCAAAAGAGCATTTTCTCGGTTCTGGTACTGACTCCGTTCATTCTGGCAGGTTACCACAATCCCGGTGGGCAGGTGGGTTATCCTAACTGCGGTTTCCACTTTATTCACGTTTTGACCTCCGTGGCCTCCAGCGCGAAAGGTCTGCACTTCAATTTCGTTTTCTTTAATCTCTATCTTTGCTTCTGGCGGTAATCTGGGGATTACGGAAAGGGAGGCAAAAGAGGTATGCCGACGCCGGTTGGCATCAAAAGGCGAAATGCGCACCAGTCTGTGAACTCCGCTCTCATGCTTCAGATACCCAAAGGCATAAGAGCCAGTGAAGATGAGTGTGGCCCGTTTTAGGCCTGCCTCTTCACCGGGAAGTATATCCACCGTCTCTGTCTGCCATCCTCTTCGGCCAGCAAAGCGAGTATACATCCGAACCAGCATTGCCACCCAATCGCAAGCCTCTGTTCCGCCGGCTCCGGCGTGAAATGTCACAATCGCTGGTTGGCGGTCCTCCTGAGATGTAAAATGGACTGCCAACTCCAGTTCTTTAATCTTACGGGAAAGGAGGAAGAGGCTACTTTCGGCTTCTCTCTGAAGCTTCTCGTCCTTTTCTTCCTGGAGCAGTTCCAGGATTGCGGAGGTCTCTTCTGCTTTTTCTCTTAATTCCCGAAAGGTACTGAAGATTTCCTTTAACTCCTTCAGTTCTTCTATTGCTTCATTTACCTTAGGACCCTCCCAGAAACCTGGTCTTTGAATCTGGTTTTCCAGTTCCAGAAGTTTTCGCTCTTTCTCTCGCAGACCCACCTTTTCCTGGAGAATAGTAATACCATTCTCAATACTGGCAAACCTTTCTCTCAACTCTTTTATTTCCATAAGTTTTCAACTTTCCCTATTTGCGCCTAAACCTGCGGTTTTCCCTTCCAGGATCGGGTGAATTTACACTGGGGGTAATGGCTACACCCTAAAAACTTTCCAAATTGGCTTCGCCTCACCACAAGAGCCCCACCGCACTGCGGACATTTCATATCTTTAAGGTGAGATGGCTCTTTGGTCTTTAATCCCCCCTTTTCTGTGCCACCTTCCTTCTCCCCCCAATTTTTGCTGTAGTGGCACTGAGGAAATCTTTCGCAACTCCAGAAGAGGCCAAATTTCCCCTTTTTCAAGAGAAGGGCTCCGCCACACTCCGGACACTTTTCTCCGAGAGAGATCACAACGTTTTCTTCTGCCCTTTTTAAGGCAGCAGCAAAGGGCTGGTAGAATCGGTTAAGAACCTTTTGCCAATGGTCTTTCCCTTCAGCAATGTCGTCCAGGTTCTTTTCCATGAGAGCAGTAAATTTGAGGTCCACCACCTCTGGAAAGTGCTGAACCAACAGGTCGTTCACCAAAAAGCCTAACTGAGTAGGCACAAGGCTTTTCTTTTCCCGACTGAGGTAACGCCGGGTAAGTAATGTTTGAATGGTGGTGGCGTAAGTGGAGGGCCGACCTATTCCCAGCCGTTCCATCGTCTTAATCAGGGAGGCTTCGGTATACCGTTCTGGCGGGGAGGTCTCTTTCTCTTGCAGGTTGAACCCCTTACCAATCACCCTGTCTCCTTTTTGAAATAAGGGTAAAAGGTCTTTTTCCTCATCTTTCTTTTCCGCACCGCTAACCTTACGGTATCCGTCAAATTTTACCACCCGGCCTTCCAGTTCAAAGAAGTAAGGTCCACATTCTATCTTTACCCGAGAAAGTTCCACAATAGAGGCTGCCATCTGACTGGCAAGAAACCTTTCCCAGACCAGGGTATAGAGTTTTCGCTGCCACTGGTTGAGAAAAGGAGCGACACTCTCTGGAGTCCGAAAGATACTGGTAGGTCTGATGGCCTCATGAGCCTCCTGGGCAAGGTGGCTTTTTGTTTTGTAAAAGACCGGTTTTGCGGGCAGATATTGCGCCCCTATCCTTTCCTTTATAAACTCTCTGGCTTCTTCTTGGGCTCTTCGGGCTATGGAGAGTGAATCGGTTCGGTGGTAAGTAATAAGACCGGTTGCCCCTTGGTCTCCAAGTTCCACCCCTTCATACAATTGCTGGGCAAGAACCATCGTTCTACTCGCAGAAAGGCCCAGGCGCCTTCCAGCCTCTTGCTGGAGGGTGCTGGTGGTGAAAGGGGGTAAAGGGTATTCCCTCTTCTCTTCTTTGGTTGCTTCTGTCACCAGCAAGGGATGTGATTGGAGAAAAGAGAGAATCTCTTCTGCCTCCTCTCTTCTTTTAATCCCGGGTTTGGGAAACCTTTTCCCTTCCTTCCCGGTAAGGGTTGCGGAAACGCTTTTAGCCGGTTCAGCTTCTCTTGCCAATTCCGCAGTGATTACAAAATATTTCTCCGGTTTGAAACTCTGCCTTTCCCTTTCCCGTTCCACAAGGAGTCTTAAGGTTGCGGATTGAACCCTGCCTGCGGATAGCCCTCTTTTGATATGCTGACCCAAAAGCGGACTTAAAGTATAGCCCACAATCCGGTCCAAGATTCTTCGGGCCTGCTGGGCATTAACCAGGTTTGGGTCTATCCGGCGAGGGTTTGCGAAAGCCTGCTTCACCGCTTCTGGTGTGATTTCATGAAAGGCAACCCGTTTCAGTTCTTCCGGCTCTCTTTTTAAGACGTGGGCAATATGCCAGGCAATCGCTTCACCCTCTCGGTCTTCATCGGTAGCCAGGTAGATATCTGACAGGTTCTGCGCGGCTTTTCGCAGAGTGGTGGCAGTCTTTTGTTTACCGGGTAGGACCCGGTAGGTAGGTTGGAAACCATTTTTAATATCCACCCCGAACTCCTCAGGCGGTAGGTCCCGAATATGGCCCATGGTGGCCATTATCCGAAACCCTTTGCCTAAAAGACCGGAGAGAGTCCGACTCTTGGTTGGAGATTCAACGATGACCAGTGCCTTCTCTTTTTCCATAAAGTTTTCTGTATGAATATATCAAAAGGAGCCTGAATTGTCAAATATGAGTGCTGGGTGTTATAATTATTCCACCGTGGGTCTTTAGGCCCCATCGTCTAGTGGTCCAGGACAGGTGGTTCTCAGCCATCAGGCAGGGGTTCGAATCCCCTTGGGGCTGCTTTCAGTAGACTTCTTGGGGATTCGAATAGGAGCGAAGTTAAGGCATTGCGACGAATAGGTAGCAATGCCAGCGGCTGGCCGACCCGAGGCGCAGTAGAAAGCCGAGGGCGCCGAATCCCCTTGGGGCTGCTTCCGCTTCTTTGTACGGGGCCGTGGTGTAGCGGTTAACATCCCTGACTGTCGATCAGGAGAGCGCGAGTTCAAATCTCGTCGGCCCCGCTTACTTTTTACGCGGTTCAAAATACCTTAAAAAAGAGGAGGGAAGATGGAAGAGAGGATTTTGCTTTCCGGAAAGGAGATGCCCCAGCAGTGGTATAATATCTTGGTAGATTTACCAACCCCACTTTCCCCACCTTTAAATCCCGCAACAGGCCAGCCGATTAAACCGGAAGAACTTTACCCGATATTCCCTAAGGCATTGATTGCTCAGGAGGTCTCAACGGAGCGGTGGATTGAGATACCAGATGAGGTAGCCGCCATTTACCGGATGTGGAGACCTTCACCGCTCTGCCGGGCAAGGCGGTTGGAAAAGGCACTGGGAACAAAGGCTCAGATATGGTACAAGAATGAAAGTGTTAGTCCTGCCGGGAGCCACAAGCCAAATACCGCTATCGCCCAGGCATATTATAACAAGGCAGAAGGGATTAAGAGATTAGCCACGGAGACTGGCGCCGGACAGTGGGGAAGTGCCCTGGCTTTAGGTTGTCAGTTCTTCGGACTCAAATGTACCGTCTATATGGTGAAGGTCAGTTACCAGCAGAAGCCATACCGCCGAATAATGATGGAGACCTGGGGAGCAGAGGTTTACCCTTCACCCACCAACCTTACCGAGGCTGGTAGAAGGGTTCTGGCAGAAGACCCGGAGAGCCCTGGAAGTCTGGGTATTGCAATCTCCGAAGCGGTGGAGGATGCAGCCAAACACCCGGATACCAATTACTCCTTGGGCAGCGTCTTAAACCACGTCTGTCTCCATCAGACGATTGTGGGTCTGGAGGCAAAGAAACAGATGGAGATGGCAGGTTTCTATCCAGATTTCATTATCGGTTGTATTGGCGGTGGGAGTAACTTTGCTGGGTTGGCTTTTCCTTTTGTGCCTGATAAGATAAAGAAGGGAAAGAGTTCCTTGCGCATCATCGCGGTGGAACCAAAAGCCTGTCCCAGTGTTACCAGAGGCAAATTTGCCTACGATTTTGGCGATACCGCGGGTTTGACCCCCCTTCTGAAGATGTTTACCTTAGGACACCGGTTTGTGCCGCCTCCAGTCCACGCTGGTGGGCTGCGGTATCATGGCATGGCTCCTTTGGTATCCCATCTGGTAAAGGAAGGGATTGTGGAGCCGCGCGCTTACCATCAGAAAGAGGTTTTTGAGGCCGGCCTCCTTTTTGCCAGATCAGAGGGTATCATCCCGGCGCCGGAGACCAACCACGCTATCAAGGCAGCGATCGATGAGGCAATGACTTGCACCGAAGAGAAGATAATCCTCTTTAATCTTTCCGGACACGGCAACCTTGACCTCTCTGCTTATGATGCTTACTTAAGCGGGAAGATGGAAGACTACGCTTTGTCCGAAGAGGTGCTTGCCCGCACCTTGGCCACAGTTAAGGAGTAAAAAGGGGAGTAGGTTAATAAAAAAAGCCCGGGATGCTTTCCCGGGCTTTTTATTGGCTCTTTCTCACCAAGGTTCTCTTAGTACATTCCACCGCCGTATCCGCCGCCTTGTGGCACCGGGGGTTCCTTCTTCTCTTCGGGTTTTTCGGCTACCAGCGCTTCGGTCGTTAGGATTAAAGCGCCGATGCTGGCAGCGTTCTCTAATGCTGACCGCACTACCTTGGTCGGGTCAACGATTCCGGCTTTGACCAGGTCTTCATACTTATTTGTCTCCGCGTTAAAGCCGATGTTGCCCTCCTGGTTGCGTACGTAATCAGCCACCACCGACCCTTCTTTTCCACTGTTTTCGGCAATCTGACGCACCGGTGCTTCTAAGGCACGTTTGACGATGCGGCCACCACGTTCTTCCTCTTCATCGTCATACTTGACCTTATCAATCTCTGAGATGCAGCGTAAAAGCGCTACCCCACCGCCGGGAACGATGCCCTCTTCCACCGCTGCTCTGGTGGCGGAAAGAGCATCCTCTACCCGCGCCTTTCGCTCCTTCATATCGGTCTCCGTAGGTGCGCCCACATTGATGACCGCTACTCCACCAGCCAGTTTCGCCAGTCTTTCCTGAAGTTTTTCGCGGTCATAGTCACTGTCGGTCTTTTCAATCGCTTTTTTAATCTGGTTGATTCGGCCAGTGATGTCCGAGGCTTTTCCGGCACCCTCTACAATAGTGGTATTCTCTTTATCAATCACCACCCGTTTGGCTTTACCCAGCATGGAGAGATCCACCGATTCCAGTTTTAGTCCCAGTTCCTCAGCGATTACCTGGCCACCGGTCAGGACCGCAATATCCTGGAGCATCTCCTTTCTGCGGTCGCCAAAGCCGGGCGCCTTCACCGCAGCAGTCAAGAGTGTTCCGCGCAGTTTATTAACCACCAGGGTTGCCAACGCTTCCCCTTCCACCTCTTCCGCAATGATGAGCAGCGGCTTTCCTACCTGAGCCACCTTTTCCAGAAGAGGCAGAATATCCTTAACCGCGGAGATCTTCTTGTCGTGGATAAGGATATAGGGGTCTTCTAAAACCGCCTCCATCCTTTCCGCATCAGTAATGAAGTATGGAGAGAGGTATCCTCGGTCAAACTGCATACCCTCAACCACCTTCATCGTCGTTTCTGTTCCCTTTGCTTCTTCTACGGTGATGACCCCATCCTTACCGACTTTGTCCATTGCGTCCGCGATTATCTTGCCAATCTCGTGGTCGTTAGCCGCCGCAATGGTGGCTACCTGTTCTATCTCCTCCTTACCTTTGATTGGCTGGCTCATTCTCTTCAGTTTGGCTACCACCGCATCCACCGCTTTTTCAATTCCGCGGCGCAGATGGATCGGGTTACTTCCTGCCGCTACGTATTTAAGACCCTCACTGACGATGGAATAAGCCAGAAGGACGCTGCTGGTGGTCCCATCGCCAGCCACATCATTGGTTTTGCTGGCAATCTCTCTCGCCAGTTGCGCACCCATATTTTCGTATGGGTCGGTAAGCTCAATCTCTTTGGCAATCGTTACCCCATCGTTGATCACCGTGGGACTCCCAAACTTCTTCTCCAGTACCACGTATCTGCCCTTTGGTCCTAAAGTGGGTGCCACTGCGTCTGCCAGCATCTTTACGCCCTTGAGTATTTTTTGCCTTGCGTCTTCTTCAAAAACTATCTGTTTTCCCGCCATCTCTCTTCACCTCCTTCTACTTTTCTACAATGCCTAAGATATCACTTTCGTGTAGAACCACGTACTCTTCATTTTCTATGGTTACCTCGGTTCCGGAATACTTACCATAGAGGACCTTATCCCCTACCTTGACTTCCATAGTTAGGAGTTTTCCGTCATCGGTCACTCTTCCCTTACCGACGGCAACCACCTCCCCTTCCTGTGGTTTTTCCTTGGCGGTGTCTGGAAGGACGATGCCTCCTTTGCTCTTTTCCATCGCTTCCAGCGGTTTAACCACCACCCGATCGCCTAATGGTTTAATCTTCATAACTCTTCCCTCCTTTCTAGTGGTTTTAAAAAATAATCTGTTAATTATTGCGGTAATTTTGAGCAGTAAAGATGGGAAAAACCTATAATAAATTATACCATATCTTTAAAAATCAAGCCGTTTTATCCCTTGAGATGGCACTGCCTTTTTTCTATATTAGATATCAAAGAAGGACAAAAGGTTACAAAAAGACCCCCCTGACGGAGTCAACCGTCAGGGGGGTAGAAATAACACCACTCTTCTCTCTTAGAAGCTTACAGCCACGGTGCCGATGACTTGCATCGCTTCCTCATCTGCAGCTTCCGAATCAGCGTAGGCAGCCAACAGACCAAAGGAGACATCATCGGTGATCTTGCAGCTGTAGCCCAGATCCACCTCATAGCCCAGTTCATCATTCGCTCCGGAAGGTACTTCGTTCATAAGGGTCTGCGGGTACCAGGCTAAGCTGATGGTGTGCCTTTCTGCAGGGCTGAAGGCAGCATAGAGTTTCGGCACAGAGATGTTAGTCAGGTTGGCTCCTCCCAGACCAAGGGTTGCTGCATAGGTAATGGCACCGATGCGGTCAGCCTGGTTGTCCGGGAAGAGTGGAATCCAGGTCTGGTTCTCATCGTCAGTAGCGTCATCATCTCCGCTGTAATAGGTCCAGGCGGCTCCAATCTTGGGCAACCACTGGTTCTGAGCGGTGTAACTGATGTCAACCATTCCACCGAAAGCATTCTGGTCAAGTCCACCTGGTAAGTCACCGGTTTGCCAAGCAAGTTCAATGTTGTAGTTTAAACCCGGAACAGCCAGGAGATTGTGGTCAACCCTGGCGCCAATCGTCCAGATGTCAACATTGTCTCCAGGAAGGTTGGCATTGAGGTTCAGGGCGTAGCCTTCAATCGTTGCGTTGTCCAGTTTATAGGCTGCATTGAGACCCAAAAGGTCAACGTCGTTACCTGACCAGAGCATGCCCAACCCCAGAAACGCCAAGGCATCATTGGCACTCTCCTCAATCACTTTGGCGTCAAAGAGGGTAAGGGTGAGAGGAACCGTGCCGACCTGGTAGTCCAACCGCCAGGCATCAAATGATTTGCGAGCGGTCAGGTCAGATGCTCTGATGGCAGTATTGGCAGTAACCGCCGGCAAAGTTCCATTGGCATTACCGACCACAAACCCTTTCCCTAAAAGAATCTCCTGGCGACCAAGGGTTGCGGAGAGACCTGGGACAAAGAGGTCACCAATCTTCAGGTAGGCAAGGTCCAGTTTGATATCGTCGGAACTGTCAGCCGGAAGGCCAACTACTCCTCCAGCACCAGCCATCGTCTGAAGATAACTTTTGCCCCAGTCCCTTTCGTTAATCAGGCGAACCATCGCCGAGACGTTGTCCGAAAGCTCCGCGCCCACATAGAGCCGGATCTGGGACATAATCCAGGCTTCGCTTTCATCGCCTGAATCTGCAAGAAAATCAAGGTTGTCGCGCATAATCATTCTGATGACCGCGTCGCCGCCAACCTTGATGCTCTTCACCTCAGCCATTGCCGGTACTGTAAAGGCAACCGCAACAGCCAGGCCAAGAGCGATTGTTAAGAGACGCTTAACCATCTCTAACCTCCTTAAATTAACCATAATAAAGCGAGGACAATACCTCGCTCTTCTCTATTCCACCAGCCACCCACACTTTTGGAAGTAGCTGGATATTTACCTTTCTTCCTGAACCTTCCAGGCAAAGGCGGAAAAGCCTCTTTTAATACTACCTTAACTTAATTCACCTCCTTTCCGGCTATGATTTTCCTACCATCCTTTGTGGTCAAGATCCAGGTGAATTTTATTTTGTAATTGTAATTTGTAAAGAGATTATAAAACTTTATTTCTATTTTGTCAAGTCCTTAAGTTTTTTCAAAGGAGTAACCCCTTTAATGGGTTGAAGTACAAAAGGAGAAACTCCAGGAAAAAGAAGGAGAGAACCAGAAGTCCCAGCCATATCAGAGAGAGGAAATTTTTCTTTTTCTCTCTCCAGTTGGAGACCAGTGCTGCCAGGAAGGTATTGATTGTCAGATAAGTAACTACTACACCCACAACCGAAAGATAATCGAGTGTCTGGAAGACCACCTGGTTTTTGAGCACAGTTGAAAAAGAGAAGAGCGAAATGGAGCAGAGGATTCCCAGTAAGGAAAGGTAAGAAGGCCAGGTTGCTATTGCAGGCTTCCGCTCTCCTTTTTGGAAAAGGTATTCGTTCCAGACCGGAAAGAGAAAGAGGCTAACCGAACCACCACAAAAGATTCCGGTGGTAAAGCGCCACGGATTACTGTTGGACAAGAACGCTGGAGACGCCACTGATTGGAGCGCCATGAACCCGATAAATGCCAGACCGGTAAAGGTAATAGAGGCTGGCGGCAAAAGGGTTCTCTTTTTCCCGAAAATGGCCTGAAAGGCAAAGCCGACCAAAAAGCCGGTATAGATGCCGGAACAACGACTACAGAGCATCATCAGCCGGCCGTTAAGAGAAAAGGTCCTCGCTGGCAGGCGGTGGCAGATAAGGGAGAGGCACTCGCCAAGGGTCATTTTGACGGAGGCGCAGGCAGGATTGGTTCCGTGGAGCCATCAGCATAACGCACCTTGGGTATCCCCTCTTCCATAAAGAGGGTTGCCATCGGAAGACCACCAGAGGTGGTGATGTCGCCAAACTGATACCCTTTCGGATTGGCTAAATAGTCTTCACAGTTAAAATAGATATTGACCAGCATCCCATCCTGATTGGAGAGTTGTGCGGTCAAAATGCCAGAAGGTAGCTCTTCTATCTTCTGGGAGAGTGTGGTGAGAACCTTTCTTAAAGTGGACTTGCTGGTTGCGCCTGATAGCGTATAGTCAAATTCGCCACTTCCAGAAAGGAAGATAATGGTTCGGTCAGGGTTTGTTCGGCGGTAGGAGACATCAAACTCCACTTTCCCGTATTCTTCCTGGCTTACCGAAAGCAGGGCAGTAATCTCCGGCCTTTCCGCAGCCCGGACATATCCGTTAAAGGTGGCATTCCAGACCGGAAAGTTACTTTCGCTGATTGGAGCCACCGTATTAAAGGTCTGCGCGTTTACCCAGTTTCCGGAGATGGTTCCGCCAAACTCCACACCGGTTGGCAAACCTTCATGCAACTCCTTAAAAGAACCGCTCAGCGCGAAGGTTTTAGGTAGTACCATACTTTGGGTGATAGGCTCTTCTCCTGGGGGCGTATCGGTGGATGTATTGGAGACAAGGTCAACGTTAAGGCTGCCATCCAACTGGGTAGTGGAGGTCGTTACCCGCACCCCACCACTGATATTCTTGGGATAAAGGGGCTCCAGGACGATAGAGACGCTGATCTTTCGGCCAGACTGACTAAAGTCCACCGCAATTACAGGAGATTCTATTGACCCGGTAAAGGTCAACTGGAAGGAAAGGTCTGAGAGACTAAGCTTTCCGGTGTATTGGACCTCCACAGTCAACTGCTGATAGGAGGCGGTTGACATCGTAGCGGTCAGAGTGCCGCTCCCGGGAAGGGGATAACCAGGAATCATTGCTCCCAAGGTGAGAGTTCCTTGGTCAAGGAGGGTATCGGTTCCGTCCAGTTCTTTAACTGCTGGTGCAGTCTCCACCACTGTAAAGGAGATAGAAGAAGAGTCTGCGGAGACGGTGATGGTGAGCACCAGATGGTCTCGGTAATAGGTATAGACACCCGGTTGTCCATATACCTCGGAGGCAGAAAGGATAATCCAGACCGCCCTGTCGAAGACTCCGCTCAGTTCCGGTATGATCTGAGTTTGCAATTCCGCGCATAGGTTCTGGATTGGTGTTTGGATAATCCCGGCAGCGCCTACACCGGTATAGTTCCAGACCGTAAGGACCGTATCCCGGAAGTCTACCACCACCGCCTTTGCCTTCCAGAGGTCGGTGAGGTCTCCCGCAGGAGGATTTAAGGGATTATCGGTATAGTATCGGAGGTTATCGTCCAGAAGAATCTGGTAGGGCTCAGTTGCGCCGCTTTGGTTATTTTCGTTATTCAGGTAGTCTGCCAGAGCCGTTACCAGACCATTTCCTATATTGTTAAGTTTGGTATCTCCGTCGGAAAGGTCAGCCACAATCTCGTCAATCACCTCACCTATCTCCTTGCCACTGTTTTGGCTATACTGGGAGAGGACCGCCAACATCAGTCCATACTCTATTTCGGTCAGAGTAGAGTTGGTGTCAGCAACCGTTACATCATCAGGCATGGTGCTTAAGATATTTATACCTATTAAAGAGGAGACCAGAGCATTGGCCCTTGCTATCTTTTCGGTGGTAAGCGGAGTACCAGCCAGACGCACCGCTATTTCGGTCATCGGTGTTACCGCTGCGGAAAAGAGGCCAGAGGCATTGGTGACCGCTGCCCGGAGCGTCAGAGGGTTTGGTAGCATATCTCCGGTGGCTTCATCTCGGTAAGTGCCACCGGTTACCACGACCAGCACATTTCCAGTATAAGAGCCTAAATCGACCGCATAACTTCCGTCAGAAGAGGTTACGGCGGTCGCCAGAGGGGTGGTTCCGATCGTTCCGTCCACAGAGATAGCATAGACCTCTACTGTTCCACCGACAATTGGTCCTTTCGCTGCCAGGCCGATAGCGGAAGTGCCGGTAGGAACGCTACCACCTCCACCTCCGCCACCACAGCCCAGGCCAAAGAGAAGGAGAAGAAAGACCCCTCCCAGACCCACCATCCTTTTTGCCGCACCGGTAACTTTCATAACACCCTCCATCCAGAAGACCTAACCACCCTCTCGGGATAATTATATGTAACCTTATGGTTCTTTGTCAACCTTTCTGGTAGAGTTAAGTTCCAGAAGAACTCTGTCCGCTGAACCAATAAAGGTCGCCAGCAAAACCATTTCCACCCGGTTCTCCGTCTGCGCCATAACTTCCGACAAGATAGGTCACTTTACGAGAAAAGGGGCTGGTAATGGATACCAGGATATAATGGTTGGGGTTACTTTCCAATCTTACTCTTAAGGTATTGCTGGCTAAAAGGGTAACCTTTTTCTCTATTCTGGGGATATCTTTTTGGAACTCCTGGGGAGAGACTACTTCTGCGCCGTTAAGCCATATTCTGCCAGCGTGCACAATCTTGGTCATATTCTCCACCACTATCCTGCCTTTACCGGGAATGGCTTGGAAGGTAAAGGTTTGGTCAAATGGCCCTCCTCCAAAGCGTTGGCATATTTCCGGACCAAAGATGACACCATAGGTGAGGCGATAAAAGTAGGGCGTTCCCCAGGGGTCAATCGGTATTTTGTCAAGGTAAGGGCCATGCCAGCCCCGTTCATAACCAGAAGGAGGGGTGGAATAAGTAAGCGATTCTAAGGTCTGGTTGATATCTGGTGGATAGTAATTGATATCCCCTTTAATCGTTTCCAGTAGATAAGCATACTGGGCGATGGAGGTTTTGGCAACAACCACCTTGGTTCGCTGGTAGAGCGCAGAGATTAACTTAAAACCGACCAAGCACAAAAGGAGGAAGATAAAGATACCCGCCATCAGCTCTGGGAGTGTGAAGGCGCCTCCTACCTGTCCCTTCGATCTTAACCTCACCGGGTCCTCCCTTCCCATCCAAATGATTATAATACAATATACCCCGGAAGGCAACTTTCAGTAGTGCAACTTTTTTGCCAGCATCTCCTTTGAAGTCTAATTCCTCTGAATAGATAAAGGGACCGGGAAAGATTTCTCCAGACCAATGAGACAAATTTGTTCAGGGGAGCAGATCTATCTTGAACAAAAATGTCTCAGTCGGACTCGGTAAAAGAGAGGCAAACCTTTGACACCCCCATCTTTGATTGTTTATAATAATATCAATTATGAGAAAGGTTCTTTTCACCACGGTTTACAGACCCTTCCCAGCGCTGGACGGTGTCAGTTGTATGGATTTATACGCCAGCCGTCTGAGCAAAGAACAGGACATCTTTGCCCCAGCAAGTTATTATCCAGCCCTACCCCTTTTCTTGATAGCCCAGAATATATCTTTGCCCAGTGTGGTTTTGGAACATCCAACCCTTGAGCAGTTTAGAGAAGAGGTCGCAAAGGGTTACGACTATGTTGCTATTCACTTTGCCGCTTCACTCTTCTATGAAAAGGTTCTGACGATGTGTCGCCTGATTCGTCAGGTCTCACCGGAGAGCAAAATAGTCCTGGGTGGTTACGGTGTAGTCTGTCTGAGTGAGAATTTTGAACAGGAGAAAGAACTTGCCGGAATGGTTGACCACGTATGTTACGGCGAGGGAATCAGGTTTATGAGAGAAGTGGTGGGTGACCCCTTGGATAGCCCGATAAAACAGGAATTACCTCCAGCCGCCATCTATTTTATGGGCCAAAAGGTCTATTTTTGTAACCTCCTTTCGGCTCTCGGCTGCCGTGCCGGCTGTGAATTTTGCGCCACCTCTGCCTTCTTTAAATACAAAAAGGTACGGGTGGCGTCTCCAGAGGAGCTCTGGCTCCAGATGAAGAAGAATATCCTGGCCAAGAAGGGCGAGTTTAACTGGATCTATGATGAGGACTTCTTCCAGGACCCGGAATATGTGAGGGAGTTCGGCCGGCTTATTAAAGAGGATAACGACGTAAGTTTAAGAGATGTCAGTTGGGGGGGGTACGGAAGTGTCCGCACACTCTCCCGATTTGACCCGGAAGAACTGGCAGATATCGGATTAACCTCCATTTGGATTGGCGTGGAGTCCAAATTTAGTGATTTGCCAAAACGGCAAGGGAAAGATATCAAGGAGATCTTTCACTCGTTCCTTGATGCTGGAGTCCAGATTGTAGGCTCATTCATCATCGGCTGGGATTTCCATAACCTTAACAACATAAAGGAAGATATTGAATACCTTGTGGAATTAAACCCCACCTTTTCCCAGGTCTCCAGCCTGATGCCCTGCCCCGGCACAAAACTCTGGCAGAAGGTTATGGAGACCAACCGCCTGAATGCCCGTCAATTCAAGTGGAAGAATTTCCATCTCTATTCCCACATCCACACCCACCCCTCCTTAACCGGAGATGATATTACCCACCTGGTGCGCCACACCCAAAGGAGACTTTACCAGGAGAATGGTCCTTCTCTCTTCCGAATGTTTGAGGTGCACTTACGGGGTTATAAAAAGTTTAAAGGAGCAACTACTGCCAGACTGAAAGAAAGGGCAGAATTACACAAAAGATGGTGTTTAAAGGCTTACCCGATTCTCCTTACGGTAAAAGTATTTGCACCCGGAAAGAAGGTGCGGGCCAAAGTAAGGAAGGCAACGGAAGAGTTTGTTGCCGAATTCGGAAAACCCTCATTCTTTTTGCGCCTTCAGTCTTTATTCTTTCTGGCATATGCCGTCTGCCTCAAGTTGAGCCGTTTCCTGCCCCGAAGGATTCCCCAGCCGAAATTTGGAAGGTACCTTTATAATGGCGCCCAAGCATAGGCTAAACGTATTACCGAAATTTCTCCCCCTCTTTTTTTCTCTCCTCCCCTTTTTATTTGCTGGACAGGCTTTCAGTGAAGAAGGCCTTTCCGCTCAGGAGATAGTGGAGCGAATGGAGGTTTTGATGAGGGGGAAGACCAGTCAGGGGAGCCTGGTGATGGAGATTACTACCCCTAACTGGCAGAGAAGGCTGACCCTGAAATTCTGGATGAGTGGAAAGGATAAGGCACTGGTTAAGATTCTTTCACCGGCGAAAGAAGCAGGGATTGCCACCTTAAGACTGGGGTCTAATATGTGGAATTATCTGCCCCGGGTGGAACGGACAGTAAAGATGCCTCTTTCGATGATGATGCAGCCTTGGATGGGCAGTGACTTTACCAATGACGACATGATGAAAGCCACCAGTTTTGTTGATGACTATCAGCACCGACTGGTAAATAGAGAGAAAGAGGGAGAAAAAGAGTTGTGGGTGGTGGAGTCGGTTCCTAAACCTGGGGTAGCGGTGGTCTGGGGGAAGATTATTCTCAAAATAGGCGATGACTACCTTCCCCGAAGAGAAGAGTTTTATGATGAAAAGGGAAGGGTTGTTAAACTACTGGAATTTTCTGATCTTCAGATTCTGGGTGGCCGTAAATTTCCCACCCGATGGAAGATGACCACTTTAAACAAAAAAGGATGTAGCACCACCCTCTCTTACCAGAAGATAGAGTTTGACCTTCCCATCCCAGAAGAAACCTTTTCGCTCCAGAGTTTGAAAAGATAGGTATGAGAATCTTTGTCCGGCTTGCCTGGCGCAATGTAAGACGGAACAGAAGGCGCTCCGCGCTCACGGTCTTAATCATCGCTATCGGGCTGACCACACTCATCATCTCCAACGCTCTTTACGACGGATTTCACCAACAGATGATCTCCAACGCCATAAAGGTCTTTATGGGTCACCTTCAGATTCATGCCGCAGGTTTCTATCAGAACCCATCTGTGGAAAAGTGCTTTATAAGCCCACCACAAGAGGTGTTTCGTTCCAAAAACGAAATAGCGGCTTTTGCCAGAAGGGTGCGGGTTCAAGCGTTAGCCAGTTCCGCTTACAATTCCCAGCCGGTGATGGTGGTGGGTATTGAGCCAGAGAAAGAAAGATTGGTAACCAACATTGAACGTTCCGTAGTTTCTGGTTCTTATTTTAGTTCTTCTTCCAAAGTCAGTCAGGACTGTCTGGTAGGAGAGCGTCTCCTTTCCACGCTCCAGATTGGTCTGGGTGAAAAGATTGTTCTGGTGACTCAGGCTTTTGACGGTTCCATCGCCAGCGATGCCTTCCGCGTGGTCGGCGCCTGCCATACCGGCCAGCCGGAAATTGACCGCAATACCGTCTGGATTACCCTTGCCTCTGCCCAGAATTTTCTGGTTTATGGAGACAAGATTTCGGAGATAGTGCTCCTTCTCAAGAGTCCGGCGGATGTGGAGAGGGTCCAAAGGGAGTTAAAAGAAGAACTGGGCTCAAATCGGTTGGAGGTTTTAAACTGGAAAGAGATTGCACCCGATATTGTCCAGTTGGTAGAACTTGATGTTGCTATGCAGACAGTTCTGATGATCATTATCGCGGTAATCGTGGCGATGGCTATCATGAATACCATGCTGATGGCAATCCAGGAACGGTTTACGGAATTCGGCATCATCTCCGCCATTGGAACGAAGCCGCACCAGATAATCGGCATGCTCATCTTTGAATCTTTTTTTCTCGGCTTATTAGGCCTGGCCGCCGGTGCGGTCTTGACCGGATTGGGATTGGTCTATTTTTTTATCCACGGAGTTAATCTGGCTTCTTTTTCTGCTGGTGTAACAAAGTTTATCGGGTTGGATACCACTGTCCGACCGGTACTCACAGTGAGCCAGGTAGTCCGCTCCTCTGTGGTGGTTCTGGCAAGTTCTACCTTAATCTCCTTATTCCCGGCTTTCCGGGCTGCTTGCGCTGACCCGGTAAAGGCAATCAGGCATATCTAATGATGGAGATTTTAAACGTCCAGCAGATTACCCGAATCTACGACGGCGATTTTCCAGTTAGAGCGGTAGATGGCATCAGTCTTCAGGTAGAGAGGGGGCAGTTTTTGTGTGTGGCTGGTCCTTCTGGTTCCGGCAAAACCACCCTTTTGAACCTCCTGGGTGGTCTGGAAAAGCCTGATTCCGGAACCATTGTGATTGAAGGCGAAGATATTGGAAAGTACAACCGGCGGCAACTGGCAGAGTTACGTCTGCGGAAGATAGGTTTCGTCTTTCAGGAACTGAACCTTATTCCGGTGCTCACCGCGGAAGAGAATATTGAGTTTCCGCTCTTCCTTCAGGGTATCGCTCCAGCAGAGCGCCGAAGGCGGGCATTGAAAGTTATGGAAGAATTAGAACTTTCTGGCCTGGCAGAAAGGAAGCCCCACCAGATGAGCGGTGGTCAACAGCAGAGAGTGGCGATTGCCCGGGCAATAGTGGCTGACCCGGCATTGGTTCTGGCAGACGAACCGACCGCAAACCTTGATTCTGCCACCAGCCAGAATCTGGTGACACTGATGAAGAGATTAAATCAGGAAAAAGGGATAACCTTTCTGCTGGCGACCCATGATGAACAGATACTTCAGGAAGCGCCAAGAGTTATCTTTTTAAGGGACGGTAAGGTTATCAGGGAGAGAAGATGAAAGAGAGAAGACGCTTTTTTTGGTGGGTCCTTTTTCTGTTGGTTCTGATAACGCAGAGAGATCTTTTTTCTGGGGAGATGAAAGAGAAAGAAACCCCGGTTACCTTATCCGGTTATTATAAAATTCTGCCGGCCAGAGTAGAGATACCTGTGGTACCTGGAATAGAACCAGGTGGAGAATACTTTGACTGCCTTAACCGCTTGCGCCTCCAGTTCAATTTTCAATCTTCCTCCACCATAAAGGGTGAAGTAGTTTATGATATTGAGGCACATTTCGGAGATTTTACCAAGACCCCATTCTTTCAACTGCTAAAACGGAATGAACCCAAACCCTATCTTAACCTGGAGGACGAAATCTGCCGGGCAGAAGGCGACCTTTACTTAAAGCACTCTCTTTACCGAGCCTATATTGCCTTCTCCTTACCCGAAGTAGAGGTTAAGATTGGGAGACAAGCGATTGACTGGGGGCCGGGCAGGGCATGGAACCCGACCAACCCGTTCTTTCCAGTTAACCCGCTGGCGATTGAGAAGGAAGAGATGGTAGGAACAGATGCCATCAGCCTGGAATTTCCTTTCCACCCGCTTGCCTCCCTACAGGTAGTTGCCACGGGAAAAGAAGGTTCCCACCAGCCGGTGCTTGCCAGCCGCTACCGAACCAATCTTGCAGGGACAGACCTTTCCTTAATGGCTTACTGCGACCAGGAGAAGAGCATGGCCGGTCTGGATTTCTCCAGAACAGTGATAAAGGTTGAATTGCACGGCTCCCTGGTGGGTGTTAACGGAAGAGAAGATTTTACCTCTGCCACCATCGGTGCTGACTATACCTTTCCCGGCACCCTCAAGTTAGGGGCGGAATATTTTTACAACGGTGAGGGGAGAGAGAAGAGCAGGGAATACGACTGGCTTGGGTTATTGCTCGGCGAGAAACAATTTCTGGCAGAAGACTATCTTTTCTTTGGGCTTGACTACGAAATAACACCTCTTTTGAGATTGCAAGCCTATCTGGTGCGTAATCTTGATGATGCGGGAACATTCCTCAATCCCGTGCTCACCTATTCTTTAACCGGAAATTCCACGCTTTCCGCTGGTTGGGCTGGATTTGAAACTGGAAAAGGTGACGAATTTGCTTACTATCCAGACCTTCTCTACCTGGAGTATCAGGTCTTCTTTTAAAGGAAAAATCGCAACAAGAGGTAGGTAATTCCGTGGCCCAGCAGGATACCGAAAAGTACCTGGGAGGTCACATGCGCATTGCTCTTAAACCTTACCCACCAGATTAAAATGAGGAGCAGTTCCAAAAAGAACAGCTTCGGACCGAAGACAAAGAAGAGACCGGTAAGGAGCCCAGCAGCCCCCACCGCGTGAATACTGATTTTATGTTGTGTGTTGATTAACCATACCAAGAGTATCAGGTAGCCAGAGGTGAACATCAACCCGGAGATCAGTTCCGGCAGGGAAAGAGAAACAGCGACAATATACCCGAGGAGATAACAGACAGCGAGGGTAGGAAAGACCAGAGACCGTTCTTCTTTCAAGTAAAGATGGATATTAGAGATTATGCCGGTGCGCAGGGCTGTAAAGAGGTAGATAACCGGAAAGAGGGTTTGAAAGAAGAAACAGATGGTGAAGATAAGGAGCACCTGACTAAACGCAGATGCTACCCGGAGACTGATGGCAAAAAAGACCGGAATGGCAAGGATGGGTGGACTTAACAGATCCGAAAGGACCCGAAGAAGAAGAGAGCCATTGTAGTTATCTATATAATGATAATGGTTTTGACCTGGTGTGTCCATCAACCTTTTTCTCTTAAAAGAATCCGCCGCTAATGGCTGCGTCGTAAACATCGGTGAAGTAATCGGTGACAAAGAGCCCGGCGCGAATCTCTAAGGTATATCCACCAGAGAGAAGAATTTTCACGCCAAAGGTAAGTTCACTTTCCTCAACACTCTTTCCCAGTCGCTCCATTAGCTCTGGGAAGGTAATCGGGCTCTCCGGATTGGAGTAGAAGTAGGTAAAGTTCTCCTCCGGTAGTCCGTTAATCGCTGCCATTATTCCGGAGTAATTGAGTTTCCGGCTATGGACGGTATCGGTGTCAACCTCCTCCCAGAGTTGGAGACTGGGGTGGTCGGTGGTTATCGATTTTAAGTATATTCCGCACAGATTGGGGCTGTTGAGCAGATTCATGTTGGTAAAGGTGTAAAGTTCTTCCTGCCTGAGGGTTACTTCTATCGGTGGGGTTATCGGATAGCCCAAAAGGTTATCCAAGTAAAGGGTCTGGTTGCCATACCCGAAAGCCGGCGGCTGGTCGTTGTAGGTATCGATCAGACGGAAACCGTCGTTGCGCAGGATATTGCCGACAAACTGGGCAGGGGTAACCTGAGAGAGACCGGAATCAGCATTATCCTCAGTGTCAAGGAAGACATTGGCATCAAACCCACTGACAAAGTTGGCGTGGACGATGGTCGTATCTCCATTCACCTCCACTGAGGTGGCTACAATTCCTCCCTCCTCTTTCGTTCCGGGAAGATAAGAAGCAACCTTCGCCGGGTCAGCTACCATCAGGGTGGTATGGCTGCAGGAGATGATCTCCAAACCTAAGTTGAAGGTGCCGGCAGAAGCAAAGACGGTATACATTGCATAGGAAGGATTATTGAGTCCCGGCAGGACCACTGTGCCTTCTTCAACCTCCTTGGCGTAGACCTCCCGGAGGGCATGGCCAGGGTAGTTGGTAACCATAAAGGTATCACCGGTAGCCTCAAAACCCAGGTCAAGCCACGGCTGAAGAGCAGTATCATCCATTAGGGAATCGAGTGCCACATATAGGGTAGCATCCCGAAGGAGGCGAAAGGTAAGGAGAGATGTGTCACTGGCGGACGCATCGTAGTATGAGGTTTGAATATAATCCAGACCCAGATACTTCTCGGGTATGCCGGTAAAGAGGATAGTGGGACCATCTATGTAAACCCTTGACCGAGAACTGTTATTGAAAAGGTTTCTTTTTCTATAAGTCTTTCCGGAGGAGGCGGTGATGGAGGTAGAGTCAATAGTGGGGATGGGAATTTGGCTTAAGTGAACGGTTACCTTAAAGTCCAGGTTGCTCCAGTTGAGGGGTGAGGCAAGCATCTCCAGAAAAGTGGAAAGGGGTATAACCCCTCCGCCAACGTAGGTGCCTTTGTAGATGAGTTGGGAGAGATAACTGCGAAACTTCTCTTTGCTTATCACCAGACGGATAGCAGCCGGAAGTTGGTTATATAACTCATCTACCGCCTGGGAAGCATCCTCCTTTTCCACTTTCTGGTATTCGCCGCCAGCGGTAATGGTGATCTCCACGTTTCTGGCAGTATTCCCCAAGCCAAGTACTCCGGTGCTTCCGGTACTCAGGGCGTTCATAATATTAAGGACAATAAAGAGGTTATGCGCCGGGTCTTCTTCTATAAAATCCCAGGTTTCTGGTGTAAAATTGATGGCGTGGTTGTGTAAGGCAACCGAGAGTCGGGCAATGCTCTCTTCTATGTTGTAAGGCTCGATCACCAGATGGAAACCATCTTCGCTGAAACAGTTAAACCAGAAGAGCAACCCATCCAACCAGACAGGGTTGCCGTAGTTATTGTTCACAAAGGTAGAATCGAGGCCTGTGTCCACCAGTAAGTATTCCCCAGTCATCCATCCTTCATCAGAAAAGTAGAGGTCTCCCTCAGGAAGGGTGGGTAGCGCCGAACCACCTCCACCACCCCCTCCATCACAGGCAAGTCCGAAACCCAAGACCATCAGAACCAGAAGAACTCCAAGCGCCTTATTTTCTATCAGCATCCCTTTCTTCTTCATAACCGTTTTGGAAGTTTGAAAAGTAATAATACCACATTGGATACTGGGTGTCAAAAATCTTTGGCCTTTTTCGGTTCTGAGAGAGCGATATGGTATAATAATTGAAGAATGACCGATTTTTTAGAGGAATTGAAGAGAAGGGCAAGAGAAGCCAAGCCGGTACGCATCGTCTTTCCTGAACCTGAGGACAGACGCGTCTTAACCGCCTGCCGGATTCTCAAAGACGAAAGACTGGCAGAGCCCCTTTTGGTTGGTGACCCCAAGAGAGTAAAGATGGTTGCCAGCCAAGAAGGGATTGACCTCTCTGACCTTCCCCTTTTCCATCCAGCAGATGATTTGCAAAACCGTCCGTCTTTAAGCAAAGAACTTTATCGAATAAGGCAACATCGGGGCGTAACCCTTTTGGAGGCGCAGCGGTTAATCCTTGACCCCATCTATTACGGCACAATGCTTCTCTATACAGGAGAGGCAGACGGCATTGTGGCAGGTGCCATCCATCCCACGTCCTGGACCTTCCGGCCGCTTTTACAAATCTTACCCAAGGAGCCCAGCGTCTCCTATGTCTCTTCCTGCTTTGTAATCTCTTTACCCAATTCTCTCTACGGTCATAACGGTCTCATTATCTTTGCTGATTGTGGCCTGATACCCAACCCTGACGCTCAACAACTGGCTGAGATTGCCATCTGTTCAGCAGAGACCGCCCGCAGCCTCTTTTTAATAGAACCAAGGGTTGCGCTCCTCTCCTTTTCCACTAAGGGCAGTACCTATGACCCCCTCACCGCCAAAGTGGTGGAAGCCACCAGGATTGCCAACCAAAAAAGGCCAGACCTTTTGATTGACGGAGAACTCCAGGCAGACGCAGCCCTGGTGCCAGAAGTAGCGGCTAAAAAGAATGCTACCGGACCGGTTGCCGGCAGAGCCAATG
>CAZPLE010000068.1:0-7711 GCA_964587375.1 uncultured bacterium
GTGGTGGTCTTTCCGCACCCGGTGGGGCCGGTGGCTAAAATAATTCCCTGCGGGCTCATTATTAGGTTTTCAATTTTAATTTGGTCTTCTGGTCTCAAACCTATATTATCCAGCCGAAAGTCTATTCGTGTTCGGTCAAGCACGCGGACAGCCAAACATTCCCCAAAGACCGTTGGCACGGTGGAGATTCTTAAGTCAAGGTCTCTTCCTCCCGCCCGGAATTCCATACGTCCGTCCTGAGGTAGTCGTCTCTCCGCGATATCCATACCAGACATAATCTTAAACCGGCAGAAGAGTCCGAAGGCGAGATCTTTTGGCGGGTGGACTAAGTCGTACAGTTTTCCATCTACTCGGTACCTTACCCGGAAGTCGTTTTCAAAAGGTTCCAGGTGGAGGTCACTGGCATTATCTTTACATACCTGGAGCAGAATAAGGTTAAAAAGGCTGGTAACCGGCGGCTGGTTTGCCAGTTCCTCCATAGTGGCAACATCGGTTATTTCCCCAGCACCAAAGCCAGTTTCAACCTTTCCTTCTCCTGCAGTCTCTGCAAAGTAATTGATGATATCCGCTATGGACATTGCCTCTTTTCCGTAGTATTCCTCCAACGCCGCATCCAGTTCTTTAGGGTCGGCAAGGACCATTTTAACCTTCCGACCTACGATAAACCGGATATTCTCCTGAACAAATTCATTAAGGACATCACCAACCGCAATAGTTATCGTATCGTGATTCTCTTGAGCGACTGGTAAAATCTGATATGTCTTTGCTACCACGGGAGGGATGAGTTTTATTATCTGAGGCGGAATCTTTTTTTTGCTCAGGTCAATCATTTCAATACCACTCTGAACAGAGAGCACCCGCCGCAACACTTTTTCATCTATAAAATGGAGGTCCACAATAGTTCTGCCCAGAAATTTTCCTGTTCGCTGCTGCTCCTCCAGAGCAACGCGGAGTTGTTCCTCAGAAATCAAATTCATTTCCCTTAAAATCTGTCCCAGTAATTTTTTAGGCATCTTTTAAACCTTGGGCGGTTCGGCGATACCGCTGTCTATCGCTTTCATCTGTTTTTCCAATTGTTCCCCATCATAGGAAGCATCAATCGCAACCTCTCGGTCTATTATACCCCGATAGTAGACTTCTAGTAAAGACTGGTCCATCGTCTTCATCCCGTATTTTATACCGGTCTGGATTTCGGAGACGATACGATAGGTTTTCTTTTCCCGGATAAGGTTGGCGATGGCCGGGGTAGCAACCATTATTTCAAAAACGGCAATGCGACCCTTCTTGTCTGTTCGAGGAAGTAACTGCTGTGAAATAACAGCCAGAATGGAAACGGAGAGCATCACACGTATCTGTTCTTGTTCTTCAATCGGGAACGATTCTACAATTCGGTCCACGGTCCGGGCTGCTCCGGTAGTGTGCAGCGTCGCAAAAACGAGGTGGCCCGTCTCCGCGGCGGTAATTGCTGCCCGAATGGTCTCTACGTCACGCATTTCTCCGACCAGAAATACATCCGGGTCCTGGCGGAGGCCTCTTCTCAACCCTTCTGCAAAGTCAGGTACATCTACCCCCAGTTCTCGCTGGGTAATGATCGATTTTTTGTGCTGGTGGTAATATTCTATCGGGTCCTCAATGGTAATAATGTGACGGTCCATTGTCTCGTTGATATGGTTAATCATCGTAGCCAGGGTAGTCGTCTTTCCGCTACCAGTAGGCCCGGTAACTAAAAACAGCCCTCTGGGTTTGCTCAGTAATTCTACCACCTTAGGCCCCAGCCCCAGATATTCAAAAGAATAAAATTTATACGGAATTAAACGCATGGCAATCGCTACCTCTCCTTTTTGGCGGTAAACTGCGGTTCGGAAACGGGCCAGGTCCTTAAATGCAAAACCAAAGTCAGTACTCCCGATCTTTGCCAATTCTTCCTGATGCTGGTGGGAAGTAATGGCTTTCATATAACTGAGAGTGTCTTCTGGCGTCAGCGGTTCTCTGTCCAAATTTACCAGACTTCCGTGTAACCTCATCGTGGGAGGTCGGTGAGGGTGAAGATGGAGGTCTGAAGCATCCTCCTTTACAATTCTTTCTAGCAGTTCATCCAAGGGTAAAGCCATATTCCTCCTAAAGTATTTCTCTAATCTAAAGAGGTAACTGAGATGACCTCTTCGTAAGTGGTGATTCCCTGTTTTACCTTAATTAATCCGTCTTCGCCCATGGTACGCATGCCAGCTCGCTTGGCAGCCTCCCGAATCTTACTACTAGCCGCCCGATGCAGAATTAACTGCCTTATCTCATCATTAAGAATGAAAATTTCAAAGATGCCTATTCTTCCAAGAAAACCGGTATGGTTACACTCTTCGCAACCAACCGGTCGGTAGATTTTAACTTCTTCGTCCGGCTGAATTCTTAGCAAGTTTCTTTCTTCAGGAGTGGGCTGATCTTCTGCTTTACAATTGGAACAGAGGACTCGCACCAGACGCTGCGCCATAACACCTTGCAAAGAAGAGGCAACCAGAAATGGCGCTGTTCCCAAGTCAATAAGTCGGGTAGGAGCGCTGGTTGCGTCGTTGGTATGTAAAGTGGAAAAGACAAGGTGGCCGGTGAGCGCTGCGCGCAAAGCGATATCTGCTGTTTCAAAATCTCGTATTTCTCCTACCAGAATAACATCAGGAGCCTGTCTTAAGAAGCTCCTTAAGATAGTGGAAAAAGTGAGCCCAATCTCTGGACGCACAGGTGTTTGGTTTATCCCTGGAATCTGGTACTCCACCGGTTCTTCTACCGTCATTATTTTTCGGTCGGTGGTATTGAGAGCAGAAAGAGAAGTATAAAGGGTGGTCGTCTTTCCGCTGCCGGTAGGCCCGGTAACCAGAATAATACCTCCGGAGTATCTGAGAAGTTCCTGCCATTTTTCCTGGTCGTCCGCCAAGAAACCTAACTGGTCCATATTTAAAAGCATCGTGCTCTTGTCGAGAATTCTCATCACGATACTCTCGCCGTAAATTCCGGGTAGGGCACTGACCCGCAGGTCAATCTGTCTACCACCAGCATTAATCATAATTCTTCCATCTTGAGGGAGTCGTTTTTCTGCCAAATCCATTCCTGACATCAACTTCAAACGGGCAATAAGAGGACCCTGCAAACTTTTGGGTGGACTAATAGTTTCATGGAGGACCCCATCTATGCGATACCGTATTCGGAAACGGTCTTCTAAAGGTTCCACATGTATATCACTACTCCGCTTGCGCAGGGCATCGGCAATAATAGCGTTGGCAAGTCTTACCACCGGCGCTTCCATAGCCCTTTCTTCCTCTTCCAGAATGGGCGGAGCCACTGAAGAGGCCTTTTCTACTTCTACATCTCCGGTGTAGCCTTTATCAACTTTTGCCAGAAGTGGCATCAAATCTTCTTTTTCCAGGCTGTAAAAGTTTTTTAGGTAATTGTCAATGCTTTCAGTAGTGGTAATTTCCAATTTTATTTTCTCCACATTCAGAAAGACCTTCAGGTTTTCGGTGGCAAAAAAGTTGAGTGGGTCATCCGTAGCCATCACCAAAACTCCATTCTCCATTTTTATGGGCACAGTCCGGTGTTCTCGGGCAAAAGCACTGGAGACCTTTTCCGAAAGGTCGGGATTAATGTCAGAAAAGACCAGTGGAGCTGGTGTAACTCCTAATTGTGGTAGAAGAGAGATGTTTGTCTCAACACTGGTAAGATAACCCAGGTCCTTTAGAACCCGTTTAAGCGAGCGGGGACGTATCAGTTGCTCTTTTACCGCCTCCTCTATCTGGTTCCGGGTCAAAAATCCAATATTTTCCAGAACCCTTAATATCTTGCTATTGGTAAGCATCACTTATTATTTAAAACAATTAATCGGTTTTTGTCAACCATTTTTGAGCACTTAGAAAGGATACATTACATCTTCTCTGGCGCATTGACATTCAACAGAAAGAGCCCTTTTCGCAAAACCCTTTCCACGCCATGTACCAGCACAAGCCTGGCAAGAGTCAATTCTTTCTCTGGACCGATGATCCGATAGCGCTGATAATATTGATGAAAAACTTTTGCCAGCGACAGAAGATAGGCAAAAAGGATTTGTGGTTCAAGGTTTCGGGCAGCAGTATTAATGGTGATACCGAACCGGCTCAAGAAGAGCATTATCTCTCTTTCCTCTGGTTTATTCAAAAGGGTTAAATTTGCCTTTTCCGGATAGATGTCTATCATTGGCATCATTTCCTTTTGGTACCGGAATAAGGAAGCAATTCGAGCGCTGGCATATTGGAGGTAAAAAATCGGGTTTTCCGAAGAGTCTTTTTTGGCCAGTTCTAAGTCAAAATCAAGATGGCTACTGGCTTTTCGGGAAAGAAAGAAGAATTTGGTTACATCCACTGTCAATTCCCGGGTGAGCAAAGAAAGAGGTAAGAATTCACCCTGTCGGGTTGACATTTTTATTCGTTCTTTTCCTCGGTATAGTGTGGTTAACTGGACGATGATAATCTTGATTTTGTTAGGGTCAAATCCCAACAGAGAAATTCCGGCAAGGAGCCGCTTCACATAGCCGAAGTGGTCCGGTCCCCAAAGGTTTACCATCAGGTCATAACCCTTTAGAAACTTGCTTCGGTGGTATGCCAGGTCCGGAGCCAGATAGGTATAGGTGCCATCCTTTTTGCGCACAACCCTGTCCTTGTCATCACCCAGGGGAGTGGTCCTTAAAAAAAGAGCACCTTCGGAAGAAAAGAGTGCCCCTTTTTCCTCCAGAATTTTGAGCGTTTCCGAAACCTGACCAGTTTCTGAAAGCATCTTTTGACTTTGAAAGGAATCAAATTCTACTCCGAAGGCCCGTAAGTCCTCTCGGATAGTCTTCATAATCTCTTCCATCGCTATTTTACTAAAAAAGTCAATCTCCTTTTCTTTCAAATTCTCTCCAAAACGGTCAAAAAGAGACTTTGCCATGTCCCTCAAATACTCACCATGATATCCGTCTTTCGGAAGAGGAACATTCTCCCCCAGGATTTGTCGGTAACGTGCCTTTAGCGATTCACCCAAAAGGTCAATCTGCTTTCCTTCGTCGTTGAGATAGTACTCCCGTTTAACTTGGTAGCCACATTCCGTCATAATCCTGGCTAAGGCTTCGCCAAAAGCAGCCTGACGGCCATGGGCAATGGTGAGAGGACCGGTCGGATTGGCGCTCACAAATTCCAAAAGGACCTTTTTGTTCTCTCCGGTTTTTTCTATTCCAAAGTCGTTATTTTTTATGAGCGCCTTAAGGTTATCGGTAAGAACCTCTGTTTTCAGGAAGAAATTAAGATAACCAGGCGGGACAACTTCTATCTTTTCCAAGAAAGGGAGCTTCCTCTTTTCTAAGCCTAATAAAAATTTTTGTAAGAATGTAGACCTTTCTAATGAAGTCTCCGCTTTTATCAATGCTGGTGTAGAAAGGTCTCCCTGCCAGCGCATAGAAGGGATTACAAAATCATCCCCGTTGATTGTGATAGAACCTTTTATGTTTCCCTGACGAAAAAGTTCCTCAGCGGTCTCCTGGACCACTCCCACCAGTGTTTGAATAATATTGATCATCAAAGAGAGGAGGGGTTATTCTTTGCCGCAATTTCTGGCATTCTGGTTTTTGAGACTATCCAGTATCTCTTCTACTTTTTGAACTCGCAACGTCTCTTCATCCCAGCAGAACTTTACTTCCGGAAGAAATCGGAGATGGAGATTTCTGGCCAATGAACGTTTCAATATGGCTCTGTTTTCCGCAAGCAACCGCTCACACTGGCTACGGTCAAAGTCCTGACTCAACGAAGTAAAATAGACCCTTGCTAGCCGCAGGTCCTGAGAAAGAGTGACTTGCGTAATATTGATCATCCAGGCCTCTGGTGACGGAATTTCCTTTTGTAAAGCAAGCGCCAGAATGCGATGAATACTGTCAGCTACCCTTAAGCATCTTCTCTTCATTTCCCTAACCGGTATAAATTATAGTATAATTTAACTGTTTTGGAAAGAGCGCCATTATGAAGTTTAAAATCTGGACAGAAATAGTCTCTTTTGCCTGTTTTACCCTGGGAATCTTTCTTTTGATTTCACTCTTTTCCTATTCTCCATTTGATCCCACCATCTCCTTCTTTGCCAATTATCCCGTCAATCCTTCTCCCCACAACCTGGGTGGATACGCCGGCTCCTTTTTTGCCTCTTTGCTTTTCAATCTTTTTGGTTTACCATCCTTTTTCTTTCCTTTTCTCCTCTTCTTTTTTGGTTATCAAATCTTCAAAAACGAGGAATTTATACCAATAGGGCAGATAGTAGCGGGGATCCTTACAATCGTAATTGCTAGCACAGTTGGGGGCATTATCATGCCTCCTTTTATTACATCTGGTCAGACTCTGGCAAGATTTTTCTCTTTTCCTCCCGGCGGTCTGGTTGGGCATCTTCTGGCTGTTTATGGTAGCGCTGCATTAGGAAAAGTCGGAGCCCTTATTATCTTTGGAGCGACTCTGGTTGCCCTCCTTTCCGTTTCCTTCAATATTCCTCTTTCCCGTTTTCGGCCCTTTTTCACCCTTCAGAAGCGAAAACCAAAAGAAGAAAAGGAGAGAGAAGAACCTCCTTTTATCCCGGCACCAAAGATAGAAGGACCCGTTTCTTCCCAGCACATTCACCAAAGGAAAGAAGAACCGGAAGTTTCTCCCGCATTTGTCTCCGCCATTTTTACGCTGCCTCCAGTTTCCTTGCTTTCCCGGGCCATTCCAGAAGAAGAATCACCCCTTGACTTGGAACGGTATAAGAGCGTCATCGAAGATACCATTGCTGATTTTGGTATAATGGTAAAAGTAGTAGAGGTAAGCAAAGGCCCTACCGTTACGATGTTTGAATTAGAACTTTCACCCGGAATTATGCCTCATCGCATTGCCAGTTTGGCTGACAATCTGGCTATGGCTCTGCGCGCCACCAGTGTGCGTGTAGTGGCTCCTTTACCTGGAAAGTCTACGGTAGGTGTGGAAGTACCCAATCCCAAGATGTCCACGGTCTATCTTTCCGAAATAATCACCTCTTCTGAATTTCTTCAGCACCGTTCTAAACTGGTTCTGGCCTTGGGTAAGGATACCCTGGGCAAACCCTTGGTAGCGGATTTACGCAATATGCCGCACCTTTTGATTGCTGGAGCCACCGGAAGCGGAAAGACCGTCTGCTTGAACAGCCTCCTTTCCTCTCTCCTTTTCCGGGCTACTCCGGAAGATGTCCAGTTTCTGTTGATTGACCCCAAAATGGTAGAAATGACTATCTACCACGACATACCCCATCTTTTGCTTCCAGTAATTACCGAAACTAAAGATGCGATTGATGCCCTTAAGTGGATGGTAGGTGAGATGGAAAGACGTTACCGCCTTTTTTCCCAGAACAACGCTCGGAGCATTGATGTTTATAACGCCCGGGATGTAGAGCGCATTCCCTATATTATAGTTGTCATAGACGAACTCGCAGACCTTATTACCATAGCGCGCACCGATGTCGAAGCCAGCATTATCCGATTATCCCAATTGGCGCGTTCTGCCGGGATACATCTTATCATTGCTACTCAGAGACCGTCAGTGAATGTGATAACCGGGGTGATAAAAGCCAACTTCCCCGCCCGAATTGCCTTTCAAGTTGCCTCCAAGGTTGACAGCCGTACAATTCTTGACGCCAATGGGGCTGAAAAATTACTCGGAAAAGGAGATATGCT
>CAZPLE010000069.1:0-3362 GCA_964587375.1 uncultured bacterium
GTTTCTCAGTGAACAAGGTTTCGTAGAGATTGAAACGCCTTTGCTGACACGCAGCACCCCGGAAGGTGCCCGGGACTTTTTAGTTCCCAGTCGGCTGGAGCAAGGAAAGTTTTATGCCTTACCCCAGAGCCCGCAGATTTCCAAGCAGATTTTGATGGTTGCTGGGTTTGACCGTTATTTTCAACTGGCACGGTGCCTCCGGGATGAAGACCTGCGGGCTGACCGACAGCCAGAACATACCCAGATTGACCTGGAAGCCTCCTTTGTGGAACCAGAAGACATCCAAAGACTGGTGGAAGAGCTGATCAACCGAATCCACATTTCCCTTTTTAATAAGCCCATAGAAGATAGACCCTTTCCTAAGATTACCTATCAGGAGGCAATAGATTGCTATGGAACGGACAAACCAGACCTGCGAATCTCTTTTAAGATTGAAGATGCCACAGAAATCTTTGCTCATTCAAACTTTGAAATATTTCAAAAGGCAGTAGCCAGCCGAGAGAGAATTAGGTTCATAGCAGTTCCGGAAATAGAACCCTCCAGGTCACACTTAAAGAGATATGAAGAAAAAGCAGGTGAACTGGGTGCAAAGGGACTGGTTTGGCTTAAAATTTCAGAAAAAGGACTTACCTCGCCGGTTGCCAAGTTTCTAAAAAAAGACCGGATAGAAAGACTGGTTGAAAAGAGCAAGATCAAAAACGGTGTTCTTTTTTTGGTAGCAGACGAAGCAAAAAGAGCAAGTAAGATTTTAGGCAGCCTTCGCCTTCAAATAGCGGAGGATTTTAATCTGGTAGATAATGGAAAGAATGCCTTCGTGTGGGTGGAAGGTTTCCCTTTACTGGAATATAGTGAAGAAGAGGGACGCTTAGTATCCGTACATCACCCATTTACCGCCCCAGTTTCGGAAGACATACCACTTTTGGAAACAGCACCTTTGAAAGTGAGAAGTCTCGCTTATGACTTGGTAATTAACGGCATAGAAGTAGGCGGAGGGAGTATTCGGATTTGCAATCCAGAACTGCAAAAGAAAGTTTTTGTGACGCTGGGTATGAAAGAAGAGACAATTGAAACGCAGTTTGGCTTCTTTTTGAAGGCGCTGCGCTATGGTGCCCCTCCCCATGGCGGGATAGCCATCGGGTTGGACCGGCTTCTGGCTATCTTTCTTTCTCTGGACTCTATTCGCGAGGTGATTGCCTTTCCCAAAACCCAGAAAGGCGCCTGCCTTTTAACTCAGGCGCCGGCTCCCGTGACCGAACGTCAGTTGAAAGAGTTGGGTTTACAGTTGAGTTAATTCTTCCTAAAAATTACCCCTGAGACCAAGCAGAAACCGGAAATCAGAGGTTCCATAGCCATCATTTAGACCCGCTCCAATTCCTAAGGTAAAAGAGACAAATTCGCTGATCTTCTGGGTCAGGGAGCCGATGGCTTCAATGGGTGTTGCTTCTTCCTTTTCAAACCAACTATCTCCGTCAGCCCTTCCTTTGATTTCCAGGGAGAGATTGGTCACCTCATTGGCCAGTTTATAGGTGACCCCGGCTCCGAAATGGAGTGCATTATTTATTTCAAACGTGGGGAGTTTCTCTTTCTCCTGGGTGCTCACCCCGAGATTGAAAGTAAAGAAGGTATGGTCGCAGATATTCCGGTCAAGAATGAGGAGTAATCCACCGATGAGTGAGTCGGCACTAAGATATGCGTCTTCGTCGCCTGTCGGAAAGGTAATAAAAGGCAAAAGGGCAAGACCGAACCGGTCTTTTCCACCGCAGAAGCGGTATTTTCCTTCTATCCGCAGGTCCCCAAAGGCACTATTTTCAATCTGAGCGGATAATTCCGAACTCTGACCCACCAGATAGGGAATAGAGCCACCTATCTGAAAGCGGTCAGTAACTCCGTAGGCGCCGGAAAGGATAAGCAATGCCTGGTGTTTAGAAAGTTCGACACTTTTGCCACCTATTTCTGCCTTCAGAGGTGTCTCTGCGTTAGTAAAGAATGCGCCGAAACTTCCACCACCATCAGGCAGAGTCTTGGTGGTGTGAAGAACCGTAAGTGCACTTTCTCCGGTTGCCGGTATAAAAAGATTGATGTCCAGAGCGAAGAGTGGGGAGGAGGGCAGTAGAAAGAAGAGAAAAGCACTCACCGTCCATATCTTTCTGGTCATAACGCCCCTCCTTCGGTAACTGGAAATCACCGCCAGTATTATCATCAAAAACAGGGTCAGTGGCAGAAGGGTCTTACCCAGAGACATCAGAGCAACCAGGTAAACAGGGATGAGAAGTGTTCTGGTCAGGAACCTTGCCCAACCCCTTTTGGCAATAAAGGAGGCAATCGCTGGCGAATGCCGGTAGTAGAATTGCGTAAAGGCAAGACCTATCCTGTTGGTTAAAAGATACTTGTCTCGGAACTGCCTCAACATCCAGACATGCGGTTCCTGATAAGAACCAAAAGCGGCTGTGGCGATGAAACATCCGCCACCACCGGAGAGTTTGGTAATAATTGGCTCCAGCTCGTAAGGGATATTAGAGATAAGATTTATCCATAATTCTACGCCATCGGGTAGTCCATCAGAATCAAGGTCAGCATCGTTCTGCCCGTCAAGGAAACCCCGAAAACAGGTACGGCCATCGTTACCGATAACCAGAGCAGAAGAGTCAGTTTCAATACTTTCCGAATAACCAGCCAGCGCCTGGAAACCAGGCAGAGGTGATACATGATAGCCATAAATACCATAACGGTTATCTTCTAACTCAGTAAACTCTGGGACATCTTCTGGAGTAGTAAAAATTTTGTGGTCTGGATACCACCAATAAACAGGATAAGGGTGGTTATAATCTTCTGAAGTCAAAGTGATGCCCAAGGTTTGTAATAGTGTCTCTGCTGCAGGATTATAATGCAGGGTCCAGCCATGAAGGATCAGCTGACCGCCACCAATAACATAGTCATTCAAGGCCTCAAAGACTAAACCCGGTGGATAGAAGTTATCATTGGCAAAGATTACCAGCCTCCAAGTGCCGCTGGTAAGTGCGGTTATAAATCCAGAGAAATCACAATCATAATAAGCCTCGTAGGCTAAGCCAAGTTGCTGGAGGGCTAAATCTACATAGGTATTTGGAGCAGGATGATAAACGTCGTCAGCATAGACCAGAATCTCAGGTGTTAAGCTCTTTGCACTTTTTCCCTCCGGAAACCATCGGTAAGCAGAGGGAAGAGCCATCATTCTTCCGCTTCCGCTATTGCATTCCATCATTGTACCGGTTTTGGACCGGTAAAGCCACTGTCCGGCAGGAGAGGCGTTGGTAGAAAGGCTGAAGAGAAGAGCGATTGCTACTCCAAAAACAAAGATGCGTCTCATATCTACCTCCTTATTC
>CAZPLE010000070.1:0-7996 GCA_964587375.1 uncultured bacterium
TATAACCGCGACTACTGTGTGGAACCGGATGACGGCTGGATTGTCTGCCCCTATGTGGAGGGCTGGCAGGATTATGTTGCCCACAGGTTTGCGCAGATTATCAAGGAGACAGGGGCTGATGGTGTCCGGCTGGATAGGGGCAGCTCCATGTATCCCTGTTTTAACCCCGGCCACAAACATTATCAGGGAAGCGTCAAAAGCGCCTTACCCGCAAAGGATATGGCCTCTCTCCTTCAGAAAGTGACCAGCGCTATAAAGAAGGCTAACCCGGAGGCGGTGGTGGAGTCAGAATGTTTTGCCAGTGATTATCTGGCTCAGTTTATAGACGGCTCCCTTGACCACAAACATGCCTATGCCATTCCGGAATATGGAGATAAACGAACCCTCAATCTCTATGAGATTAACTTCTGGCGGTTCTACTTTCCAGAGAGTAAGTTATACTTGTGGGGTCAGGGCCTGTGGGAAGAAGAGGGCGCTAAAAGGGGGTTTTTTAATGGGATTGCGGTAGAAAGGAGTGTCGGTCCCAGTCCGGAAGAGAGCGAGCGGCGGTGCCGATACCTGGCACAAGTTGCCCGTCTCTTCAAAGAGAACGCAGATGCCTTCAACACCCACAGACCTGTCCCCTTAATAAAGACAGAGAAGGACTTTGTCTACGCCAATAAATTCCCGATTCCGGAAAAGACTCTCTACACCCTCTGGAACCGCAACGACCACCGGATAGAAGGCGAGGTTCTCTCTCTACCGGTTAAAGAAGATCGCCATTACGTAGAACTCTTCTACGACCAGCCTTTAACCGTTAAATATACAAGGGGCAAACAAACCCTTTCACTATCTCTGGAAGCACAGGATGTAATCTGTATCGCAGAATTACCCCAAGTGCTCTCCTTAAACCAAAGAGGCGATAACCTGGAGGTTACCCTAAAGAGAAGGCCGGACAAACCAGAACTTATAGTAGTATTTGGCCAGGACCATCCGAATAACCTGCGGAAGGTGGAGATAAAAGGAGAGAAGGTTGTTGTTCCACTTTCCGAAATTTCTGTGGGAACCAAGGTAATCGTGAAACTTTTGAACGATGGTTACCTTGTGGATGAAGCGGTCGTTATAAAGAAATAGTCCTTTATGAACCATATCCTGCGGTATTATATTCCGGAGGATAAGGCGGAAGAACGGATACCGGAAATAATCGACTACTGTAAAAAGACCGGTTGTCAGCAGGTGGTGCTCTTCACCTCCAGTTACGACCGTCAGCCCTCCTTTATCCCCCTTTCCGAGATAGAGCGCTACTCTGAAAAATTGTGCAGCTGGACAGAAGTCCTGAGAAGAGAAGGGATCAAAGTCGGAATTAACGTGCTGGCAACCCTGGGCCATATCTACTTTCCGGAAGAACTTTCCAGTCAGTTTCCCTTCCAGCGCCGGGTTGACATAGACGGCAACATCTCTCTTGCCTCTGCTTGTCCTCTGGATAGCACCCTTCAGCAATACCTTATCTCAGCATACAAACTTTATGCCCGAGTCAAACCCAACCTTGTCTTCATAGATGATGACTACCGCTATATTACTGAATCTATCTTCTGTTTCTGTTCCCTCCATCTGGAAGAGTTCCACCGTCGGTCCGGCAAGAAGATAGACCTTTCAGAATTGAAAAGTCATATTGTTAATAATAGCCTGAATCCAGACCCCATAAAATACCAATATTCTGAAATGCTCAACGATTCCCTGATAGAACTGGCAGCAAAATTACGGGATGCTGTCCACGAAATAAGCCCGGAAAGTTGCCTGGGCTTTATGACCTGCGAACCGCCAGCATGCCTGTGGGGTCTTGACTTAGAGCGACTGGCAGAGGTTCTGGCCGAAGGCAATCAGGGCAAACCGTTTTTGAGACCCCAAATCTGCGTCTACTACGAAGATACTTTCAAAACGGTCCCCCTTCACTTTGCGTCCCCAATGATTACCCGCAACCTTTGCGCCGGTAAGGTTGAGATGTATCCGGAGATTGAGAATTATATGTACACCACCTTTGCCAAGTCGGCCCAGTTTACCAGAAGCCAGATAATCACCTGCCTGCTCAATGGGATGGATAACCTGATGCTCAATATCTTTGATATGTTCGGCAGCCCCTTAGCAGAGAACAGAGACATAATAGAAATGCTGGAAAGGAATAAAGATTATTTCCGAAGATTGAAAGAGATGGTCCCTACCGGCACCCTTTCCGAAGGCATCGCAATGCCGGTTCACAAAAAGAGTCCTATTTACCGAAGAGTGGACACCACCGAAAAGGACTGGTATGGCACCAAAAAGGGCTGGCTGGAACTTTTCAGTGGTCTCCAGACCTGGTATAACTGGATTCCGATGTTAGGTCTGCCAATTGGCTATCACTGGGAGACCAGCCCCTGGAACTTTCTCTTCGGCGACGACATTTTAGGAATGACGGAAGAGGAGATAGAAGGTTTTTTGAAACGGGGGGTTCTGGTAGATGGCAGGGCGCTTGAGTGTCTGGAGTATCGCGGTTATGGAAAAAGGGTTGGGTTTACGGTGGCAGGGAAATTGAGTCTGGATGAGATTGGGTACGAATGTTTCCGAGATTTTGAGTTTCACCACCAACTGGCTGGCCGGTGCCATCCTCTCCATGCCACCGCCAGCGAGAATGACTACCGGAGAATAACGCCCCTTTTCCCCGAAAGGGTTCAGGTTCTTTCCGAAATCATCAACTATGCAGGTAAGAGTGTTTCGCCAATGATTGCCATTTTTGAGAACGAAAGGGGTGAGCGGATTGGTGTGCTCGCCTACTGCGGAGGAATGGATGCCCGGATTTCCATTGTCAACAGCCGGCGTCAGATACAGTTCCGAAGGCTCTTCGCCTGGCTGGGGAGAGAAGAGTTGCCGGTAGCAGTCATCAATCGTCCCTACCTTGCGCCCACCTACCAAAAGGTCAACGGACGAATTTTACTGGGGCTTTTTAACCTCTCCAGCGATGTCGTATCCGAAGTGGCGCTCCAACTACCGGAGGTGGAGAAAGGTAGGTTTCGGACCGGCTTCCTGGACGGAAACGGCGCCATCAAGAAGTTTAAGGTTATCAAGCCTCAAAAAGAAGAGCCGGTCTATATCTTTATCCACAAAATTCTTCCTTATGAAATAAAAGTCTTTCTTTTTGAGGAGAAATCCCATTAGATTTACCGGAGGTGTTTTATGAAAAAGGTTTATCTTTTGGTCTGGTGCGTCGGATTTACTCTCAGTCTCCTTACTCCTCTCTTTGCTCAGGCCCGAGAAGAACCGGCCACGGTCTGGGAGGACCAGTTTGACCAATTCGATTTAGACAAGTGGACAACCCAGTTTACCGGCGCAAAGATTTCCCGACAGGATATTCCTCCTGGGGTTTTGGTGAGAGACAGCATCCTTTTTTTGAAAGGCGTGAGGCTTACCTCCTGCCAAAAATTTCTTTACGGCACACTGGAGGCGCGGGTAAAGATTAAACCGGTGGGGGCCCAGTATTTCGGTTTTATGTCTCGGGCGCCTTGGGGCGAAAACAGTGCCTACCTGATGAGCGAACCTGGTGGCTGGCACACAATTGTGCGCCGGGAAGACTACCCGGAAGGTTCTCCTTACGCGGGTATCTACCTGACCGTCCCGGAAGAGGCTTGGTATACGATAAGGATTGAGTGGAAGGCTGACCGCCTTTCCGTATACCTTGACGGAAGGCTGGTGGGCGAGATTAAAGATGACCCCCGCATCCCGAAAGTCCCCATTCCTCTCATTATGGACATCGGGCAGCCGGATATCACCATGGAGATAGACTGGATAAGGGTTACCGGCAGTACCTATCGTGATGGCGAAGTACTCCTACCACTACCCCCGCCACCGAGTGAGACCACCATTGTACTTGAGAACCAGGACTGGAAAGTGGTCATAGACCCATCTTCCGGAATCGTCCATAAGATCTATAGCCTGCGACCCAAAATCCAGGCTTGGACACCAGAAAAGACAAGGGGTATCGACCTTTACATAAAAGACTTTCCAGCCGGCGAACCAGTAAGATTTATCTCCCAGCAGACCCCTTCGGAAAGGGCCATAAGAGATAAAGACTTTTTGGAGTGCTTCTTAATCCCAGAAGGCGGGCCCTTCAAAGATAAAGTAAGGGCCGACTTTAAGGTAAGTGTGGAGAGAGAACTGCTTTCTATCTCGGCAGAAATCACCAGCCTCTCCGAAATTAATCAACCGGTGGAGATTGGTCTGGGTTTGCCCTTTCGTCCCTCAGATTGGGAACGCCAGATCTTCCCGCGGCTTCCCTGGCTGATCCTGCCTTCAAAGGAGACTACCTCCCTGCGGCTTTTATACCTTTCTGACCCGGATGACCTGACCGTTGCCAGCGCCACCGGGGGTTGGAACTTTTACCCTTTCGGCATTCTGGAAGGGAAGGACCGCTCAGTCCTTTGGGGCAATTTGGACTTGGGGAAGAGGCTGGTTTTGTCTCCGGGCAATTACGGTTCAGTGCCCGCGATAACCTTAGCACCAAAGGATTGGCCAAAAGGTAAGAGATTTAAACTGGAACTGATAATGCGCTCCTTTCCTGGCTTTCAGGAAAAGCAGTTTTATAAGATTCTACGCTGGTACCTTTCCCATTGTCAGAGCAGTGACCCTTTAACCCGAGACCTCTTTCCGGTCAGAGACTGGACCCCGCGCGTCTTCAAAAATGGTGGTGGTGTGGGAATGTCTGATACCAGGATAACCCGGGTAAACCCCAGCGGAGACCACAGTAGCGGCGACCGGGTACACCACTTTTTTTCTCAATATAACCTTTCAAACCTGTGGGGCATCACTAACCTTGCCATAGATGGGAGGTATCCGGTAGCAGGCAGCTGGCTAAATGTATATGGTATGCCCATCTCTGCAGAATCGCTTAGGAATGAGATTGCCCGACTGAAAGGCCTCGGTTTGCGACCCTGTTTTTACACCTTTCAGTGGATTGTGCCGGAACTTTTGAAGGAAGGCGGTACCCCGGACAAGAACTGGATTGCGTATGATAGCAAAGGAAAGGTACCCATCTGGGCTTCGGTGGGTGCCGGCGAGGGAGTGGTTGGCTGGGAGTGGTTCACCAAGGAACTGGCGGAAAAGATAGGTTCGGAGAAGATAACCTGGGCCTGGGGTGATTTTGGGAATGAAGCGTTTCGAACCTGGTATACCGAAGAGATTAAAAAGACGGTGGACTACTACCAACCCTCCGGACTCTCCTTTGACTGGTCCTGGGCCGGCTGTTGGCCTTACAGCACTTACAGCCGGGCAAATCCCAACTCCAGCCTTCCCGCTGGTATGTTGCGGGCGCAGGCAGAGATTGTCTCCTGGATGAGGGAAAGATACCCGGAGACCCAGGTCATCGTAAACGATACTGGAGGCTCGCCCAGCAACCTTTTAGCCAACTGCGTCCTCCTGGAAAGTACCGAGAAGATGTCTGACATAGACTTCCTTGCGGTCAAGGCGCTTGGTTCGGCGATGTCCAGTATGAACTATTTCAGCGACCATGACCGCCACCGGTGGACCAGACAGGCGATGCTCGATTTGGCACGCGGCTGCAGTATTGGCCTTCCTTCTTGGATTACCGTTACACCACCAGAATCCGATTACCTTCCCACCTGGAAGAAATTCTTCGATTTTTCTGGCCGTACAACCCGGTTACCGGCTCTTCCAGACGAAGATGCGGTTACCTGCATCTCTGGTCAGTCAGAGATTGTGGGTACTGTCTGGTCAGATGGCCAGGAACTGATGGCAGCCGCTTTTGACCGTCGTACTGAAGGGAGTGTGTCCCAGATAACCATTTCGGTGAAAGTTCCGAACCAGCTGCGGAAGGGTAAAGAGTGGTCCGTAACCCGCCTGAACCGGCTGAATATGGAAGTACCTCAATCTCCACTGGCAGAGTATAACTGGAAGATAGAGGGTTTTAAGGGTGACCGGCTTATCCTCTCTGGCCCATTAGGTCCGGGTGAAATGGTCCTTATCGAATCAGCCTTTTGACCCCTGACCCTGGTAGATTAAATAATTGAAAATAGGATGGAGGTCTTTTCAGGAAGTTTTTACAGGTGTTTTGGGACATTACCCAAACTTACTCCAGAAATAAAAGAAAAATTAAAAATTACTCAACCAAAAGTAGGTGGATTACCACCAGAAATATTAGATGATAGTTAGCCTTACCAGAACAAATCCACACAAAATAAAAAACCCCCAGATTTATCGGGGGCACATGCTAACCACTTCAACTAACAAAATAGGCGAATAATCCTATAAAAGAGACCTTTTCGCCTTTTAACATAGCCAGTGGATATTCACGAATCGCCTGTCCTGAGTGTGAGCGAAGCGAAAGACCTCGGATTTTTACTTTTCTATTTCTTTTATGATTATATAAGGAAGAGTAGATGAAGCACCATAGTAACAGCCACTGAATTTGTTAATATTGTCATTTTTCCATTCAAAAGGAGCACCATATTTTCTGTTTGCTATAACATGGTTAAGGAACTTAGCGGTAAGTTGTTTAGCATATTTTATATCAATTTTTGATAATGAATGAATATACCAACCTGTAGCAAAAGCCCAGTAACCACCATTCTGATATTCCTGATATTTAGAACTTGTTTTCTCCCAGGAAGTAGTTTTTGAATAATCCTCATCATTTGGAATCGGTCTAATATAGCCATCTTTATCTACACATTTTTTTTCTAAATACCCTTTTAAAATAGTAGATAGTGAAATTTTAAGTTTATTTTTATCTAAAATATCATTATATATAGCAAATATTGTTCCCCAAACATCATGCTGTTTACAGATTTCAGTCGCTGAAAGAAACCAACCACTTCCATCCCAGAATGTTTTAATCAAATTATCTTTAATCAGTTTTGATATTTTAGCATAATATTTTGCTTTCTCCTTATCTCCTGACTTTTCTACTATTTCTCTCATCATTAATGCTGTTCTATATCTTAATAGAGACGGGAAAAATAATAAACCACTCTTACAAACTGAGTCACAAAAACCCCAATCAACAGTATACTTATTTTTGTCACTATAACAAAGTTGTGTATGTTTATCAATATTATAACTTTCAAATGCAAGTTTTAATCTATCAATTAACATAATATCTTTAATTTTATCTTTTAAAAAATCAACATCGTTTGTTAAAGTAAAATATTTGTATGCTAACTCAATAAAAAAATATTGGTTATCATGAGGTGGATAGAAGCCACACAAACCATTTCCCTGGTCATTTCCAGTATTGTGTGTTCCCGGAAAAAACACAGGTTTACCATCAAAGCTGATATGGTCAGGAATTGACCAGGCAGGGACAATAAGCCCATAATTTAGTTTTCTTGTTTTTTCATTCTGTGTTAAACTAATAAGATATACCATTTTCTTTATTTCTTCACTTTTTATGAACCCGCTTTCAGTAATGTATAAAGCATCTCTTACCCAGAATGCTGGATATTTCATATCACCAGAAGGGACATATAAATTGTATATTCTCTCATCTATATTCTTCACTAATTTACATTTTTCAATTACTTTTTTTGTATGTTCTTCAAAAATATTAATATTACCTATAAATAAATCTTTTTTACTACAGAACTTGTTAAATATTTCGCGTCCGTTTCTTAAAGAGCCGTCTGGTTCTATAAATGCCATATAACCTCCGTGTGAAATCGGTCCATATTCTGGTCTATGCCCATTGCTACTAAGGTATGGCATAGAAGATGTACAATAAAACCAATCTTTCTTGATTGTAATTGGGCCAGTTCATATTCAAGTTGGTTAACTCTTTCCTGGTCATCTAAAGCGCCCCAGCCAGTTTCTGACGCTATAAGTGCTTTTTAGTTTTAGGTGATTGTAAAACATTTGGCACTAGATTATAATAAGTGCCAAGATGTTAATAAGCCAATTCTACCGTCGAATAAAGACTGAAAACAAAGCACGAAAATTTCTCGTAAAAGCGTGTTGGAAAAATCATCAAAAATTCTGC
>CAZPLE010000071.1:0-13290 GCA_964587375.1 uncultured bacterium
ATATGTGGGGCCAGGACTTTTCTTCTTTTGAGTCTCCTTTTGCCGATAACCTGGCCTACTCATCCCATTTTTATGCTCACGATGCTCCAGCAATAGGAGAAGGAAAATATCCTTCGGAAATTGCTAATAAATCAATCCTTGAGAAAGAAATGGACAAAAGAGATGAATTTGCCAGGAAGTATAATGTGCCAATGTTGGTGGGAGAATTCGGCGCAATATTTTCAAATCCAGAAGAAAAAGAAAATAGGATCAGAATTTTAACCGACCAACTCAGCGTTTTTAATGAAAGGGGATATTCCTGGACCATCTGGACCTATAAGGATATTGGTATGATGGGGGTAAGATATTTATCTCCAAATTCTTTATGGATGAAATTCACATTTGAAATGAGAGAAGAAAAGAAAAAACTTGGTGCTGATTTATGGGGTTGCTCTCCTTCTTTGGAACTTAATAAATTAATTGCAGAGATCTCGTTTTTAGCATCAAAAGAGAAGTCGGGTGAAACAAAAGCGGAAATAAGGCATAGTTTAAGCAGGATATTCTCCAAACTTCTTTTGGAAGAATTTGCTTCAAGGATTTCAAAACTATCAGAAAAAGAAATAGAGGATATTCTTTCTTCCTTCTTATTTAAAGAGTGTATTGAGAGAAAAGAGTTAAAGGACTTGCTCTTAAGATTTTTATAATTCGGAAAGGGAAAAATGAAAATCTGCGTTATTGGCGGAACAGGGCATATTGGTAGTTATCTTGTACCGCGGTTGGTAATGGCTGGACATGAAGTAAAGGTTGTTGCCCGTCATCCTTGCCCTCGTTATAGTATTTCCAGTTTCGGCTGGGGAAAAGTATCCTGGATTCTGGTTGATGACAGGCAAAAAGGAGAACAAGATGGCTCCTGGAAAAAGCTTATGGAATCGCTGGAGGTGGATGTAGTAATTGACCTGTTGTGTTTTACACCCGAGCAAAACCGTTTGATGGTAAAAGCATTCAAAGGGCGAATAAGACATTTTTTACATTGTGGTTCAATCTGGGCATATGGACCAACCCTAAAAGCGCCATATCAAGAAAATTTTCCCAGGCGTCCGATTAGTAGGTATGGTATCAATAAGGCTAAGATAGAAGCGGATCTTATCAAAGAATATCAAACTAATGGTTTTCCGGCCACGATTATTCATCCCGGTCACATCTCAGGTCGCAAATGGCTTCCGATAGACCCGCAAGGGGCAATAAGCGGCGTAGGTGTATATGAAAAATTAGCCCGGGGTGAGGTGGTGGAACTTCCTGATTCAGGATTAGCTACACTTCACCATGTCCATGCCGACGACCTTGCTCAACTCTTTCAGCGTGCCATAGAACGAAGGAATGAATCCGTAGGTGAAGTATTTAGTGGTGTGGCACCATACGCAATGTCTCTTTTGGGCATCGCTGAATTTGTGGCTTCCTTATTTGGCAAGAAGGCAAATTTTAAATTTGTTCCCCTTGCCGAAATGGAGAAAGTTCTTGACCCCAAACTTGGAGCACTTGGGTTTCCATGTACAAAGGAGCATGTGACAATGTCACCATGTTGCAGTATTGAAAAAGCGCGTCGACTTTTAGGATATGAACCGCACTATACAACTGAGGAGATTTATAAAGAGTGCATTGAGTATCAGATTGAAATTGGCGCATTGAAGGTTTAAGAATAAGAATAAGAATAAGAATAAGAATAAGAATAAACAATTACAACTTCTCCATCTTCATTTCTATTTGCTCCTTTCTGATTCCTTTGCGTATTCAGGGGTTGTGTGGTAATATCTATTTTTGCGGTAATTCATTAGGTGTGCCTTCTTGTAAGATGAAAGGGAAGTTGGCCATTATCTCCGGGCTGGAGACAAGACTTTTCTCCTTCAATAATATCGTTGTCGGTGTTGCCACTGGTATTGGCCCAAGAATTCTTTACCTTTCTCAAACTAAAGATCCGGAGTCAAACCTTTTTGAGGTCTTCCCTCAGGCAGGCGTAAAGACAGAAGAGGGTTTCTGGAGATTATATGGTGGGCACCGATTATGGACATCACCGGAAGCCAGCCCCCGCACTTACTCCCGAGATGACAAACCAGTCAAAATCGGTTTTGAGAAAGGGAGGCTTTTAGTTACCGGTTCTCCGGAAGAGAAGAATTTGGTTCAGAAAGAGATAGAGATAACCAGCCATCCTTGTGGTGGCATCCTGGTGAGCCATAGGATAAGAAACATCGGGAGGTGGCCGATAAGGTTTGCCTGCTGGGCGCTTTCTGTGATGCAGAAAGAAGGTGTTGCCCTTATTCCTTTACAGCCGTTTGCAGAAAAAGGAAGGCTGCTCCCTGACCGACATATCACCTTGTGGCCTTATACTAATCTGACCGATGAAAGATTGACTTTTGGTAATGTTTATATCGCGGTTAAGCAATCTCCGCAGGTAAAGAAGCCGATAAAGATCGGTACTTTTGCTCTTCCAGCGTGGACCGCTTATCAGGTTGCGACAAAGGTTTTCGTGAAGAGTTTCTTCCCGTCTAAAGGAGACTATCCAGACTTCGGTTGTAGTGTGGAGGTCTACACCAACTCCGAATTTCTGGAACTGGAAACAGTTGGGCCTTTAACCACCGTGGAGCCTGGAGATTACGCGGAGCATCAGGAGGTCTGGGAGATATTGGAGACAAAGAAGACGGACACAGATTCTCTCTTCAGGCTGGTTCAATCACAGAGAAAGTTTATGCCTCTTTAATTTTTACCCACTTTGCCTCCGGGAGTTCGTACACTTCGCAGTCGTTAGCATAGGTCCTTTCCGGCAGGACAATCAAGACATTGACCACGTTTTGTCGGTAAGCAAACGGAGCGTGGTGCCAGACTCCAGGGTTAAGAATTACCATTACACCTTTGGGAACCCGGAATATTCTAATCTCTTTGTCGGGAAGATCTCCTTTTCTGGAAGCAGGTGCTACGTGAATGAGGATATCACCGTCTAAGGGAAGGATACCTTCTCCGCAGAAGGAATGAAATTCAGACTTATCAACGATTAAGGGTCTTTTCTCCACTCGGCAGACTGAGAATGAGGCGATACAGTTTCCCCCCAGTTTCAGAGAAAGTAGGTCCCGGTAAAACTCAATTGGCGGCTTGTTGAAGCGGTAGCCATCCGGATTGAGCATCCGGGCATAAGAACCATACAGGCTGAAACCATCATTCAGTTCCTTAATCTTTTCTTCCCTCATTCTACTCCTCCATTTTCTGAAAAAGACCGAAAGTTTTGCATTTTGTTGAAAAAGAGTTTATGGAGATAAAGGACGGAAATTCCATTTTTTACCTACCATTGTCCAATCTTTGACTTTCCACTCACCGTCTTGTTTGGTATACGAAATTTGAAACTCATAAGGTTCAGAGTGGACCGCGTTAAAGAGTTTTGTGCTTTCTACGTCAAGGGTTTCCGGCGGAATAGGTTTTATGGCCAGTTTTCCTTCGGCATAATTCTTTTCAGCCAGTTGAACATCATTGGAAATAATCTTGAAACCGCATCTCTTCTCCGGCAGGTCAGAAATAAGCAGATAAGCATAACTGTAAGTTTTATAGACCAGTTGTAGTTGCGCATGTGCCAGGCCTACCGGATTCCCGGTTAGACTGCCAAATCTGGCAAGGTCTTTTTGCTCTTCCGCTTTTGCCCATTTAAGTACTTCATTAATCTCTTCGTAGGTTGAACGGCCATACTCCCGGAGAATATTACCAGCAACCTCCGTTTCCTTTTGGAGAATAGCCTCTACTTCCGGATTTCTTTCTTTTTCTTTGGTAGACGTTTCGGCACCAGAAGGCACCATGGTTTGGAATGAAGAAGAGACAATTTTTTGTTTTTGGAAAGCTTGGTGGAAGTCCAGAAAAAGCCAGCAGAGAGAAAGTCCCAGCGCTCCGACCAGCATCCAAAAATGGGCGATGTCAGAGTGTATCCAGGAAAGGCCTAGACCTTTTGGTGATGGTCTTATTTCTTCTGGCGGTTTTAGAGTTTCTGGTTCGCTCTCAGTAGGAATATCAAAGAGATGGTAACAATAAGGGCAGTTGCCTCTCGTTACATCCTCTTCTTGAAGGTCTTTCTCACAGTAGGGACATTTCCAAACCATTTTTTCTCAAGGTGTGTCAGCCTCTTACCAAATAACCAGAAAAATTTTAATTTTCTGGGTTTAAGTTTTAAATTCAAAGAGCTTCTACCGCTGCCTTAATCTTCTCTTCAAGGAGTTTTTCTTCTTCCTCCGTGATGAGGAATTCGGCTGGAGGTTCACCCGGTGTAGTAGGGGCAAGAATTCCAAGCAAGAAGGCTATTTCCTTCTCTTTTTCCGTTTGCCGTTTGAAGTGTTCAATCGCGGTCTGGAGAGCGATTTGCCGCGCAATTAGGTTAAGCCGTTCTTCCACACTCCTTCCGCCCTTTTCTTTCTCTTCCGGAATTATCATTTCTTGCTCTATTTCACTTTTGATAGCCAGGCCAGCAACAATATCTATCGCTTCCTTCTGGACCTCTCTTAGTTGCTCTGCGACCTTGAGAGCGAGCAGTTCCCGATAGCGCTTCTTCTTTTCTTCTTTCAGGAGCGGGTTGGTCAGTCTTTGTATTTCAATCTTTGCCAGGATATATCCTGGATGGTCTTTCGGGAGGAGTTGCGTTGCTTTGTTAAAGGCGATAAGGGCCTTTTCGTATTCATTCTTTTTTTCGGACCTTACACCCTCGTTATAAAGGTCGCACCCCAGGAGATAACGTTCATCTATGGTATACGACCTCCTGAAGGCTTCTGGAGAAGTCTGTCTGGGTATCTCCTGGCCGGCAACCGGTGGAGTTAAAAATAAAAAAAGAGAAGGCAAAAAAACAAGATGGTATCGGGAAATCAATTTTACGGAAATGGCTTTCTCCCCTATTTCCGGTATCATTCCCCTCCGCAATTTTATTTGGTGTATCAGGGTATTTTTTAATTCTTACCCCTCTTTTAAATATTATCGTTAAAAGAGACAATTTTGTCAATCTTTAGTAAAGCGGTCAACACAAACATTTGACTGTTACCACCGCTCCTGTTAAAATAGATGGCAACGGATATTCCAGAAGATTGTTAGGCTGTTATCGGGTTGCTGGAAGAGAGAAAAAGGAGGTAGATATGGTTACAGAGGGAATCTTTACCCCCACGGTGGAGATGATGCGAAAGTTCTGGATGGGTTTGTCCACCTTAATCCTGGCGCTGATAGTTTTCTTTCTGGGGTGGCTGGTTGCCAAGTTGATTGCCCCGCTTTTTACCCGTTTTTTCCGGGCAATAAAGGTGGATAAACTTATTGAGGATTCCGGCTTCAAAACCCTTTTGGTAAAAGGCAACATCACCCGGCCCGTTTCGGAACTTTTGGGTACCGCCATTTACTGGGTGCTTCTTTTAGTGGTAGTTTTTATCGCCTTGACGGTCGGGAATGTTTCAATCCCCTCCAGTGTAATCGGGCAACTGTTGGAATTTATTCCCAAGTTTGTGCTGGGAATAGTTGTCTTTATCTTTTCGGTATTTTTGGGCAAGATTTTTAAGGGAGTGGTGATTACCTCTGCTTCCAATGCTGGCGTGGAAAATCCTGGGTTTCTTGCCAAAGTGACTGAGATAGGGATTATCATCTTTGGAACCGTTCTGACGTTGCAGATAATCGGGATAGCCGCTACCTTTATCGGGAATGTGTTTAACATTATACTGGCGGCTTTCTGTTTCGGCACCGCCCTTGCCTTTGCCCTTGGGTCTAAAGACTTAATCAAAGAGTGGCTTGAAAGCATCGTCTTCTTCCAAAAGTTTAAAAAGAGAGAGTGAAGCAGAATGGCAGAGAAAGCCGGCCAGCGTGGGACAGTTATTTTTTAAGGATTGCCGAACTGGTTGCCAGCCGTTCTACCTGCCGGCGCCGAAAAGTAGGGGCGGTATTGGTACGGGATAGACGCATTCTGACCACCGGGTATAATGGTGCACCGGCAAACCTCAAGCACTGCCTGGAGATTGGGTGTCTGCGCGAAGAGATGAAGATCCCCTCTGGTGAACGCCAGGAGTTGTGCCGGGGTATTCACGCGGAACAGAACGCTATTATTCAGGCTGCTCTTTACGGTATTTCCATTAAGGGTGCTACCCTTTACGCTACCTGTCAGCCCTGTATTACCTGTGCAAAGATGCTGGTCAACTGCCGAATAAAACGGATAGTTATCACCGGTGACTATCCGGATGAGTTTGCCAGAAAGATACTGGCGGAAGGAAAAGTTAAAGTTGTAAGAAAAGAGAAGGAAGAGTGATGAAAAAAGTACTTCTTTTTGGAAAAGAAGGTTGTGCGCTCTGCGAAGGTTGGAAACGGAAACTGACCCATTTAGCAATTCCTTTTCTTTACTATGATATCACTACCAGAGAAGGACTGATGGAGATGGCGCTTGCCAATATAGGTCGTATACCGGCACTGGTTATCGGTGAAGAGAGATGGGAAGAGATTAACCCTTCGGAAATAACCTCCGAAGAACTGCTTCGTTTAGTTAATGGATAATAAGATATGGGAATTTGTTTCGCAGGACGAGGGTCTTAAACTACATCTTGCCCGGAAATTAGAGATCTCACCATTTTTAGCCTCACTCCTTATCAATCGCGGGGTTCACGATTTCGCTGCTGCCAACGCTTTTCTTTACCCTGATTGGAAAAATCTCTCTGACCCATTTTACCTTCCGGGAATGGAAGAGGCGGTATTACGGATCAAGGAAGCACTACAAAAGAAAGAGCGCATTCTCATCTACGGTGATTACGATGCGGATGGTGTGCTGGCTACCGCGCTTTTGGCCCTCTTTTTTCGTCGATTGGGAGTGTCGGTGGAGACCTATCTTCCCCATAGATTGGGAGAGGGTTATGGACTGCACTTTAGCCCCTTGTATGCTGCAAAGAAAAGGGGCGTTGATCTGGTGATTTCAGTTGACTGTGGAACTGCATCCGGGTCGGTGGTGAAAAAAGCATCGGAAATTGGACTTGACATCATCATTACCGACCACCACTTAATTACGGAAGAGGTTCCCGAAAAAGTTCCATTGGTAAACCCGCATCTGGGTTGGAAGGAGAACCTAAAGTCGCTTTCCGGTGTGGGTGTGGCTTTTCAACTGGTGAGGGCGATTTCTATTCTGATGGCTCGCAAGGGGCTAATTCCATTTGCCGAAGAGACAAATAGTGAGTACCTGGATCTGGTTGCTACGGGAAGCATCGCAGACCTTTCTCCCCTCTGGGGTGAGAGTCGAACCTTTGTCTGCCTCGGTTTAAAGGTGCTTCGCCGGGCAGAACGGCCGGCCTTCCGCGCCCTTTTTGACCAAGCAGGATTGATGAATCCCAACCTTCAGGTGGACCTTGAGACCATCAGTTATATAATCGGCCCACGTATTAATGCTGCTGGCCGGGTCTCTTCGGCAGACCTGTCGTTACAGTTATTCTTAAGCGAAAACGAGAAAGAGCGTCAGGAATTTGCCAAAAGGCTGGAAGAGAATAACCGCCAGCGTCAGAGTATGGAGAAAAAGATTCTGGAAGAGGCTCTTGGTGAAATTGAAGAAAAGAATTTGGCTGAAAAACCGGTGATTATCCTAAAAAAGAGTTCTTGGCATCCTGGGGTAGTTGGCATTGTTGCGGGTAAGATTAGTGAACGATTCCACCGACCTACCATTATCTTTGCAGTTAACCCTCATCTGGCAAAGGGGAGCGGCCGTTCAACACCGAACTTCAATCTTTTTGAGGCAGTAAAATCTTGCCGTAAATTCCTTTCCAATTTTGGGGGGCATCAGAAAGCGGTTGGTGTAAGTATCCTTCCTGCAAATCTTGAAGATTTCCAAAGAGCAATGGAAGATTATGCAGAGAAGAAGTTTAAGGTGGAGGATTTCCAGGAAAGAATAAAGGTAGAGTCTCTCTTTGACCTTTCGGAATTAACACCTGGGGTGGCTAAAGAGGTTGGAATGATGGCTCCTTTTGGCGAAGGAAACCCTGCTCCGGTCTTGGCCAGTCTGGGGCTGGAGGTTCAGAAGTACTCAAAGATTTTTGGCAATAACCACCTGAAATTATGGCTACGGAAAGGAAGAACATTTCGGCAAGCAATAGGCTATGGTATGGCACACCTCCAACCATTTTTACCCGCCGGTTTAATGGTGGATGTGGCTTATACACCACACCTTTCTACGGAAGAGGAAGTAAGTCGGATTGAACTGGAAATTAAAAGCCTAAGGGAGAGCGTGTGATTTTGTTTACCTTCCCCTTTTTTAGACAACCAGTACAGACCAGAATACGCCCGGTAGCACTTCGGACAGGTTGAAGATTGACTTCAAAAAATCTTTTGGTCCGGCGGTGAGAATGGCTTAAGGAAATCCCAGGTTTTTTCTTTTTTCCACAAACCACACAACACTTTCCCATAATGCTCCACATTGATAGATAAGTCTTCTGGAAAAAATTACTTAATTAAAATAACATTTTTTAGGGTTTATGGTCAACAGCGGTTTTACCAGTTGAGAGAAAGTTTAAGAGCTTCTGAGAGTCCTGGTCATAAGGGTTATATCGGAGGCTTAAACGGAGATAGGAAAGAGCCGATGGCTTATCCCCTATTTTAAAGTGGAGAAGGGCAAGGTTATAGTAAGTTTTAGCAAAATTGGGGCTGATGCGCAAAATTTCGCGGTAAAGAGCGATGGCCTCCCCAATCCGGTTAGAATTGGCATAAACAAAGCAGAGTTTATAAGCTGCCTGGAGGTTTGCCGGGTCCAGTTGTAGCGCCTTTTGATAATAAGAGCTGGCAGAGGAAAAGTCCCCTAAATTTCTGGCGGTTACACCTTTTTTATAGTACACTTGACCCTTTATTTCCCGGGTTAGGAAGAGGGCACATACCAAACTTACCATAAGGAATAAGGACCACACCAGGGTGGAAACAGAAACGTTTCTGGAAAAGGGTCGGACCTTTTTTCTCTCCTCAGACTTTACCATTTCCTTATTCAAATTCAAAGAGTTGGTTTCTCTTCCGCAAAATGCCAGTGTCAGCCAGAAGAGGGAAGCCACCGTATAAGTGCGAAGGTTAGTGGAGAAGAACCCATCTACCAGCACGCCAACAATTCCGGAGAAAAGCCCTGTTAGCAGAAGAAAGCGTTCAGGGGGGAAAAGAGAAGATGGGGACATCTCAGTTTTTTTGGAAGGAGAACCTTTTTCAACGGTGCGTAGTTTCTGAAATATCCCCCACAGGACCGAACCTAAAAAGAAGAGAAAAAAGAGAAGGGCAGGCAACCCTGATTCGGAAGCAACTTCCAGGTATTCATTGTGGCTATGGTCGGAAAGCGGCGCCACTTCAGGCCTTTGGTAGTAACTTATTGGCCGGAAGCGTTGGAAGGCAGCGAGAAAATTACCTGGTCCAAACCCGGTAAATGGTCTTTTTGCGATCATAGTTATGGTTCCGGTCCAGAGCGGAAACCGCACGTTTCTTTGGATATAGGGTATGCCCTTTTTAATTCCCACTACCCCCCCTCCCAGAACAACAATCAAAAGGCCGGTTAAGATGAAGTTAAGGTTCCTCTTTTTCATTTTTGGAGCGAGGAAAAACCGGAAATAAAGGGCAAAGATAACCATTATACTTACCGCCAACGCCAGAAAGGCTGATTGGGAATTACAAAGAAAGAGGAGCGTCACTAAAAACAAAACGCATAACAAAAGCAAAAAGAAAAGAGCCACTTCCCTTTGGGAAGGCAACGGAGAGGAGGGTTCTCCCTTTTTGGTTCTGTGGTTCTTTTTCAGATTTCGGGCAGAATTCCATAACGCGGTTATTACCAAGGGGATGGTCAGAACAAGGTAACCGGCAAAGAAATTTTTATTGCCCAGAGGAGTGACCACCATCCGAATGTGATAGTAGTCACTTAACCCGCAAACCGAAAGAATAAAAGCGGAGAGAAACCACCAGGCCCAGATAAGCCCACTGGGAGAGATTTGACTTGCGGTAAGGAAGATAAGAGCATAGGTGAGAATATGGGTAATTTCCCGCAGCGTCGCCGCTGGAAAAGAGGAAAGAGGGATAGAGACCGTAATCCAAAAGAGGTATGCCGTTAAAGGGAGAAGAACCTTTGGTGATAAGTGATATCTCTCTCCTTTTAAAAGCAATAATAAAGTCGAAAAGAAGACAAAAATATTGCCAATTAAGAGGCGGATAAGTGTATAATCATAAGCCGCTGGTAAGGTGACAATACTTACCAAAAAGATAAATCCTGCCAGTATTATTTCTTCAATCTTAACCTTCATAAATCTTTTTCGCGCGCCACCCAAAAAGATTTTAGGCACTCATCCCCAACAGATTGCTCCGGTGGCAGGCCACCCAGTGGTTTGGTTTAGCCTCAACCATTGATGGTTCTAACGCCAAGCAGATTGAATCTTTCTGGGGACAACGGGTAAAAAAGGGACAACCGGAAGAACGCGGTGTCTTATCTTTTGGTAATCCAGGAACTGTTACCAGAGATTTTCCCTTCCGGGAGGGGTCCGGACGTGCCAGGTAGAGAAGTTGAGTATAAGGGTGGAGCGGTTGGTTAATAACCTCCCGGATGGGTCCTTTTTCCAGAATCTTTCCGGCATAAATAATAGCAAGGCTGTCGACAACCTTTTCTACCAGCGCAAGGTTGTGGCTGATAAAAAGAATGGAAAGGCCCATGTCCTTCTGTATCTTTTTAAGGAGTGAGATTATTTGGCTTCCTGTGTTTACATCAAGAGAGGCAGTAGGTTCATCAGCCAGAAGGAGGACCGGGTTTTCAGCAAGGGCGGTGGCAATCATCACGCGCTGTTTTTCACCGCCGGAAATCTGATGGGGATACCTGAAAGCCATCTCTTTTGGATTTCTGAATTCCACTCGAGAAAAGAGTTCCCAAACCTTCTGTTTTCCGGAAGAGGAAGTTAGCGAAAACCCCATTGTTTCAGCCACTTGAGAGCCCACGCGATAGAGAGGGTCAAGAGAGGCAGTTGGATCCTGAAATATTATTCCTATCCGTTTTCCTCTGACCAGAGAGTGGGCCTGCGGGTCGCAAAGGAGGTCATGCCCTAAAAATTCAATCCTTCCTTTTTTTACCCGAAAGCCTGGCGGTAAAAGCCCCATAATCGCCAGCGTAAGAAGTGACTTTCCCGCACCAGATTCGCCCACCAACCCCAGGGTCTGACCGGGTAAAATATCAAGGTCAATCCCCCGTAAGATTTCTTGTTCTTCCGTTCTTTTGGAAAAAGAGACCCAGAGGTCAAAGACCTGCAGAACCTTTTCAGACCAGGGAACTGGCATTTTCCGGTTTGATGGATAGTAAAAACTCAGTGTTAGAACGGGTTTTTTTCAGGCGTTCCAGGAGCATAGTCATTGCTTCTTCCGGCGGCAGAGGGGCAAGAATTTTATGAAGAATCCAGACGCGCTTGAGTTCTTCCGGGTCAAGGAGCAGTTCCTCCCGTCGGGTTCCGCTCTTGTTTATGTCAATCGCAGGCCAGATTCTCCTTTCCGAAAGCCTCCGGTCAAGATTAACCTCCATATTACCTGTTCCCTTAAATTCTTCAAAGATTACGTCGTCCATTCGGCTTCCAGTTTCAATCAAAGCCGTGCCCAGAATGGTAAGACTGCCACCCTCTTCCACATTTCTGGCAGCGCCAAAAAAGCGTTTAGGTTTTTCCAAAGCGTTAGACTCCAGTCCCCCTGACATTATCTTTCCGGTATGGGGAACGATAGCATTGTAAGCCCGTGCCAGCCTGGTGATACTATCAAGAAGGATAACCACATCCTTGTGGTGCTCTACCATACGTTTTGCTTTTTCCAGAACCATTTCGGCTACCTGGACATGCCGTTCCGGTGGCTCATCAAAGGTAGCGCTGATTACTTCGCCTTTTACCATTCTTTCCATCTCCGTTACCTCTTCCGGTCTTTCTCCTACCAAGAGCACAATGAGATAGACTTCCGGATTGTTGGTGGTAATACCGGTAGCAATCTTCTGAAGTAACACCGTTTTTCCGGCCCGAGGAGGAGAGACAATCAGTCCCCGTTGGCCCTTACCTATGGGAGCAATGAGGTCCATCACCCGGGTTGACACCTCTTCCGGAACGGTTTCCAGAATAAACCGTTTATTGGGGTAGAGAGGCGTTAAATTTTCAAAGGGCACCCTGTCCTTAATCTCTTCCGGGCTCTCGCCGTTAACCGCCTCCACACGCAACAAAGCGAAATATCTTTCGCCTTCTTTTGGCGGTCTTATCTGGCCACTGACAGTATCACCCGTGACGAGATTGAAACGTTTTATCTGGGAAGGGGAGACATAAATATCATCCGGACTGGATACATAGTTGTAGTTGGGACTGCGCAGAAACCCAAAACCTTCCGGAAGGAGTACCTCCAGCACCCCTTCACCGAAAAGCAAACCACTCTTTTCGGCCTGTGCTTGGAGAATTTTGAAAATTAGATCTTGCTTCTTCACACCAGAAATGTTGTTTACGCCCATTGACCTCGCCAGTTTTTGAAGTCCGGAGATCGGTAATTTCTTTAATTCAGAGATATCAACCTGTTTACCCGTCGTTTCTTTTGTTTCTTCCATTTTCTACCTCTCCTTTTAAAATTTTAATTAGATGGCAAACCTGCTTCTTGGTTTCTGCCCGGGAAGAGTCATTATCAATTATAAAATCGCTCCGCTTCTCTTTTTCAGATAGTGCCCACTGGTTTGCCCAGCGCTTTAAAATTTCATTTTCGCTGATTCCCTTTTTTTCAAGACGCTTTTTTATCACACCCATTCTTGCGGAGACGCAGACAATATAATCAAAAACCTGCTCAAAAGCCTGTGATATGGCACTTTCAAAAAGTAGTGGTACCTCCACCACAAAGATTTTATCTTTACCACTTTTCTTTCTCTCTACTTCTATTCTTTTTAGAACCAGGGGATGGAAAATCTTTTCCAGTTGCATCCTTTTTCTTTTATCTTCAAACACAATCTTACCCAGCACTTTCCGGTCAATCCGGCCGTGGTTGAAAACCCTTTTTCCAAAAAGAGATTTAACCGCTTCTTTTATCCTTTTTTGTCGCAGTAAATCATGGACGATGGCATCAGCCGAAACGGTTATCGCCCCCTCTTTTTGGAAATAGTTGAGCACTGTACTTTTACCGGACCCGAAAATGCCGGTCACACCGATAGTCATTATAAATACCGCAAATTTAAGGTAAATGGTTAAGAAGATGAAAATAAGAAATGCCGTTTCTTTACCATTTCTTACCTAATTAGAGTAAAGAGCGGAAAAGGTCAACCAAGTCAATTCTTTCCCAGGTGAAATT
>CAZPLE010000072.1:0-2659 GCA_964587375.1 uncultured bacterium
ATGTTCTTGAGGTCTGCCTCGCCCAAACCTTCATAAGCGCCGATGCGGACGGTATCCACTTCCATCGGGTCAAAACCCATTATCGCCGCTGCCACTGCATCCAAGGCGATACAATCAACACCGGCGAGAATTAGGTTCATATTTTTGACAATGTCTTTCGAAAAATAGGAAAGAGGCCCTTGACCTTGGAGCACCCAGATGGCGTCAATTATTGTCAGACGTGGCTTCAGGACACGATAGAGGTCAATTAGTTTGTGTGAAAGGTCTTCCGCATGATACCGGTATTTGTCATAACTTTTCATTGAACCCTGCTGATTCTTGATCGCTCCCGTTATTAAAGTTTCATTGTGCGTCTTAAGTTTTGGGAGAGATAGGTAACAATCTGCTTCATATAAAGTTTGGGGTAGGTCAACGGATCTTAAAACCTTGGCTTTGGGGATATTTATCTTGACTACCTTATCATTCTCGCCATCAAGGAGTTCCGCCCCAGTTCTTTCAGCAACCTCTATCAATTTGTTAGCACGATAACAGTCCAAGGTTGTCGTGTTGTCCAATTGCCAGACCGCTGCGGGAGCTTCCCAGATACTGATCTTACAACCAGAAAATTCCTCTTGTATCAATCTTATTAAGGCCTCCACCACCCTTGGGTCGGTTAAAAGTGCAGTTTCCGGGCTGACTGGCCAAAAAACATTCGGTTTAATTACTATTTTTTTATCACCTGATTTAATAAATTTTCTTATGCCTCCCAAATAACCTATTGCCTCCCGAATCATTTCTTTAATAATCTCTATTGATTTTTGGCTGTAATTTCCTGGCGTGCCCGGGATTTTTTTTCGGTAAACACATGAAATAATGGTCTTTTTTGACATTTTTCTCCCTCACTCAAGATTACAATGAATTCTCCACATCTCTTTTTCGGAAATTTTCAACTGTTCTTTAAGCATCATCGTTACGCCATCACAAAAGACCAGCAGGCTCTGTTCAAAGAGTGAAGTCATCGGCTGTCGTGAAATAAACTCCCCCTCCAGATGATACTTGGTGGAACAGGGAATGCGGACGGTCAGGTCGGAAATCCTTTTCAGGGTAGACCCGGGGGAAGCAGTAATAAGTACAAGTTTTCCCTTTTGCTTTTTGGCAAGTCTGGCAACATCTACTGTGGTCAGTGTCTCACCGGAACCAGAAGCCGCAATGAGAAGATCACACTTGCCTATAGCCGGAACCGTAGTCTCTCCCACCACGTATGATTCCAGCCCCAGATGGCGAAGTCTTTTGGCAAATGCTTGCATCATTAGTTTAACCCTTCCCGCGCCTGTCACAAAAACTTTCTCAGCATCAAGAATACTGGAGATAAAATTTTTCACCTCTTTCTCTTCCACTTTTTTTATGACCGAGCCTATCTCTTTCATTATAATGCCAGCAGCATCCTTAAAATTCATTTTCATCCACCCTTTTTGACTAAACGTCTGATTTCCTTCAAGACAACTTCTTTGCTTCTTTTTTTATCATAGAGGCCCGAAGAGGTTCCCAATACAAGGATGTCGGCTCCCGCAGCCACGACTTCAGGGATGGTAACTGCGTTCATTGCGCCGTCCACTTCTATCTTTACGTCCAACTGGCTGTTTCTGATCATTTTTTTCAACTCCCTTATCTTCTTTATCATCTCTGGAATAAATTTCTGACCAACCAAGCCGGCGTCAACCATCATCAGCAAGACGAGGTCTATCTGAGGCAAAAGATATTTCAGCGCGGTAAGCGGAGTAGCAGGATTGAGTGCCACACCGGCTTTTACACCGCCTTTTTTTATGCCTTCAACGATGCGAAAGGGATAAATGCTGGCTTCCAAGTGGACGATGACAAAATCGGCTCCAGCATCCAGAAAAGACTTAATATGATGCTGGGGGTTTGTGATTTGAAGATGGACTTCAAAGGGCAAGTCACTCTTATTACGAAGAGAATTTAATAATAATGGCCCCATGGTAATGGTGGGCACGAAATTACCATCGTTTATGTCAAAGTGAAAAAGGTCTACGCCGGCTTTCTCCAATTCTGATACTTCTTCGGCAAGCCGCGAAAAATCCGCACACATTATTGAAGAAGAAATTTCAACCATCACATTCCAGAAACTCTAAGGCTTTCTTTTCCACTTCCTCATAAGAAGGCATACGTTCAAAGATGAGTCCACCTGTTCTTTCGATGAGTACGGCTGAAGTTGAGGCCGCGAACAACCCCGAACGCTTGGATCCCCATCCTTTTTGGTACCCGAAGAGAAAACCCGCGGCAAAAGCATCTCCAGCACCGGTGGTATCCACAACCTTCTTCGTCAGACTGGGGATGAAAAACTTCTTCTGACAATCGGCTATCAGCACGCCTTCTTCCGACAGCGTGATTATCGCTACCTTCAGACCGAGACTTAAAAGGATATCAGCCAACCTCTCAGGGTCTGAGATATCGGGAAAGAGATAACGACAATCTTCCAGACTCGCTTTCCCAATGGTAAAATTCCGAAGCAGATTTTTTAGCGATTCTTTCTTATCTCCTCCGGTATGAACGCTGCAGTGAGCCCCTCCATAACCTCCCAGGTCCACAGCCAGGGTTTTATTCATAGAGTTTAGTCTTTCCACAACGGCAAAAGAGACTTCCTCCTCTTCCGGGGCTATGT
>CAZPLE010000073.1:0-8702 GCA_964587375.1 uncultured bacterium
GGTGATGAGTACGAAAACTACTCTCTACTAAGGTCCAGGGAAAGTCTGGGGTGGTTGGCTTCGGGAAAGTGATGATAAAATCAGGGGCTGTCTTATGACCGTTTTTGTCGCTTTGAACCACATAAGCCTTCCAGTTCCACACTCTGTGACCTATTTCATCATAACGGGCTAACTCTTTACCGCAAGCCCAAAAACCAACGATATATTCCACCCCTCTTTTAACCGGAAGAACTGCAGATTCCAATTGCGTAGTTTGGGTGGGATTTTCTCCCGGGCCTTCTAAGAGCAAGCTCTCTTTTCCACTATGAAACAATTTATCTTCAATCATCCCTTTACCCTTGATTTGCCACCCATTAATGCCTTCTGCGAAACCGGGATTGGATAGCAAATTGGGTTTTGGCTTTCTGGTAGCGTCACGAACCAATAGACCACCAGGCTGGTTTGTTTCTGGAAGGTCCACGCCAGCCAGAGTTACCTTGGTTTTGGGTGTAAAAGTAATTATTAAGCCATCCGGGGTTGCCACTTTTTTCTGTTCTCTATCCTGGGCGCTGATTGTTCTTTGATTAAACTGAAAGAAGAAAAGAGTTGAGGTACCTATAATTAACACCATTACCCTACCTGTTTTCCCAAGATAATTTTTCTGTTTCATTCCTTTTTAAATTTATTTTACTTTAGCGTAATTGGTATCACCCACTGCCTATCGTTCACTTTTCGCGTATTTAAGTGCGTACTCTTGGGCTATCTCTTTACATGCTTGTTCCACACTCTTTTTCCCAAGCAGAACCAACTGAAATCTTCTGTTGGCATCTCCCAGCCACTCCATCTCACCAAGAAAATGGTACGGATATTCTTCAGCACCCTCCAGCCTTTCTAAGAAAATTTTGTTTTCCTGTGGTCGAGCGTATTGGTTCAGAAAATCAGGAGAGTGAGCAATTGAATTTCGCACCGGAATTCCCAGTGGGTTTTTACATAAGATTTTTTGGCCATCTTCAGAGATAAGAAACTTGAGGAATTTCCAGCATTCGTCAGGATGTTTTGTCTTGCTGTAAGCCCCCAAGAACATTGCCGCTGAAGGTCTGAAATCTATTTTTCCTTTAGGGAGAGGTGCAACCGACCACTTAAAATTATTTATCTTCACAAAGCGTGACATTGACCACCAACCAGAAACCACCATCGCCACTTTTCCTGTTAGAAACGCTTCTTCGTATTCCGTCAGTTTTTCATTTCCAAAAAAGGGAGACGGGGTTACTCTATATCTGGTGATGAAATCAAAGCACCATTTTATGGTCTGAACAGTTTCTGGTTTATCAATAAGGCATTCACTCATATCTTCGTTGAATAATTTTTGCCCCATTCTTCTTATATAAGTGTACAGTCCGCCGAACGTCTCCAGGATATAAAGATAATCAAAGAAACCATATTGGTCAATCCGACCGTCTCCGTCCGTATCCTTTGTGAGTCTTTTTGCGGTTAACAGTAGTTTATTCAAGTCCCATGTTTCATCAGGATAAGCAATCTTTTCTTTGTCAAAAAGGTCTTTATTGTAAAAAAGAACCAGAGAATTTGTCCAGAAAGGAACTGCATATTGCGAGCCCTTATGTTTCCCCGCTTCCATAGAAGGAAGGTGGAGGTCCTTTTTAAAAGACTGAAATTCTTTATCTTCGCGCATGTATCGGTCCAACGAGAGTAATAGTCCCTTGTCAGCAAGCCTTATCATTAAAGGAGGCAAAAAAACCATAATATCTGGTGGCGTCTCAGCAGCTATCATAGTTAGGAGTTTACCACCATAATCCCCAAAGAAGTTAATGATTTTTACCTTGATTTCCGGGTGTCTCTGCTGGAACTTTTCTGCAATCGCATTTATGAGCGCCGCATTTCTAAATTCACTATAAAAGGCTACCTGAATGGTTAGTTTGTCTTCTCTTTTTTGAGACCGGCAGGAAGCAAACAACAGAAAGACTGAAAGAAGATAAAAGACCAACAAAAAAAGACCTTTTCTCATTTGATAGTTGAAATCTCTTCTAAAAGATTACGGGAGGAATTTTCGTCCTCCCGTAATCTTTTTTGGGACAATACCAAATAGCCTGGAGAATTAGTCTGCGGACCACATGCTATTGTTGGTGACAAACTCTTGGACTGTAACCCATCTTACCGAACCATCAGCAAAAAGGGTATTCATCCCACGGTTGTGTCTGGGATAAGCGTAATTGCAATATCCCACCCAACTGGTGTCGTTTATCCCGTCTCCATCAGCGTCTGAAGTAAATGGTGCTTCCCAGGGTGTCGTATACGTACCCCAAGAGGCATTGGTCTCTGTAACCAGCCAGCAATTTCCTTTAACCTTGGTAATTTTTCTGGAGCCAGGGTGCACGGTTCCATTATCCCTTCCATAAGGATGAAAAGGTGTTGCAATACCTGGAGTGTAAGTATTGTTTACTCCATAACAAAACCAGGTCATAGTGGTTCCATTCCATCTGGCTGAGGGACACCTCATATAGTTTCTTCCGATCCACAGATTGTTAAGGTCGTAAGCATAGGCTGGAAGCCCTACATAAGGATTTAGCAGATGTGGCCAAAATGGCCACCAACTTGGGAAATAAAAAGTTGGCGGCAGGTAATCTTCGTAGTCATTGGTATACATCTGTAAGGCAAGGCTGATTTGCTTGAGATTGTTTATACAAGACGCCTGCCTTGCCTTTTCCCTTGCCTGACTGAGTGCTGGTAGTAACATCGCTGCCAAAATCGCGATGATGGCAATCACCACCAAAAGTTCAATCAGGGTAAAGCCTAACTTCTTTACCGCTTTAACTATTCCGACCATCTTCTACCTCCTTTTTAAGAGAAAGAATCTATCCTGCGGAAAGCCGCAGCAAACAGGCTGGAGAAAGAGAAAGGCGTCTTTCCCCAAGAGGAGCCTGGAGCATAAAGTAAGACTATGAACTAAAATAATCATACGGTTCTTTTGTCTCTTTGTATTGAACAAACTAAATTATCGGAACATTTTGTTTTTTTGTATGTATAGCCAGATATATTAGATATAGGTCCGGTGGAACCACGGATTACAAGTTTGGTTGGAAGAAAGATTTTCAAAACTCTTTCCTCTCCTTCTTCAATCTTTTTTATAATCCTTTCCCCGCCTATTCTGCCCATTTCCCTTCGGGGTATAAAGACTGTGGTCAACGGCGGTCTGGAAGTTGCTGCATCTTCAATATCATCTATGCCGGCTACATTTACGTTCTCAGGAACTTTGATACCTATCCTTTTCAGGTTTTTCAAAATCTCCAGAGCGAATTTGTCACTAATACCTAAAAAGGCGGTAACCCCATTGTTTAATAGAGAAATGATTTCTAACTCTACCTGTTTGACTATTTCTTTCTCCATTTCATTTGTGCCAGGAATCTTGAGGATAAATTCTCGTTGTCTCATTTTTTGCCTGACTAAGTTTTTATAAGCGACAATTCTTTGTTCAAAATTCTTTCTGCCTTTTAACTCATTTGGCACCACAAGCGCTATTTTCTTGTGTCCGAGCGAGCAAAGGTGCTCAAGCATCATATTTATAATTTCATAGTTATCAAACCATACTGAGTCTATTTCCAGTGGGGATGAAAAATTCAAAAGAACCGTTTTAACACTTGCATCCTGCAATCTTTTTAGCAACAACTCAGAGACCGTGCCAAAAATTACTACCCCATCAACTTTTTTTCGGAGGATTGGCTCCGGTACTAAATTATTCACTAAATTTTCCTCTGGAATTACAAAAGTGATTAAATAATTACGCGTCTTCAAAACTTCCTCTAAACCCTTGTATATTTCGTTATAATAAGGGCTGTTAAGAATATTTGCCATTCCCTGCATATAAATCAAAGCGATGGAACCGGCTCTAGCCATCTTTTGGCTAGGTGGCAAGTAACCCAGACGATTGGCAAGTATAAGTATTTTTTGTTTGGTTTCAACAGGGATTCTTCCTTTATCCTTTTCATTTAGAACAAGGGAAACCGTGGCTCTGGAAAGCCCAAGTTCTTCACTTATTTCTTTTTGGGTTATTCTTTTCATCCCTATAGATTTTTAAGTTTAGTTAATTATTTAATAAAAATTTTACCACACTAAAAATTAATTGTCAAGTCACCACTAAAAGAATACCTAGAATCGGAGGAAAAAATCTCTCTGTTTTGGAAATAGATTATACCATATTTCCCTTGTGCCACCTTATGATTACCTCGTAAATTGCCCTCAGGTTTTCATTTGGGCACTCCGGGGAGACGGCGCAACCAGGGCTGATAATATCTATCCCAGCCTCTAAATTTTCCATCACCTGCCTTTCAATCTCCTCCGGTTTTGCCCTTAGTAAATCAGCGGTGTTGATATTTCCCATGATCTTAAACTTACCAGAGGCAGCCTCTTTCATCGTCTTTGGTTCTATTGCCCAGTCAAAATTAAAACAGGTGATACCGGTCCGGGTAAGGAGGTGAAGTCTGGGTGTAATGTCTCCGCAGATATGCATAATGGCTGGCCCAGCAAAACTTTTAATCAATCTTTGGTGAATGGCCAGCAGAAATTCTTCGTGCATCTTTGGGGAAAGCATATTGGAGCCAGCACCACCTTCACCAATTGCCACCGCATCTGCACCCTCAGCAAACTGGGCTTGGGCGTGCCGAATTAAAATTTGAGCGGCAACATCCAGAAAATGCTTGATCAATTCCGGTTCTTCTATCAGGTCGGTCATCGTCTTTTCTGGTCCATGCATCACCTGGACCATAGAGAATGGTCCCATTATCTTACCCAGAACAGCAATCTCTTTTCCATACCTTTTGTGGGCAATTCTTATCGCTTTCAGACAGGTTGCTATCGGTTCCCTGTCCAAAAGGTCAGGAGGGATAAACGCATCCTCCGGGTGTTGCCAGGGATGGGAAAGGTACATAGGGAGTCTCCTTTCGTTTCCCCAATCCATTCGGCAGCCTAAGGCAGCAGGTTCATTGAAGTAGTTAATGATAAAGGTAACTGCATCAAAACCTAAGGTCTTATGGTTTTCTACCAAGAGGCTAACCATCTTTTCCGCATCATAATGCACCTGGGGCATAGCGCAACCGGTTACCTCCTGAAGTTGGACACTGGTAAGGGCAGAGACGTGCGCTAAGGGTGTCCGGTCGGGCTTTTCGCCTTTCAGGGCAGCGAAGAATCTTTCCCGTGAGGTCATATTACCTTTACCGATAGATACTGGCCATCTCTAATCACGCTTTCCTTCTTTAACACGATCCGCAAAACCCCATTTTCCGATAGGCTGCTGGCTTCTTCGGCAACCTTTTTCCCAGGGATTTCTACGAAAGGGTAAGCCTTTCTTAAATTACAACCCATTTTAAGAGACCTTATCGCTAAAAAGCCCTTTTTTACACACAGCTTAAGTGATCCTCGGTTGGTTTCAGAACGGAATATCAAAATTCCATAAGATTGGGGTGTAACGAACGGTGCAACCAACCTTTTTGGGTTTCCTGGAGGCACCACCACAACCTCTCTTTCCAGACCATTGTAGTTAAATCCGGTCACAGCACCAAGGAGTCCCCAGGCACTGCCATTGCGCTGATAGTGGGTGAAACTATAAGGATGGGGCAACCCGGTATCCGGGTCTATTACATCAACCATATTCCAAAGGCCATCTTTGATAGTGCGGGTGAAGTTTTGATAGACCTTCTTCGCCAAGGATAAGCCCTGCGAAACATATCCCTCTTGGATTGCTAAGGTGGCAAACGCAAGGGTTACTGCTGGCCAGATACTTTCCGCAAACCTGGTATCTTTGCCAGAAGGGTCGCCGGTATCCCTTTTACCATCAGGAAAAATACTGTTGGTAGCGCCGAAATGGGTATCTTTGGCGTTATATTTGAAGACAGCGCGGATAGCAGAATGGATGTGGTCTTCAGGAAGGATATGTTCCAGCCCCACAAGGTTTGCTCCCCACTGACCGGCTAACTGATCCACCATACAGGCCTCTTTTCTTTTGCCGTTAGTCTCTCCCAGCACGTAGAATTCACCGTTGTACAACCTCTTTTCCATAGAAGAAACACCTTTTGCGTAAATTTTGCGACACCACACCAAGAACTTTTCGTCTCCAAGCAATTTTGCCATCTCTTGGCCAGCAAGCAAAGAAGCCAACCATAAGGAACCGGTATAGCTCATTTGGTCCCCACAGTCCCAGGAAGGGATGTCGTAGGTATTCCTGCCGTTAGACATATTAGGTAGCCCATCGTTATCCGTGTCACGGTTGCTGCCATATCGGAGGGCTTTTTTAACCCCTGGCCAGATTTCTTTCATGAAGGGCAAATCACCTGTCCAGAAGACATAGCGGTAGACCTCCAGGACAAAACAAGAAAAGAGGTCTGCGAAATCCCGGCCGAATCTATCTTTTCCCTTAAGTCTGTTAGTTCCAGGGTCAAATTCTTCGCAGAGTCTTCCCGATAGTAGTTGAGCATCAGCATGCCTTTTAACAATGCTCTTTTCCAGTTCCAGAAAGAGGCTGGAAAGAGCCATTGCCCCATAGTACCTTACATGGAGATTATCTATACTGGGGCACTCAAAAGACTCCAAAATGCCAAATTGCCCATTCTTACTCCAAAACGTATTTTTGGAGTAGATATAGAGAGAATTGGCAACAAAGTTCTTGAGCCAGTAAGGAAGGTTTCCGCTATAAAGAGTATCTAACCAGCTTTTGACTTCATCATATATATAGGAAAATCTATCTCCAAAATCTTGGGCTACCTGAAAAGCAGAGTGATATTCATTGGCGTAGAAGTGGTCTGGAAAATCCCGATACGCGGTCTTCAGGAAGAACCAGGAGAGTATAAAGCGGACCTCCTTTTCTTCCCCGGCCTGGAGGACAATATCTGACTTTACCGCTCCATAGGGGCTCTCACTTGTGCGCGGAAAACCGGAAAAGCCGCTGTTGGTTTGGAATGCGGAAGTCATTTGGTAAGCAAAGGAGCAAGAAGTTTTATACTCTTTTTCGGCAAAATAGACCCCTGTTCTACCATCAAGAGAGCTTAAGCACAGACCACTACCGGCTTCCTCACTGTCAAGGCAGAGATAGAGGCACTCTTTTTTAGACAAGACCCTGGCCTTCCTTCCGAAAGGGTTTTCCGCGGAAAAGAGTAAAGAAAGGTCTGCCTTTTCGGTTCCGTTGTTTTTGATCTTAAATATAAAACCCACCGCTGGAATGGAAGATATTTTGGAGTCATGGGGAATAAACGGTGAAAAGGCAATCAGGGAAAGGTTTAGATTTTCCAATTGGGGGTCAAGATAAGTGAGATGTACAGTGGGATATCTTCCTTCATACTCAATCTTTTTCACTGCCGGAAGGTCAAACCTTGATTGTGTCTCCAGAAGTTTTGTCACTTTTTTCCCAGCATAACTTATTCGCAGAGCGAAAAAAGTAGCCTGTAAGGTAAGCGGTGTAGGATGGTTGCCAAACTGGAGAGAAGGCAGTTTCTGCCAGTTGCCCCAATTATTGAATATCTGCCACTGGTGGAAGGCGCCATCCCTTCTGATTTCCAAAGTGCCGGTACCAAGCCCGCCTAAAGGAACACCAGAAAAGGGTTCATTCATAAGATATTTTCTCGCCCAATCTTTAGCATATCGATAGGCATAAAACCGATTTTGAAAGCCGGGGATTCGGCTTTCAACCGGTAATCGCCGTGTTTTGGGCCAACAAACAAGGGGTCAGCAATCACCGAGTGGTTATCATATCCCATCTTTTGCCACTTCTGCAAAGGAAGGGGTTTTCCACCGGTGGTATTGGTATGGTCACTAAGGAAGTATTTCTTACTGGTTGCATTGAAAAAGAGGTTGTAGTCTGATTGTGCCACTACCCTATCAGTCCATTTGTGGAGCAAAAAAAGGAAGTTTTTTGGTTTTGTAGAGTAGATGATGTTGTGACAGAAGTAATTGCCGGTCATAAAATCAACCATCTGGGGTGCCCATGCGCTGACGTATTCACAATAACGTATTCCATATTTGCAGTCAACAATGATGTTGTTTTCTATAAAGTTATTCTTACCGTTGTGAACAGTTATACCGTAGCCGGCGCGGATGATGATGTTCCCATAAACAAAGCAGTTGCTGGTGCAATTATCCAGATAGATGCCAAAGGTAGAATCTAAATCAGGAGCAAAAAAGTTGCCTTTCTCATCAATCCGGCAACCAAAGGTATCCGCAATGAGGTTGTAGCGGATAACGTGACCTGCACGTTCAGCATCCTTCTCAAGCATTCCATTTGGGTCCTCCATCCAGCAATTAATGGCACCAGTGTCATGGGTCTCCAGGCAGGCAAAGTGAATTTTGTTGTATTCCACAATGTTTCTGCCAAAACCACTGTTGCCCAGGTTGATGGCATGGTGAGAGGTGTGATGGATATCATTATGGGCAATCTGGTTACCTTCACTTAAACCCAAGAAGACCCCGGCGGCAAATTTATTGAAGACTCCGGTGTGATGAATGTGGTTGTTGGTAATGTAGTTGAAAAGAGGATGGCGTTGTTTAGTGCCAAGAAGGCATATTCCACAGGCGCCGGGATAAGCCACTTCGTTATTCTGAATGCTATTTCTGGCATTATAACCTTCAAGGTAGATACCATTTCCTCCAACAGCATAGAAGAGGTTATTCTCTATGAGACAGTGTTCCGCATTCTTCAGATGGATGGCTTCGCCGCAGTATTTCCA
>CAZPLE010000074.1:0-13087 GCA_964587375.1 uncultured bacterium
AAAATATCCAGCAGACCCCGCCACAGGTTCTTAATCATCCAAGAGAAAGACCCGGAACGTCTAAATCTTCTCTAAGTACTTTCGGACAGAAAAGAGTGCGGTTGCTCCATCGGAACAGGCGGTTACCACCTGACGTAAAGATTTTTGGCGGCAGTCTCCAGCAGCAAATATCCCTTCCACTGAGGTTTGAAGGTCCTCGCCAGTGATGACATAGCCTTCAGAAGTCAGTTTTACTTCGGAAGGCAAGAAGTCAGTACTCGGCTTATATCCGGTAAAGATGAAGATGCCATCCACTTTTAGAGAGAATTCTTCTCCTGTCTTTACATTTTGAAGCCGTAGCCCTGAAACTGTCTCCTTTCCGAAGACCTCCCGAACAATCGTATTGCCAATCTCTGCTACTTTCTGAGTGGCAAAAAGGTTTTTTTTTACTTCCGCAGAAGCAAGGAGGGATTCTGTCTGGTGGAGCAAAAAGATCTTTTGGGCAAATTTTGTTAAAAACAGGGCTTCTTGGGCAGCTATGTTTCCATTGCCTACCACCGCTACTCTTTTCCTCTGGAAAAATGGCCCATCACAGAGAGCACAATAAGAGACGCCTTTACCGAGCAGTTCTGTTTCGCCCGGAACACCAAGTTTTTTGGGCTGGCTCCCGGAAGCCACAATTACCGCTCGGGCATGGTATGGTTGGGAAGTCGTTACGAGAAAGTTTCCTTCTCCCTCTTTACCAATTGCCGTGACCCGACCGGTGGTAATCTCTATGCCTGCTTTATACACCTGCTCCGTCATCTTTTTTGCTAATTCACTGCCACTTATGCCTTCCGGAAAGCCAGGGTAATTTTCTATAAGACCGTTTCTGGTAAGCAATCCTCCGGGTAAGAGTGCCTCCAAAATTATAAAATCCAACCTACTTCTGGCGGCATATATACCTGCGGTTAAGCCAGCCGGACCGGCACCAATAATTATCAGATCCTGCATCTGTTTCTCAATCTTTATGTATTTTACAATAAAAAACCGCTGGGAGCAATAGTTAGACAAGAGACAAAGACCTATTATACTCTTTTTAATTTGACTTTTTTTTCAACCTATGTTATTATGAAAATGATTATCAATATCACTTATGTCAAAAGGCAAAGAAAAAAGATTGTTCCAGAATTTCCTTCTGGAAAACAGGTTTAAGCGGAGCGTTCAACGAAAAGAGTTGCTGGATATTTTTTTGAATACCAACAAACATCTCACCGCGGAGGAACTTTACCGAATAGCAAAAAAGAAAAACCCTTCTATCGGTTTTGCCACTGTTTATCGGACACTAAAACTCCTCTGTGCTTCTGGTCTGTGCCGGGAATTGAAACTGGACGATGGCATCACAAGATACGAACATCTGTATGGCCACGGGCATCACGACCACCTGATATGCACAAAATGCGGTAGTTTTGTTGAGGTCTTTGACCCAGAAATTGAAAAATTACAGGAAAAATTGAGCAAGGTGCATGGGTTTATACCTCAAAAACACCGGATGGAACTGTATGGTATTTGCAGTAAATGCCAAAAGGAAGAAGGGAGAAGATGAATGGCTGTAAAATTTAACCCCTCCAAAACCCTTATCAAAAGATTGCGGAGGGTTTTTGAACAAAAGGATATACCGCCAACTCCTGAGAAGCGTCTAAAGAAGATAGCGCTGGTGGGCAATCCAAATGTGGGGAAATCGATGTTGTTTCACCGCCTGACCGGCACCTACGTAACCGTCTCCAATTATCCGGGCACCACAGTTGAGGTAAGCCGAGGAATTACTCAGATTGGAGGGAAAAAGTTTGAGGTGATAGACACCCCTGGAATCTATTCGCTCCTGCCGATCACAGAGGAGGAAAGGGTTGCCAGAAATATTCTTTTGAAGGAACGATGCGACCTTGTTATCCATGTTGTGGATGCTAAGAATCTGGAAAGGATGCTCTCGTTCACCCTGCAGTTGATAGAAGCAAAACTACCGGTCATTCTGGTTTTAAATGTTATGGACGATGCGGAAAAGATGGGAATGAAGATTAATTTCTCAATTCTGGAAAGAGAATTGAAGATTCCGGTCGTTGGCACAGTCTCCACTACCGGGGTGGGAATTGATATCTTAAGGGGAAAGATTGAAGAGTATGTCCGAAGCAGACCAGAAGAAAGCCAGTGACATACTGGAAATGTCGGTGGAAAAGATAGAAGGGCTTCTGAAAAGAGAATATGGGATATCAAAAAGGTCTATTGCTCTTTTATTGCTCCAGGAGGACTCAGAGCTTACTTCTCTGGTGGTTGCTTGCGAACCGGAAAACTTTGCCAAAATAAAAGAGATTGTAGCCAGAACCCGCGCTTACTATCAGGAACCTCTTTCTTACATCATTGCACTCAGACGTCAAGAAGAAGTCAACCGGATTATAAGAAGTGCGGTGGAGTATAGAGAAAGAACGAAATTGCCGCGTCGGGAACAACTTAGTCGGATGATGACCAACCCCATTACCGGTGTACCTATTCTCTTCATTGTGCTTTACTTCGGACTCTATAAATTTGTAGGTGGTTTTGGGGCGGGCACCCTGGTAGATCTCCTGGAAAATGGCCTTTTCCAGAAGTTTATCAACCCCCTGGCGGAAAAGGGGGTTACCACCCTGGTTCCCTCCACTGTGATCCAGGCTCTCTTGGTAGGGGAATATGGGATTATTACCCTGGGGATAAGGTATGCGGTGGCACTGATTTTGCCTATTGTGGCCACTTTCTTCTTTGCTTTTGCTCTTATTGAAGATACCGGGTACCTCTCGCGACTGGCATTGTTGGTTGACCGAGTCTTCAAAAAGATAGGGTTGACGGGCAGAGCAGTAATCCCCATCGTGCTCGGGCTGGGTTGTGATACGATGGCCACCATGGTAACCAGAACCCTTCCCACCAAGAGAGAACGGATTATCGCCACACTCCTCCTTGGGTTGGCAGTTCCTTGCTCTGCACAATTAGGTGTCATCTTATCACTCTTGGCCGATACCCCGAAAGGTCTCTTGCTGTGGGCAGTGGTGATAATCAGCGTCTTCATCTTGGTGGGATACCTGGCTTCGCTGGCAATTCCAGGGGAAGAGCCATCTTTTTATATTGAAATACCACCCTTAAGATGGCCCAGTGCGCGTAATATTATTACCAAGACTTACCACCGGGTCAAATGGTACTTTGCAGAAATTTTCCCGATGTTTATTCTGGCAAGTATCTTAATCTGGTTGGGAAAACTTTTGGGAATCTTTGACTGGCTTACTAAACTGCTGGCATATCCGGTGCGCCGGATCGGACTCCCGGAGAGAACCGCGGTAGCCTTCCTCTTTGGTTTTTTCCGCCGGGATTATGGCGCAGCCGGGCTCTACGACCTCAAAAGAGTCGGTATGCTTTCTGGAAACCAGTTATTGATTGCCTGTGTTACTCTTACCCTCTTTTTACCTTGCATCGCTCAGTTTTTGATGAACGTAAAGGAACGTGGCTGGAAAGTTGCCTTTGCCATATCGCTTTTCGTTCTTACCTTCTCCTTTTCTGCCGGATTCCTGGTAAATTCTATGCTTGATCTTTTGAGAATAACGCTATGAGTCAGCCTGCGGATAACCATAGACCTAAAGTAGTGCTGGATATTCAACCCCTTACCCGGTTGAATACCGGACAGATCGGGAAGGTGGTCTATCTCTATACCACCAACCGGGATAAACTCCAGAAGATAATGGCGATGGGCATCCTTCCCGGAATGGCCATAACTTTGCTCCAGAAATTCCCTTCTTTTGTTTTACAGATTGGAAATTCTCAGTTTGCCGTTGATAAAGAACTGGCTGAGATAATATTTGTGGAAACAGAGGTGATGCTGGAGAAAGGGGGAGGAGAAAGTCTTCCAGCAGGGAGAGGATTTGGCAGACGGTGGCGCTGGGGATGGTTAGATATGAAAATGAGGCGTGGTCCGCACCAGAGGTTCTCTGATATCAAAAAGGAGCGGGACGTGGACCAAAAATCTTAGTGCCGATGCGCACCAGATTTGCCCCTTCTTCAATTGCTATCTGGTAGGAATCGCTCATACCCATTGAGAGATAGCGCATCTCCACATTGGGTAAACCTTCTTTTTTAATCTTTTCCCACAATGCCTTCGTTTCCTGAAAATAAGGCCTTAATCTCTCAGGTTCAGGGAAGAAAGGACCCATGGTCATCAAACCTAAAATCTTTAAGTTAGGGAGGTGACAAATCTTCTTTAGAAGACCGGTGACCTCTTCTGGCATTACCCCGAACTTCTGCGGTTCCTGTCCGCTGTTAACCTCCACCAGAACCGGCATTACTTTGTTTAACTGTTCGGCTCGTCGGTTAATCTCCTCGGCTATTTCAATGGAATCAATGGTCTCAATCAGGTCAAAGAGTGCCACCACCTTTTTTACTTTATTCTTCTGAAGGTGGCCGATGAAGTGCCAAGAGACCCGGCGGCCAATTACCGGAAAGAGCGCTTCTGCCTCCTGAAGGTAATTTTCGCCAATGATCTTTACACCCGCTTCTACTGCTTCTAAGACTTCTGCCGCACTCCGGGATTTAACCGCGGCTACCAACTGACAGCCCGGCGGCAGCTCCGAAAGAACCTGAACGACATTCTCTTTTATCCCCATTTAAAATTCAGGCAACATAATACTTGCGGTGATAAAGAGTTTGCTCTCTTATCTTTCCTTTCTCAATCAGACAGTTCAAAATCTTTATAATCTCATTCGGATTGAGCCTGGTAATGGAAGTAAGGTCATTTAGCGTTAAGGGACGGCGTTTGAGGGTAGAGACTATCAGTTCTTCATCCGCCTGAAAACTCTCTGATGGCTGACCGGTAAAATCGGCGATGACCTCGCAGTTATACCCAATAAGTCTCGCTGCTCTTTCCATCTCCTCCCGGTTCAAAGGAAGGGCGTTGGATTCAGCCGGAGGTCTTACCACGGTATTCAATTGTACCTTGTCAACCTTAAGGGTTCCGATAACCTTCTTAAATTTTGTCAGTTCTGCTGGAGAGTCATTGATCCCTTTTACCAGCATTATCTCCAGCCAGATCTTCCCGGAGTATTGGCGGGAAAAATTTTTTAAACCTTTGATAATTAAAGATGCGCTGATCTTTGGATGCGGACGGTTAATCCGTTGAAAGGTCTCTTCGGAGACTGCATCCAGAGAAGGCAAAACTACATCGGCTTTCTCCAGGTCCCACCGGACATCTGAAAGATAAAGGAGAGAACTATTAGTTATCACGGCTACCGGAATGGAGGTGACCTCTTTTAAGCCTTTAATCATTCTACCAAGGTTTGAATTGAGGGTTGGCTCGCCGGAACCGGAAAAGGTCAGGAAGTCTATTCGGTCTTTTTCTTTAAGACGTTGGGAAACCTCAGAAATGATAACGCCAGCGGGAACATATGGCCTGCGCGTGATGGTAACGGCTGGGGTAGGGCCTAACTGGCAGTAAATACAACTGAAGGTGCAGGTTTTGGCCGGAATGATATCAATGCCCAGCGAAAACCCAAGCCGCCTGGACGGTACCGGCCCAAAGATATGGTTCATTATTTTTTATCATAGCCGGAAGCAGAGAAACTGTCAATAAAAGCGCTGATTACTACAAACCCACCTTTGCCGAATCCCTTTTCCGGCTTTTCTACCGAAACCATTTTATCGGGCATTCCGGATATGGTTTGATAACAAAAAATCCTTTTAAATCCTGCCTTTCTCAGCAGGTTCACAGCTTCATTGGCGCTGAAAGAAATTCGCCAGCCAGCGAGAACGCCACCAAATTTCTTCGTCAGTTCGTTGGCTACGATAACTTTCTTGCCGCTCTCCTATGCCCCCACACCTTTTATTTGAATTTAACCGCTCCCACTAAAACGTGACGATTTTATCACATTCCTTTATTATCCTGAGGGTAGCCGGGTAACTTTCTTATATCTTTTGGAAGGTATAAGTTTTCTTGCCCTTTTTCAACAATTGAAAATACCTGGCCTTGGTCAATTCATAAACTATCTCGTCATCCTTCATGCGATGGTCCTGAAAAGATAAAATCCCGTCCGCTTTCAAAACCCGGTATAGTTCTTTAAGCACACCGTCTGAATCGTCCAAAGCGTGAAAAACATCATAAAGCAAAACCACGTCAATGCTGTTGTCCGGCAACTCGGTTCGGCAATCAGAACGGAGAGCCGTTACGTTTTTCAGGTTCTTCTTCGCAATGATGCCGCTGACTTTTTTAATCGCCAAAGGATGCGCATCCACAGCGTAAACCCTCCCTGTTTCTCCAACCATCCCAGCCAGAAGAGTGATATAACTCCCGGGACCGCAGCCGTAATCAACCACCTGAAAACCGGGTTTTATCGGCACTTCCTCCAGAATAAGCGCCCGGGAGAAAAACAGATCCCGCAGTTTAAAAAAACAGGCGTGGAAATAAAAATGCAAGCCAGATTTAAATCTGTCCATCTCTCTCCAGGAATAAATAAAACAACTACCACCTATTTAATTTAAAGAGGGCGGCGCACCCCTCGCCTCCAAAACAGCGCCGCCTCCGTCCGGGTTACGGCCACACGCAATCTGTGCAACAACCCCTCCGTGACGCGGTCTTCTGTTTATATCTTCTTGAGCGGCTTAAAACAGATGAACCAGTCCAGACATTTAATTCCCTGCTGGCCGGAGGTTTCTACCCGTTCCTTTGCTGAACCGCAGCTTCCCGGGGGAGGCACAATCACGTCGTCTCCGGGCTGCCAGTCAGCCGGTGTGGCAACTTTGTGTTTTTCCGCGGTCTGCATCGCGATCAGGAGTCTTTTTATCTCCTGGAAATTCCGGCCGTTTGCCAGCGGATAGTAGATGAGTGCCCGGATTTTGCTTTCGGAGTCAATAAAAAAGACCGCCCGCACCGCCTGCGTATTGCTGACGCCGGTTTGAATCATTCCGTATTTACGGGCAACCTCCATGGTGAGGTCAGAGATAACTGGAAAAGTCACCTCAATATTTTTCATGCCCTTGTACTATTCATCAGGAAACTTAATCTGCCCCTGGGTCGTTTCGGCTACGAACGCGGGGGCCGCATCACCGATAACCGGAATTTTATTCTGGTCTTCTGTGCCTGACATATTGGTATCTTCCTTTCTTCAACAAAAAACGGTTTAATAACAAAAAATGTCTGCTTTATAAACTATCACCCCCTTCGTTAATACCTGGTTTTTTGCCTTTATTTAACCTCCTTCAAGTCTACCAGAGCAATTCAAAACTGTAAAGTCTGGCCGGCTTTTACGGAGATAAAATTTTCGCGGTAACTTTCCCGAAAGATGTCCTCTGCCCGTTCGCCGGAACAGTGGGTAGGGCCGACTTTTTTCACGTCCATTTTTTTAAACTTTTTCAGTTCCGCCAGCACCTCTTCCCGGGGCTTGTCCGGCATGTGAAAGCCGCCGAGTACGGCATAGAAATTATTTCCCGGTTTTCCCGGCGGAAAGTCTTTCCGTACGAGTTCCAAAATCCTGTCAATTCCCGGATGAGAACAGCCGGTCAGCAAGGAAATGCCCTTTTCGGTTTTCAATACCAGCGCCTGTTCGCTGATCTCACTGCCGTTGTACAAACCGCTTATTTCCCCGGTAGTAAAAATACCCGGCAAAACCTCAAAGACTCTTTTGCAGGCAATAAAATTCCCGGCCGAATCAAAAACCAATCTTTTCAAATCTTCGCTGAAATCAGAACAGCCGTAAACCTTCAGGCCTTTTTTAGAGCAAAGAATGTGCTTCAAGCCGCCGGTATGGTCCCAATGTTGGTGGGAAATGACCACCGCTGAAAGTTTATTAAAATCAACGTTTAATTTTTTCATGTTGTAAACAAGCCATTCGCCATTTTCCCCGGTATCAAATAAAACCGTTTCATTGACTAAAAAAGATACCCCCCAGCCGGTATGCAAACTTTTGTCCAGTGTATCTTTATCAAAAATAATTTTTATCTCCATGCTAAAACCCTTTATTCAACAACCTCAATTTTGGGCAGGAGTAAAACTTTTAGATTAAGGGAATATGGACCCGGGCATCGATGAAAGCACTTCAAAATTTCCCTGGCTATTCGTGCCGCTTCCAAAGGTTTTCATTCCAATTTATCGTCAATAGCCACAATCTTCGCATTCCGTTTTGTTCAAACCGTATCCCTTGCCTGAACCCGGCTTACAAAGACTTTCGCCGCTCCTTAAGGTACCATTTATAATTTGTTCAATTACGTCGTCAATCTTTCCGCTTATCCCGACGATTGCTTTGATACCCAATTCTTCACAAAGCGACATTGCCCTCGGGCCCATGCCTCCGGCAATAATATATTCTGCACCTTTTTCGCGCAGGAATTGCGGAATAAATCCAGGCTGGTGACCGGGGTTTGCCACTTCAGTCTTTCCTGTTACCTTGCCGTTTTCAATGTCAACGATTGTAAAAACCGGACACCTGCCAAAATGCGCCGACACAACGTTTCCATCAGTAGATATGGCTACCCGCATAATACCTCCTTTATTCAGGAAATACTTCTCTTAATTTAAACCAGAAGTTCTTTATTAACGCGGCAGTTTCGTCGTTGCGGTAATCAACGTAAGGGAGCCCGGCCACCACCGAATCTATGACGAAGTCCCCGAAAGGAATGCTGCCCAGAACCGGCGAGTCGTATTTTGCGGCGATTTCCTCAATCAGAATGACATTTTGACTGTTTAGGTCACACTTGTTGATACAAATGGCGCTGCTGGTTTTAAAATATTTCACCAGTTGCAAAACCCTTTCCAGGTCACTTATTCCGGAGGTTGTGGGTTCGGTGATAATTAACACCAGGTCTACGCCGGAGATTGAAGAGATTACCGGACATCCAATGCCCGGTGGCCCATCTATAATTACAAAATCCACTTCTCTTCGTTCGGCCAATTCCTGCGCCTTTTCACGTACAAAACTTACCAGTTTACCGGAGTTTTCACCGGGGGGTTTCAGTTGGGCGTGAACCAGTGGACCATAAGGTGTCTCGGATATAAAAATCTTTCCGGTCTCTTGCGGAAAAAGTTGAACCGCGTCAACCGGACAGATGTAAGCGCACACTCCACATCCTTCACAATTTAACGGGTCTACCTCAACCTTTTCTATCCGGCCCTCGTTATCTTCCACCTTCTTTATGGCCTCAAACCGGCAGAAGGAAGAACATTTGCCGCACTGAATACATCTCTCTTGGTCAATCACCGCGGTTTTACCACCCTGAAAAACTTCTTCTTTCTGAATCTCCGGGTGAAGTAGATACTGGAGGTTGGCCGCATCCACGTCACAGTCAACCATAACCTTCTTTTCCGCCAGAGCGGCCAGACAACCAGCCACCACGGTTTTGCCGGTTCCACCTTTACCGCTGATAATGGCTATTTCTTTCATATCAGGCTGGAGATACGGAAGAATAATTTCTGAAGCGAATCCTTGTACTCCGGCATATCAGATATCAAAGGATTGCCTTTGGAATAAGAGACCGCTATCCTGCGGTCAAGAGGAATCTGCATCAAGACAGGTATGCCGATTTCGGCGCAAAAATCATTGATGATTTCATCGTTTTTGCCGGCTTTGTTAATAACAACCCCAGAGGGTATTCGCAGGTCTTTCAGAACCTGAATGGCTAAACCTAAGTCGCTCTTTCCAAAGGGGGTGGGTTCGGTCACCAGCAGGCAGAAATCGGTTCCTTTAACCGCCTCAACCATAGAGCAGGCTGTTCCCGGAGAAACGTCAATGATTACCAGCCGTTCTCTATCAATTTTTTTCTTGAGAGTCCTGATTAAAAATACGGGCGAAGCCTCGCCCACTTTTAAAACCCCCTGATAAAAATCAATCGTACCAGACTTTCCTGATTCAATTATTCCCTTTTCTTCTGGGGTTTCGGAGATGGCACCAGTCGGACAGACAATCTGACATAAACCGCAGGAGTGGCACAATTCCGGGAAGAAAAGCCATTTGTCTTTTACCACTGCAATCGCATTGTAAGTACAGCGCTTACTGCATTCCTGACAGAAGTTGCATTTTGACAAATCTATCTTCGGTTTGGGAAGAAAAATTTTATCCCTTGACTTTATCTCTGGCTTTAAAAAAATGGCGGCGTTTGGTTCTTCAACGTCGCAATCAAAGAATTGAACCTTTCTTTGATTTTCCAAGGAAAGTGCTAAGTTTACCGCAATCGTTGTCTTACCGGTGCCACCCTTGCCACTGGCAACTGAAATCACCATTTTTTCTATTCATGAACCATCCTTGTTCCGCACTCCGGACAGAGCATCTGATGACAGGGGACACCTGCTTGATGCGGTACTTTTTTACTACATGCAGGGCAAACGCAAAAACCACCCGGTCCTGCTCCGGGTCTGTTGCCTCCCATCCTTCCACGACCAGCTCCACCGCGGCCAAGACCTCTGCCGGTTCCAGGTCCCTGCCCTCTTGGTCCGGTTCCATCTCCAAACGGCATTTTAATCACCTCCTTTAATAAGATCCGAAATGTTTGTTCACGTCCGCTTTTTCTGATCTTTTCAATTCACCCTTTCGGTATTTTTCAACCACTTCCCTGATTTTACCTGATACCCCAGAAATTATTTCTATTCCGGTGGATTCCAGAACCTGAAAGGCATTTGGTCCGATGTTCCCGGAAATCACAACCTGAGCACCCTTTTCAACCACTATCTTGGCTGAACCAACCCCAGCGCCGCCACCAACTTGAACGTTAGGGTTTTCAATAACCTCATAATTCATCGTTTCAGAATCAACGAGGATAAAATAGGGTGCTCTACCAAATCTAACGTCAACGTCACTCGCCAAGTCTTTTCCAGTTGAGGAAAGAGCAATCTTCATGGTATCGCCTCCGGTGGTGGCGGGGGTATGGGCATACCCCCGCCAGAAAGATTATTTTTCCTCCTCAGCGGCAATCTTTTCCAGTTCCGCTATGCGCCTGTTGGCTTCTTTTATCTCTTTCTCCATAGCGGCAACCTGCTCTTTAAGTATTGCCGCTTCTTCTTTTGGAGTTATTTCCGCTCCATAGGGATACACCGGAGGTACCGCGCCTCCCCAGTATCCGCCCCAGGCCGGAAGACCTATCCATGCCCGGTACCAACCGGGTAAGCCGGTGGCGTAATACCAGTGGCGCCAACCTCTTCCTCCCCAAAGGCCCCTTCCAAACCAGCCAAAACCTCTGCCCCAGAAGCCTCGGCCTGGAATCGGGTTCATATATCCGGGAACAGGATAACCGGCACAATACCCGGCTGCCCTGCCAGTCATCGGTCCTAATCCGGCCGGTCCGGTTCCATCTCCAAACGGCATCTTATTCACCTCCTTTCTTTAATTGGCATGTGTCGCACAAACCAAAAAATTTAATCTGGTGTTCGTTTATTTGAAAATTGTATTTTTTACTTAAAGTTGCTTCCAGATCCTTAATTACCTTCATTTCTTCCTCCAGAAATTCCTGATAGTCTATTACCTTGCCGCAACCGGTGCAGCAGAGATGATGGTGGTGTTGTTCTGGAGATTTTGAAGCCATTTCGTAACGACTCTTTCCCTCGCCGAAATCAAGCCGGGAAACTAAACCCATCTCCACCAGAACGTTCAGCGTCCGGTAAATTGTTGTCAGGCCTATAGACGGATATATTTTGTGGATAACACGGTAAATCTCTTCAGCCGAGAGGTGGCCTTTGTGCCTCTCCAGCACTTCCATAATCGCCTGACGGGGAAAGGTCAGCCGGTATCCGCAACCCCGTAACCTTCCGTGCCACCAGAAAGGCGGAGGACCGCCATATCTTCCAAATCGGTTCATGCCTCCCTTGACAAAGTAAAAACAATTATGTAAAGATATTCAGAGAAAACATTTGATAATTGTTCACTATTGAAACTTATTTTCAATAATATTATACCGCGGTCTCATATTCCTGTCAAGTCCGGGAAAGAATGGAAAAGATAAGCAAGAGCAAACGACTTTTGATCATTGCCCTTCTCCTTCTCTTCTTCAGTCTTCCAAACTTAATTGAAACAAGGTTTTGGCGGCAATTCCCCGTCTTCTTCCGCAATCCGGCAATTCAAACCTTTACTATTATCCTTTTAGCGGTTGTGCTGGAAGCCCTGCCCTTTATCTTAATAGGCTCCCTGATTTCCGGGTTGATTGAGGTCTACTTCCCGCAGGAAAGAGTGCTGCGTTTTCTGGAAAAAAGCAATAAGAAACCATTGCTGGTGCCTTGCGCCAGCCTATTGGGTCTGATGCTGCCGGTGTGTGAATGCGGGATTGTGGCGGTAGTCAGGCGTTTGACTAAGAAAGGTGTTCCGTTGTCGTTCGCCGTTACTTATATGCTGACGGGACCAATCATAAACCTCACCGTTATCGCCTCCACAACCATGGCTTTTTGGAATGAACCCCGGGTTATTCTCTGGAGAATTATCCTGGCTTTTATCGTCGGTAATATCATAGGCCTTATCTTGTTACGGTTGGAAAAGAATTTTCAGATAATAGCCCCGCCGCAAGACCATTCTGCCGAATACCTTCATCAGGCAGAAAACGGATGGAAAAGAGTCTTACACCATGCGGAAGAAGACTTCTTCCTGATGGGCAAGTATCTGATTATCGGTGCCATAGCAGCTTCGGTGATTCAGATACTGCTTCCCAGGGAAAATTTGCTTGCTTTAAACCGGAATATGCCGCTTTCTATCATTACGCTTATGATTTTGGCTTTCCTGCTCAATCTCTGCTCCGAAGCCGATGCTTTTGTTGCCAATACCTTTGTTCAGTTTCCAGTAGTGGCAAAGGTTGCCTTTTTGGTTTTCGGTCCAATGACAGACTTAAAAATTGTTATCATGTGGCTTGCGGTCTTCAACAAACGACTCATCCTGTTTTTAGTTGTGGCAATCTTCATCTTAACCTTCTTTGGAACCTGGGGTCTGGGTTGCCTACTGAAATGAAAACGAGAAAGGTTGATTGGGACAACTTCTGGCAGACAACCGTGCTGGTCGCTTGGACGGCAATTCTCATTTTCCTTATCTTTTCAAACCGCATATCCCTTTTTATCAAAAAAAGTTATACCTTCTTGCCACTGACGGGAATTCTGATCTTAGTC
>CAZPLE010000075.1:0-11018 GCA_964587375.1 uncultured bacterium
TAATCCGAGACTGCATATCGCCACCCTTTCTGAAGGAACAACTCTGAAAATGGAACTTACGGTAAGCCAGGGTTTTGGTTATCTTCCGGTGAGTCGGATGTCTCAGGAGAATCCGCCAATCGGAACGATTATGCTCGCTGCCTCTTTCAGTCCGATTACCCGAGTTTCCTACCAGACTGAGAATACTCGGGTGGGTCAGAGGGTTGACTATGAACGCTTGATTATGGAGATCTGGACGACTGGAGCAGTTACCCCTAAGGAGGCGGTAAAACAAGCCACCGATATTTTGGAGAAACATTTCGAATTGATCGCCGCAGAGAAAGAGAAGGTCAGAGAAGAAGGTGTAAAGGAAGATTTGCTTCTGAAGCCAATAGCCGACCTTCTTTCTACCCGGATTGCCAATATTTTGAAAAGCGCAGGTATTTCAACCGTTAAAGACCTGTTAGCCATGTCGCCAGAAGAGATAAAAAATATTCCCAATATAGGGGAAAAATCTTTTCTGGAAATAGAAAAATTTCTTACCGAGAGCGGGCTTAAAAACTCAAAGGATGCGTCACCAGAGGAGAAAAAGGGTTAATCTCAACCGTGGTCGTCGTAAAGGGGTCTTTTCTTCCCTTTTGAAGAGCCTGTTTACTTACGGCCGGGTTAACACTTCTTTGGCCCGGGCAAAACAGGTTCAATCTCTTGCCGAAAAACTGATTACCTTAGCGAAGGAAGGGACAGTTGCCAGCCGACGTCGGATTTACGCTCATCTCCAGAATGAAACTCTGGTGAAGAAGTTAGTAGACGAAATTGCCCCACGGTTTGCCGGGCGGAATGGTGGCTATACCCAGTTATTAAAATTAAAACCGCGAATAGGAGACGGTTGTCCGCTTGCCCGGTTGTCGCTCCTTCCTTAGAGTGCTTATCAAACAATATCCTGATCAAAATTCCACTCTGGGCGGTTGGGTGTTCTCAGGCTCGGCCGTAAAATAAGGTTTTTCCTTTTCAAACGGCAGAATATTCATAAAGAAGACAATAGGTATGCTTTTCACCGTTCGGTTATATTCCCTGACCGCTTCGTTGTACCTTTTTCTTTCAATCGCAATCCTATTTTCCGTTCCGGCGAGTTCGTCCTGAAGGCGCAGAAAATTTTCGCTGGCTCTTAACTGCGGATAATTTTCAACCACAAGGAGAAGCCTTCCGAGGGCAGCTGATAATTGGTCGGATAAGACCGCTTTTTCGGAAACAGTTCCTGCACCAGAGATTTGGCTGCGGAGACGGGTCACCTCCGTAAATAATTCTTTTTCGTGTTTTGCATAGCCTTTAACGGTATTGACAAGATTTGGTATCAGGTCGTTGCGGCGCTGCAGCACGTTTTCCACCTGTGCCCAGGTTTCGTTGACCTTTTGGTCCAGGGCAACCAGTCGGTTGTATTGAAGTTTTACCACCTGGTAAAGGCCAAAGAGTATAACAACCACTACGATAAGAATAGCAAGGTTCTTTCTCATTTTTCCTCCATTATTTTTACCAGTTGGTTAAGTATCAGAAGGTGTTTCTCAGCGAGTTCTTTCAGTCTTTGTTTATTTAATTTTACCTTCTTTCTTCTCAGTTCTTCAATTATTTTGAGATGTGCCGCGGCTTCAGCAATTTCTTTTTCGGCATAAATATCTTTAAGATTACGATAAATTATCTGAAGAACCCTTCCGGACCTTAAAAGTAAAGTCTCTAAGTTCCAGTCAAAGAGAAGCCCCTGTTGAAACCGGATTAGGTCTTCTTTTATCTCCCTTTCTATTTGAAAAAGGAGGTGTTCTTTTTTAATTTCTACTTTTCTGATCAGGTCCCGGCCGAAAAGGACCTTATATCCTTCTTTGATCTCCTTCCACTCCAGGGCGAAACTGTCAAAAGAACTTTGAAAAAAATCAACAGTGAAAAAGACCGGAACAATTCTGTATTTGCGGTTGAATTTTAACACCGTCTTGCGAGAAAGCAATAATTTCTGCAGGTCAATCTTACTGGTCAGGACGACCAAGTTTATATCCGAAACCCCTGGGATAAACTCCTCTTTTAAATAACTTCCGTAAAGAATGACGCTGACCAGATTGTCCTCCCACACCTGTCTGATCTTTTCCGTAAACCTTTCCAGGCACAATTCAATCTTTTTCATATCTTTTCGTTACCAGCCACCGCTGGCGCCTCCGCCTCCGCTACTTCCACCTCCAAAACCTCCGCTTCCACTGTGCCCTCCCCTAAAACCACCACTGGAACCTTTGCTACCCCCGGGTACACATCCATACCACCAGTACCAGTGTTTTTTCCAATCATTTCCGTATCTTCTCTTCAACGACTTTTTGCGGTGGTTTTTAACTAAAAAGGAAACTGGGCTACTCACCCACGCAATAAGAAAAGGCACGATTAGTAATAAGAAGGGTACAGTTCCGGTAGCCAAACCATAGGGAAGAAGAGCCAGGAGGGAAAGGGTCTGAATAAAAAGTCCTATTGTTCCCAAGGAGATAAAGGTGAAGAGAAAACAGGAACTCACCCAGAATATATCAAATAATGTGGTAAAAATCAAAGGCGGTTCGGAACGAGAAACTTTTCTTTGCGGTGGGATAGTGGAAACTTCTCCCTGGATTACGCTGGAAATAATTTCTGCAGCCTGGTAAAGGCCACTGCCAAATTCACCCTTCTGAAAAGCTGGTGTGAGGACAGTTCGGATAATCTCCCCGCATTTGCCATCCGGAAGAAGAGGTTCTAACCCATAACCAACTTCAATCCTTATCTTTCGCTCTCGGAAAACGACCAGGATTAAAACGCCATTGTCTTTACCTTTCTTACCAATCCCCCATCTGTTAAAGAGTCCATGGGTATATTCTTCCAGAGTTTCTCCGCCAAGCTCGGGTATGGTCACCACCACAATTTCGACAGTAGTTTTCTTTTCAATTGCCAGAAGGAGGTTTTCCAGACCGGTTCGCTCTTCAGCCTTCAGGATGTTTGCGAAGTCGTTCACGTAACCCTGAGGACTGGGATAAGATATTGTGAAGGCAGGTTTTGTGATTAAAAAAAGAATTAGCGTCAGAAAAAATAGTCTCTTTTCAGCGGGCACAGTATAATTATACATCAGCACCATCTCTACCACAACTCCTTTGCGAAGGTATCAACCTCTCATCTTGACAAGGGTGTCAAGGGCGGTTTATAAGTTAAGTTATGAAGAAGGAAGAGATTCTTAATTTTTTGGAAGAGCATCAGCAGGGGCATATTCTTGCACATTACGAGACGCTTGATACCAAAGAAAAGGTGGCTTTTCTGGAAAATATTTCCAGCTTGAATCTTTCGTTGGTCTTTACTCTTTATAAAAAGGAGATTGAAAAAAAGAAACCGCATTCTTTGTCAATACCATCTCTGGAGCCAGGACCAGTAATTACCTTTTTTGAAACAAAGGAGGAGTTAGAGCGGCGCCGCATTTTACAGGAGGAAGGGGAATCGTTCCTTCGTGACAATCGTTTGGCAATATTGATTGTGGCTGGCGGGCAGGGAGCGCGGCTTGGATTTGATGGGCCGAAAGGAGCCTACCCCATTACACCGGTGAGGAAAAAACCCCTATTTCAACTCTTTGCCGAAACCGTTCTTGCTCTTTCCAGGCGTTACCGGTCAGAAATCCCTCTTTTAATTATGACCAGTCCTGAAAATGATCTGGCGGTCAAGAATTTTTTTCAGAAGAACGGTTTTTTCGGGCTCTCTTGCGATAAGGTATTCTTCTTTCAGCAGGAGATGCTCCCCACCATAAGCCCTAATGGCAACTTGCTTTTGAAGGACCGGCTCCACCTCTTTGTTAATCCTGATGGCCACGGTGGCGCCCTGAAGGCTATTTACCGTTCCGGACTTCTTAGCGAACTTATTTCCAAGGGGTTCACCGACCTTTTTTACTGTCAAGTAGATAATCCATTAGCCAAAATAGCCGACCCGGTCTTTTTAGGTTATCATCTTCAGGAAAAATCAGAATTTTCCCTCAAGGTGGTGCGGCGCCGAAAAGAGGAAAAGATTGGTCTTTATCTTTGTGTAGACGGAAAGCCCACAGTAATTGAATATAGCGACCTGCCCCTTTGGCAGATGGGTTGTTCTGGCAAGAGGGTAGAGTGGAACCATTTTTGGGCAGGGAGCATCGCTATCCATATCATTTCCCTTTCCTTTATAGAACGTCTGAATAAAAGTGGCTTTCAACTGCCGTATCATCGGGCGGTAAAGACGGTGAATGTATTGAAAAAGGGAGAGGCAAAGGGTGAAACCACCGCCTGGAAGTTTGAAACCTTTGTATTTGACGCTCTGCCGGCGGCTAAAAAGAGTTGCTGTATTGAGGTGCTTCGTAAAGAAGAATTTGCGCCAGTTAAAAATCGGGTAGGTGAGGACTCTCCGGAGACGGCAAAAGCGGCAATGGTGGCTCGTTTCACAAGATGGCTTTCCGCAGCAGGCGTAAACGTTTCTCCAGGCGTTCAGGTAGAAATAAGCCCCCTTTTTGCCCTTGACGAAGAAGAACTTAAATGCAAAGTAGTAAAGGCCGGTCTAAAAACCATAGAAGCCGACCTTTACCTGGCTAACTCTTAATGGTTGACAGCAGTTAGAAAGAGGTGTAAAATAAAAACATCTTAACTTTTTGTATCAAAACAACTCTATTCTTTTCGGAGGTGAGTAATGGAGTATGTGACAGGATATTTGATGGCGTTGGGGGTATTGGCAGCAGGGTTTCTGGGTGTTGTCTTGGCGTTGATAGTGCTTGAGGTAAGCAAGGCGAAGTTTGTAGTTTCCTTAATCCTCTCCTTGATTTTGATAGGGCTTGGTGGCTACTATTACTATGTGGTTGGCCAAATGGAGAAAGGGGTGGCCAATCCAAACATTCTTAACTCTTTTCTTAAGGTCTCTGGAACGGAACGGTCCGCGCCGGCAATCGTCCTTCCCTCACCGGCTCCTCTGGAGATGATACCATCTGTCCCGCGGTCCGGTTCTGAAAAGCCACAGCCGCCTATTTCAGTAAGGGTGAAAGAGTCCGCTCCAGCGAAAAAGCGTTGATGACGCATTTTTGGAACACCACCAAAAACCAAAGGATTACCGCAGGAATCCTTTGGTTGCTAATGCTTATCTTCTTTTTTATCCTCATCTTTCGCTCCTGCCGCCATCCAGAAAGAGAAAGTGTTAGCAGGTATCGGGAAAGGCTATCCGACCAGGTTGCGGAAAATCGGATAGATGCTGCTCTGGGCCTGGGGAGACTGGGAGAAAAAGATGCGGTTCCAGACCTGGAAAGGATGCTCTATTCTGATCCGGAAGCACGGGTGAAAAGGGTGGCTTCTTATGCTATCTTTGTTCTGGATAGGGAAGAGTTCTTTTCTTTACTTAAGACCTCTCCGGAAGCAGAGGTTCGTGCTATCTGCCTGGAGACTTTAGCCCGACAGGAGAAAGAAGAAACAATTCCTTATTTAGGAAATGCTCTGAACGATCCGTCGCTTCAAGTTCGGAAGACCGCTCTAAAATTTCTTGTTCAACATCCTGATGCACGCACGGTCTCTCTCCTATTGCAGGTGGCAGAGAAGACCGGAGAGGATACAATGTTGAGAGTGGAAGCACTCACCGGTTTGGCCAGGAAGGCAGGCAAGGACCAACTGGAACGGCTAAAACGGCTTGTGGAATGGGAAAAGAACATTTCTGTCCAGAGAGCAGCAGCGGCTGCGATTAGGGAGATAGAGGTTAGAGAAAAAACAGAAGAATGATGGGAAAGAAGGCAAATTCAGGATTTACTTTAATTGAATTGTTGGTCGTTATCGCCATCATCAATATTCTGGCCAGCCAGATGTTGCCAGCCCTTTCTACCGCACGGGAAAAGGGACGTCAGGCAAACTGTATGAATAATCTGAAGCAATTTTCTTACGCAGTAGAGATGTATCGTCAGGACTACGATAATCAGTTTCCTTACTGGCTTTCTAATCTTCAACCGACATACTTGGGAACGAACCCCAAAATTCTTCAGTGTCTTACTGACCAGAACCGAGGAGATGCTGGACATGGCTATTTAAACTGGGGTGCCTCCGAGAGCGATGGTTGGAAGGGTTGTGACCTCTTTGGTAAAGGAAAGCCTTTTCGTAATGATAACACCGGACAAGGGCCTTCTCCTTCTAACCCTCGTAACGCCTCTTACCTTTATATGTTTAACCCTGACCCTGCAGACAATGGCGAAGTAATAGCGGCACCGGATCCAGGCCCTACCGATACCGATGGCGATGGTGTTATTTCCTGGCGGGAATACAGTTACTTTATGCTCAATTCCTCACCCTACCGTGGTCATACGCCGTTGGTCCGTTGTCTCTGGCACAAGAACAAAGGGTTGGGACCAGTGCTTAATATCGCCTCAGAAGACTACAACGTTTATCTTTCCGAATACAGCAACTGGGGGGTTAGTTACCGCTGATTTAAGCAACCGTCTTAGCAACCGCCTTAGCAACCGCCTCGCCTACCCGACGGTCAAGGGGAGAAGGAATGATATAATCCGGTGAGAGTTCTTCTTCCGAAACCAGGGACGCGATAGCAAGGCTGGCTGCTTTTTTCATCTCCTCTGTAATCTTTTTCGCTCTCACCATAAGAGCGCCCTTGAATATTCCTGGAAAAGCCAGGAGGTTATTTACCTGATTTGGAAAGTCGCTTCTTCCGGTGGCAACTACCGCTGCACCCGCTTTTTTTGCCTCTTCTGGCATAATTTCCGGGATTGGATTTGACATCGCAAGAATAATGGGAGAAGGAGCCATCTTTTGCACCGCTTCCTTGGTAATTAATCCTGGAACCGAAACACCAATAAAGACATCACTGCCAACCAAGGCATCGACTACAGTCCCCTTGATTTTGGTTCGGTTTGTTAGCCGAGCAATCTCTTCTTTGGCAAAGTTCGTTTCTCCATCCCTTCCTTCGTATATCGTCCCCTGACGGTCACAGACGATGATTTCCGGAACACCTAAAGCGAGCAAAAACTTGGTAACCGCAATACCGGCTGCGCCGGCTCCACAGACCACCGCTTTGATTTCGGTCATCTTTTTCCCGGTTATTTTCAGGGCATTTATCAGTGCCGCATAGACTACCACTGCGGTTCCGTGCTGGTCGTCGTGGAAGACAGGGATATCCAGACGCTTTTTCAATTCCTCTTCAATATAGAAACAACGCGGAGCAGAGATATCTTCTAAGTTTATCCCGCCGAAGATTGGAGAAATGAGAACCACTGTTTGGATAATCTCTTCCGGGTCCTGGCTGGCAATGGCTAAAGGAAAAGCATCCACTCCGCCAAACTCCTTAAAGAGGATAGCCTTTCCTTCCATTACCGGGAGGGCTGCCGCCGGCCCGATATTACCCAGACCAAGCACCGCGCTGCCGTCGGTGATAACCGCCACGAGATTTCCTTTAATGGTATAGTCATAAAGTTTTTGCCAGTCTCTCTCAATCTCTTTGCAGGGAGCGGCTACCCCGGGCGTATAGGCCAGAGAAAGGTCGGTCTTGTCTTTGATAACCACCTTACTACGCATCTCAATTTTACCCTTATGTTTCAGATGGAGGGCCAGAGACTGCTGGAAATAATCCATTTATAATCCTCAATCTAAAACTTAACCATGAGAGTGGCAAAGACGATAGCGATGATGGACATCAGTTTTATCAGGATATTTAACGAAGGGCCAGCGGTGTCCTTAAACGGGTCACCCACTGTGTCTCCAATAACTGCGGCTTTGTGCGGTTCCGATCTCTTGCCCCCCAAATTTCCCTTTTCAATGTACTTCTTGGCGTTATCCCAGGCAGCGCCGGAATTCGCCATCATAACCGCCACTGCAAAACCGGTGGTTATCGCTCCAGCAAGCAGACCCAGCACCGCCTCTACGCCCAGTGTTATTCCTATCACGATGGGCAGGAGAATGGTAATAATAGAAGGGGGCAGCATCTCTTTTAACGCTCCCCGAGTGCAGATATCCACTGCGCGAGCATAATCAGGTTTTGCTCTTCCTTCCAGAATTCCAGTAATTTCACGGAACTGGCGTCTTACTTCTGCTACTATCTTCTGGGCGCTCCGACCCACTGCCTTTAGAGCCATAGAACAGAAGAAGAACGGATACATTGCGCCGATAAAGATTCCGGCAAGAAGTTTTGGGTTGATGACAGAAAAGGTATATCTGCCTGGTGCAAGGGAGACTACCTGGTCCCGGAAGGAGACCAGCAGGGCCAGAGCGGTGAGTGCGGCTGAACCGATAGCAAACCCCTTTCCGGTCGCTGCAGTGGTATTACCCAGAGCATCCAGGGCGTCGGTGCGTTGACGGACATAAGGTGGTTGATGGGTCATTTCGGCGTTACCACCCGCGTTGTCTGCTACCGGACCATAAGCGTCGGTAGCCAGAGTAATTCCTAAAGTGGAAAGCATCCCTACCGCAGAGATAGCAACGCCGTAAAGACCCAGTTCCGCAGAACTTTTTCCTCCGGAAAGGAAATAAGCTGCCAGGCTTGCCAGAACCACAACGAGCACCGGCAAAACTGTGGAGAACATCCCAATGGAAAGCCCCTCCAGAATTACCGTTGCCGGTCCCGTTTTGGCTGCTTGCGCCACATCTCTGGTGGGTCGGTAATGGTCGGAGGTGAAGAACTCTGTAAAAAATCCGATAAGGTTTCCACCGATCAACCCGGCCATCACTGCCCAGAAGATTCCAAAATGTTTCGGCAGGACAAGAAGGACAAGTATTAAGGCAAAGAGTGCCGTCAGAATGGAAGCGCCGTAAGTACCCCGGCGTAAGGCATTGAGTAGCTGTGCCTGAGAGGCCTCTTCGCCGGTATGGACAAATTTGGTGGCGATTACGGAAGCAATAGCCGCAGAGCAGGCTATGTAGACAGGCAACGCCACCCCACCGATGGAAAGCCCTGCTGCTACCGAAAGGGCAATGGCGGCAATTATTGCGTCAAGATAGGACTCATAAAGGTCTGCTCCCATTCCCGCAATGTCGCCCACATTGTCGCCAACGTTGTCCGCTATAACCGCTGGGTTGCGGGGGTCATCTTCCGGGATTCCAGCTTCAATCTTGCCCACTAAGTCAGCACCAACATCAGCGCCTTTGGTGTAGATGCCACCCCCAACCCTGGCAAAGAGTGCTTGCCCGCTGGCACCCATTCCACTGGCAAACATTATCGCCGCCATCTTCCGAATCGTTTCCGTTTCTGGTAAGAAGCGGTAATACCATCGGGCAACTATATACCAGATGCCTATATTGACCAGCGCCAGGCCCACAACAGTCAAACCCATTACCGCCCCTGAAGAGAAAGCAATCTTTAAGGCACCATTTAGAGAAGAGCGCGCCGCTGCCGTAGTGCGGTGGCTACTCTGGGTAGCGATATTCATTCCGATGAAACCAGCCAGCGCGGAACAAAGGGTTCCGGTGAGGAAAGCTGCTGCCGAAAAGACAGGGAGGAGATTGGCTATCTCCATTATCAAAAGGACTACGAACAACACCAGGGCATAAATGGAGACGCTGAAATACTGACGTTTCAGATAAGCAAATGCTCCTTCTCTGACAGAGGCAGCAACCGACTTCATATCCGGAGTACCTTCGTCAGAGGAATGGATCCGTAAACTCAAACTGTAGACGAAAAGACCGATGACCACCGTCGTAAGTACCGGAACAATTCCTATCAGATACATCTCTCCTCCTTATCTTAGGTGTGTTATTAAAGAGAAGCAATTTCTCTTGCAAAGTTCAAAATCTCAGCGACCGCTCTCTTGATTATCTCCGGTAGCAACCTTTCTTCTTCCGGAGTGAATGGTTCAAGGACATAATCAGCCCATTGGGCAGAGGTGTCTGGAGCCCCGATTCCGATGCGCAGGCGGGCAAAATCGGAACCAATAGTTTCAATAATTGATTGCAAACCATTATGCCCACCAGAACTTCCTTTTCGCCGCAACCTTATTGTGCCCAGCGGAAGAGCCAGGTCATCGCAGACCACCAGGAGCACCTCTTTTGGGAGATGGTAACGGTTTAAGAGGTCCAAGACCGCCTCTCCACTGCGATTGACATAGGTGCGCGGTTTAGCCAGAATTGCCTTTATTCCTGCAAGGTCTTTTTGCACTACCAGGCATTTTGAGGTTCTTTGAAAAAGGGCTTTTTTCCCTTCGTAACCGGCCAGGGCATCTACTATTCTAAAACCGAGATTATGCCTTGTTTTTTGATAGCTAATCCCGGGATTGCCAAGGCCTACAATCAGACAGACCACCCCGCTCCTATCCTCTTCAAGGTTCTATAACTATGCTGATTTTCCTTCTTCCTCTTCCTCTTTCTTTTCTTTCTCTTCTTCCTTCTTTTTCCGTCGTTCTTCAGCCACCTTTTCGCTGATGACCTCCGGTTCCGCAGTCGTTTCCACTTCTTCAGCGACTGGAGCAGCAACTTCTTCCTCAACCTTCTTTGGTACCAGTACCGAAACAATCGGTTCTTCCGGCTTCTTCAGAATCTTTATCTCCTCACCCAGGTCCAGGCTGGAGACATAAATTGAATCCCCAATCTGAAGGTTGCCAATATCGACCGTAATTCTTTCCGGAATTTTACCAGGGAGACCTTCTACCTCAATCTCCCGCAGGATTTGGTCCACTATTCCGCCCTGTTTTTCACCGGGTGCTTCACCCACCAGTTCCACCGGAATGGCCATCCGAACCTTCTCTGCGGCGGTAACTTTGTGAAAGTCCAGATGGAGAAACTTATCGTTCACCAGGTCGTGCTGGTAGTCTTGAAGGAATCCGTGGATTTTAGATTCTTTATCTTTTTTGTGGACGATTAAATCCAACAGAATCTGTTTTCCAGTGATATTATGCCACAACTTCAAAAATTCATTCTCTTTCACCACCACCGGAATAGGTTTGGTTTTGTGACCGTAGATAATTCCCGGAATAAGACCCTGTCTGCGCAGTCTCCTGGCAGCCCCGGTTCCTCTTTCGGAACGGACGTAGCAGTTGAGTGTTTCAGCCATAGTGACTCCTTATATATTTATAT